>RFSE01000061.1 GCA_009924135.1 Pseudomonadota bacterium | reverse complement strand
CGGCGATGATCATCGCCGGCAGCTTGTTCGTCCATTTCGGAAAGATGTCTGACATGATGACTTAATTGTTTGTCAGGTGGCCGGCACCACTTTGTGAATTATTTCACATCAATGCCGGCCAAATATTGCTTCGCGCGAAACTGTTCTGGTTAAGCCGGACACGGGAATGGTCACGACTGCCGGGGTGATTTAATTCAGCTATCCCCCGACTGCAAGCCGGTAACGGCCCCCGGCGCACATTTCGGTTTTGTTTATGAGGGTGATTAGCTGCATCAGTCTGCCGACTAACCCCGCAAACTCTCGCGCCCGGTCATCGAACGCTCGACGAAGATGCGGTGCCAGAGTTCCAGCCACAGCAATGACCAGAGCCGGTGAGTGTGCTGGGCCGTGCCGCCGGTATGCTCGGCGATTAGGCGCTGGATTTCAGTCTTTTTGAACCAGCCGGCCTTCACAAGGTTGCCGTCGGGGAGCATCCGGTTCAGCACGGGGGCGAGGTCGGTGCGGAGCCAGTGTTTCAGGGGGAGACTAAAACCTTTTTTCGGACGGTAGATCACTTCCCATGGCAGATAGCGCTCGGCGAGCCGCTTGGGCAGGTACTTTTGAACTCCGCCCTTCACCTTCAGCAGCGGGTCAAGGGAGCTGGACAGTGCGCAGAGGTCGGTGTCCAGAAACGGGCTGCGCAGTTCGAGGGCCACCTTCATGGAGGCCACGTCCACCTTCACGAGGTAGTCGTTGGAGAGCCGCGCCATGAGGACGTGGTAGAGGTTTTGGTCGATTAGGTTCAGTTTCGCCATCGCCTCGGCGTGCCGTTCGTAGATGTGCCAGGGCCGATGGGCGCCAACGGAACTGCGGAATGTGTCCGTGTAAAGCGCCTCCCGCTGGCGCTGGTTGAAGGCCATCGAGTAACCGTGACGCCGCGCGGGGTCCGGGCTGGCGTGGGTGGCCAGGGTTTTGAGCTTTTGGGCCAGGCCCGTGCGCTCGGCGGCGAACAGCCAGTCCTCCAACGGCCCCCGGATGAAGCCCGGCAGGTAAGCGTCGTAGCGCATCGCATAGTAGGACGCCCGCGCGATGTCATAGCCGCCGAACAGCTCATCACCGCCATCCCCGGTAAGCGCGACGGTGACAAATTCCTTCGCCGCCTTGGACACGTAATACGTGGGAATCGCCGAGGAATCAGCGAACGGCTCGCCGTATTCCCAGACGAGCGAGGGCAGGATTTCGAGCACATCGGGCTTGAGGCGGATTTGCTGGTGCTCGGTCTGATAACGCTTGGCAACGGCGTCGGAGTATTCGAGTTCGGAGAAGTCCTGTTCCTGAAAGCCGATGCTGAACGTCTTCACCGGCTTGCTGGAGAGCTGGCTCATCATCGCGACGACCAGGCTGCTGTCCACGCCGCCGCTGAGAAACGCGCCGAGCGGCACGTCGGCGATCATGCGCTTGCGCACGGCTTCCTTCAGCGCGGCATCAATGCGTTCCAGCGCCTCGCCTTCGGTGACGTCGATCTTGTCGCGGAAGTTCGGCTGCCAGTACCGCACCGTGCGGGTACGCAATTCGCCGCCCGGCCCGCGTTCGAAAACCTGATAATGCGAAGGCGGCAGCTTGCTGACCTCGTTGTAAATCGTGTGGTCCGTCGTGACGGCGAGGTGGTGCAGGTAACAATCAATCGCCGCGTGATTGACCGTAAGCTGCGCCTGGGGGAGTGCCCAAAAGGCCTTGCTGTCCGAGGCAAACCGCACGGTCATGCCGTGGACCGAGTAGTACAGGGGCTTCTTGCCGAAGCGGTCCGTGGCGACCAGCAGCGTGTCCTTGCGCGTGTCCCAGACGCCGATGGCAAACATGCCATCCATGCGCGCCACGACCCCTTCGCCCCACTCTTCGAAGCCATGGACGATGACTTCGGTGTCCGAGTGGGAGCGGAACTTGTGGCCTTTCGCCTCCAGTTCCTTGCGCAGGGGCTGGAAGTTGTAAACCTCGCCGTTGAACGTGACCCAGACGGTGGAGTCCTCGTTGGTCATCGGCTGGTTGCCGAGCGGGGAGAGGTCAATGATGCGCAGCCGCCGGTGCCCGAGCGCAGCGTGCCCGCCGAGCCACTGGCCGCCGTGCTCCGGGCCGCGGTTGATCATCACGTCCCGCATCGTGACGAGTTCGGATTCCGCGACGGGGCGACGGTCGAAATGGACGATGCCGGTGATGGCGCACATAAGTGGCGGCGGGATTAAACCGCAATCGAACCCCGGGTTTCAATGCAAACGCACAGATTGCGGCGTTCAGGAGCGCGGCTCCGTTTCTTGGTATCGCATGAGCGCGAGGCTTGAGCCCGGAGTCCGTTGGCCCTGCTGGTGCCAGGCTGATTCAACCGCTTCGCTCTGCGGCAGCAGACATCAGGCACGGCTACGAAGTCGTCAGTCTTCGGCTCCCTCTCCCTTTGCGGAGCAAGGGGAGAGGGTTGGGGTGAGGGGTTGCGTGCGTGGGCGAAGGTGGCAGCTCCCCTCATCCGGCCTCCGGCCACCTTCTCCCCTCGATCCGCGAAGGGAGAAGGGTCCCCAAGTGGCATCCCGGACTACGAGTAACTGATCTGCGCCCTGCGTTCAGCCAAAACCCTGCCGCCGCCGGGCCAGTTCCGCCTCGGAATCACGGGCTCCGTGGAGGACACCCAGCACCACCACGGTTTCGCCGGTAACAAAGTAAAACACTCCATACGGAAAGCGTCGGAGATTAAGCCTCCGGATATCGTAAAATCGGACCCGATAAACGAGTGGCGCACTCAACAGACGACCGAAGACGCGGGTGGCTTCCACCGATCAGGCGGTCGGACAAGCCCGCAGCTTGTTCGTCATACCGGGCAAAGGCCTCCGCGAGGTCAGCCCGGACGAGCGGATGAAACGCGAGCGTGAACTTCACGGCGGATGCCTTCCAGATACCCTGTCACTTCGGCCTCAATTCTTACCCTCTCAAAACGCTCCGGATGGTCGAGGAATTCCTGCCGACGGCGCAGCAACTCCTCCTGCTGGGCAACCGGAGTTTCATCGCCTGGCACGATCTCATGCCGGTGGTCGTCAAACCATTCGGCGAAACGCAGCCGTTCGTCAGGGGACAGCGCCAGAACCTGCTGTTCCAGTTGCTCAACGCTCATGGGAGGAATCTACGCCGGAGTCGGGCGCTGGCCAGTGATTTTTGCCCGTTCACCGGCTCTCGACGAGTGCCAGCTTGGATCGGCCGGGGGACGCCAGCTTCATTGGCGGCACCGGGCCGCCGCCCTTGGGCAGGCCCAGCAGCCGTTGCGCTTCCGTCAGCAGAAACTTCGTCTCCATGAATGGCTGGAAGCTGATGTCCTGCCAGCGGATGAGGCCTTCGCCATCGATCAGAAACGTGCCGTGCAGCGGCTGGTTCTCGAAGTCATCGTGGGCGCGGTAAGCCTTGAACGCCTTCAGGCTCTCGTCCGAGAGCAGCGGTATGGGGAACCCGCCGTTATACTTCGCCTTTTCCACCGTGAACTTCAGCCCCTCGACCGTGTCCGTGCTCACGGCCACCAGCGAGATGCCGGCCTTCTTGAAATCGTCCGCCAGCGGCGCGAACGCGATGAGTTGCTCGATGCAGTGCGCACAGCCCGCACCCAGGTAGAAAATGACGATCACCGGCTTGCCCTTGAACTGGCGCAGCGTGGTCTTCTTGCCATCGCCATCGGGCAGTGCGAAGTCCGGCGCGGAGACGGGCTGCCAGCGGACCGGGCCGAGCGAGGCCAGGCTCGGACGCTTGCCAAAATCCCACGACCGCGTCAGCGGCGGACGCCAGTCGGAGGCCAGTTTAAGGTCCTTGGCCACGGGGGCAAGGCGGCGGAACACCGGCGCGTCCAGGTCCACCTCCGCGCCAATCTCACGGAGGCTGAAGAACGCTTCGAACGCCTCCTTGTAGTGGCCGTTGCGGTACGCGATATCCACGTAGTTCGCCAGCGGCTGCGCCTGTTTCTCGCCGGATTTCATGGCTTCCTGGGCGACCTGCTCGGCCTTCACCTTGTCACCGGCGGCAAAGTAAAGGCGGGCCAGCCGGTCTTTCGGGACTCCGGTCAGCTTGGCTACTTGTTCCTTCGCGGCAGCGAACTGGCCTTCCTTCAAGGCGACGAGCACGCGCAATTCGGCAACGGCCCCGGCGATGGAATTGGTGCTGCCGGTGGCCAGCAGGCCGGCTGCGCCGGTGTAGCTCGTAGGCGCGCTTTTCTTCGCGTCGGATTTCGGAGCCGTCTTGGCAGCCGGAGGCGCGTTCGTCGGAGTGCGGACACCCACGTCTGCAACCGAGTTGGTTTTCCCGGTCGGGGCTGCGGACGTGGGCGTCCGTGCTCCAGTCGCCGGTGCATTGGTCGAAGGCTTGGGAGTGACCTTCACCGCGAGGGCTTCGAGAGCGGCGATCTGATTCTTGCCCCCGGTAATGTCGCCGGTGTTCAGCGCGGCCAGACCGAGCGCATGAAACCGCCGGGCCTCGTGGTCGTTATTGTCCGTCGGCTGGAGATACACCGTGCCGCCGAGGGCGAGCAGTTCGTCCCAGAGTTCGTAGCGCACCAGGGTGTCGAGCAGCCGCTGGTAACCGTAATTTGAACTCCCCTTGGTCAGAGTGTTGTACTTCGGATGGCGCGGCAGCTCGATCATGTTCTTCGCCAGGTCGATGGCCCGGCGCGCGGCCCCGATGTGATTGAGGTCACGGATGAGCCACTCGTTGTTGTGGGCGAAGTTGTGGATCTGATCGGGCAGGACGTGGTTGCCCATCATGTAGGCGTGGTCCACGCGGGCGCTGGCCTCCTGCTGCCACGCGGCGTCCGAGTAACGCTTCAGGGCCGAGTAGGTGTGGCCGCTCATGTGCCACATGTGCGCGATGCCCGGCGCGGAGAAGCCGTCGTTCGCCGCAGAGACCAGCGCGTTCGTCGCCTTCTGGCCCTCGTCCCAAAGGTGGATGCGGTAATGATTCGCCGGATGCAACGGATTCGCCGCAAGCACGGGCCGGATGAGCGCATCCACGGTTTCCTTGTCACCGTACGGGACGCCGTCGGCACTGTCCTGCCAAAGCCGCACGGCGAGCATGGCTTTGGCTTCGAGGTCGTCCGGGTAATCCTTCACAATCTGCTGGAGGGCCTTCTGATATTCCTTCCGGCGCTCCTTGTCGTCCTTCTTTTCATCCTTCTTCTCGTCCCGGTAAAACGCGGCCAGGGCCGTGATCCAGCGCTGCTCGCGCGGGCTGGCTCCGGCCAGGTACTTCTCGGCGGACTTGATGAACTCCTTGGCGCGCTTCGTGTTGCCCGGATTCGCGAGCGCCATGCCCCAGTAGGCACTGGCACAAAACGGATCAAGCGCCGCCGCCTGCCGGAAGGAGCGTTCCGCCTCGAAGTAAAAGAACCCGTGGAGCTGCCCGCAACCCTGGTCAAAGAACTTCTGCGCCAGCGGATTCTTCGTCGTGATGGGGAAATGCACCGCGCCCATGCCGGGCATGAGATGCGCCTGCTGTCGCGGCCCTTCGTTAAACGCGTCCCCGTGCACGGAATGGCCTGCGGGCTGGTCGTGGTCGGCGCGGACCGAAGTGGCGGACCAGCCGCACGCCAAGGCGAGCAGCGCGAGGGGGAAAAGGCGGTTCATGTACTGTAGTCGCGGACGGCGTGGCCGTGGCAGGCATTCAGCGCAACGCGGTTGCACCGGAGCGCCCCTTCCCTCTCCGCCTCGCTCGGGGAGAGGGATTGAGGGTGAGGTGTCGATTCGGCTCAGACAGTGGTCGAGAGTCGAGGGTCGAGAGTCGAAGGCCACCCTCTCCGCCTCGCTCGGGGAGAGGGCCGGGGTGAGGTGTCGATTTCCGCTCATAACGATGGTTGAAGGTTGAAAGCTGACGGCCGACGGCTAAACGCTAACAGCTAAACGCTTAAGTACAGTTTTTCGCGACTCAGCGCTTGAGTCCGATGACCTAGTTAAAGCGGGCGGGAATTTCACTGGACGCACCCGCTACCGTCCATAAACTCCGTCCCATGCTCACCCCCCGCCCTGACTTTGCCAGCTCGCAAAGTACGGCCGAATGCCTGTTAGACGTCATCCCGCGCGCACCGTGATTACGCGAGACCAGATGATACCGTTGCTCATCGAGGCGTGCCCGTCGTTTCAACCGGTCTTGGACGAGCATCGCCAGTATTACGGCGAGGAAATTCCATACCTCGTACTCGGCGATTTTGTGAGACACTTGCTCCGGCTTCACCAGCAGCACGAGACCGCAGGGTTTCCGGCAGTCGCACAGGTCATCGAGCGATTGCATATCGAAGGCGAGCACTACGTTCGAGAAGCAGCCACGATTGGTTTGCTTGAGGGGATTCAGAACGTCTGGGGCAACGAAGGCACTGACCCCGAGTTGTTCGTCCAGCATTTGCTTCCCGTGAGCGCCAAGTGGTGGCAGAGCCTCAATGATTTCTGGGCCGGTAAGAGTAAGTTTGTAGGTGAAGGGCTATGACACCTAACTACGCACGTCAGCGGGCAGGCTCTGGTTTGCGCGGCTGGCCTTGCCCGGGTAAATTGGCGCCCAGCACGGCTTGGAGGCGTTCCGTGAGCTGCTTGCGCTGTTCAGGGGTGAGACGGCCCTCCACACTGCTGCCAAACGCGCGGGCCACGAGGTTACCGTTGAGTTCCGCGCGCCGATACCAGAAGGCCGCCGCGACCAGATCGGGCGGGGTATCCAGATTATTGCTGTAAACGTCGCCGAGCTTCATCTGCGCTTCAATCACGCCATTGGTGGCCGCCTGGCCAAACCACTTGAGCGCCTCCGGGAAGTCCCGCTGGACGCCAACGCCCTTCTCATGCAGCACGCCCAGGTAGTAAGCCGCACCCGCGCTGCCTTGTTGCGCCGCCTGCCGGAAAAGCCGCGCCGCCTCGGTGGAGTTGGCCGCGGCGCCATCCGTGCCCTCCAGCCGCGCCACGGCTTGGACAAAAAGTTTTTGAGCCGCCGCGCGCGCGCTGGCGTCGCCCTGTGTACGCCGGAGCGCGGCCTCGACTTCGTTTTGCAAGCCACCCTGCCACCAGTCGGCCAGCAACGGCTCCAGCACTTCGCGCAGGCCCCGGTCGGGCTGCACCTTGAGAGCCGCGAGGGCGCGCAATAGGAAGCCGCGCGCGGACGGCGACAGCAGACTAAGAAGCGCCGACAGCTCCTCCGCCGGCAAGGTGGACAGGGCGGCGAGGGGCCGGCCCGCGCGGCGGGTGTAATGGTCCGCGATGTCCAGCAGCAGGACCGCGTCACGTCGGAAGTCTTCCGCGCTCAGGCGTTGCAGGCCGCGCTCGGCGAAACGGACCGCGCCGTCCTCATTGCCGGCCTGGGCCAGCAGACCGGCGGCAGCGAGGCAGCCGAGCGGACCGGTTTGGGGCGATTCCAGAATGCGCGTTAACTCTGGATCGGCAAATTTGGGATTGCCGCCGAAAAGCATCACGCCTTCGCGCGTGAGCGTGGCCGGCCACGAACCAACCGGCAGGTGCTCCTGGGAGAAGCGGTGCAGCCACGCGGAGATCTGGCCCCAGAACATCCGCATCAGGGCCGGCACGTTCGGCGGCGGCAGCTCGGTGGGAATGAAAAACGTCTCGCGATTGGAGTCTCCGCCGAGAAGCTCGTCGAACGGGTCGAGCAGCCCGCCCATCGCCAAGCGCTGGAGCGCGCTGGCGAACGGCTTCACCTGCGTTGGTTCCAGCCCCTTGAGCCAGAGAGGCAGCCAGGGCGACTCCGCGAGTTCCGCCGCCAGCAGGCCCGCCGCCGAGCCGACCGGCCGGTCCGCCACCAGCAGATTTGGCCGGCCCGCGCCCGCCGCCCGCAGGGTGCGCTCCGCCGCCGCCAAGGCCCCGCGCTGGGGCCGCAGGCTGATGGCGTAGTCGCCGCCTTCTTCGCCCTTGGACCAGGCCAAGTATTCCACCAGTTCGCCGGACGCGGCGCGGATCCGCCACGCCTCGTTCGTGGTGGCGAGGTGCACGAGATCCTGCTCCCGGCGCGATTGCATCCCTGGCTGGCGGGCGCGGTGAATCACCAGCCCGGGCGCGACCTCGAAGCTCAAATCCACGGTCCGGCCAGCGGCATCCGGGCGCTTGTCCATCCCGAACACGGCGCTAAAGTGGGACGTCGAGTTGGTGCCGTTGAAATCTGGGTTGGGCTGAAACCGCACCGAGCCCGTCGCCCGCACGTTCGCGCCGACCGGTGACTCGAACCTCCGGCCCGAGACGGTGGACACGTAGAGCAGGCCGTTCGTCGAAGTAAGGAAGCCGCGTTCCAACGTATCGCCCGTCCAGTATAGCACCGCGAGGGCGTCCGGCCGCAGCACCACCTGCGCCCGGCCGTTCAGCGTGAGGGTGCGGTTGGTCCCCACCACCACATTGGTCAGGTGTGACTCAAAAACCAGCTCTTCGCCCCGCAAAAAGGCCGCCTCCGTCTGCGCCCGCGTGCGCAGGAGCAACTGCTCTGTCGCCGAGAAGGCCTGGCCCAGCAGCGGCGAGTTGGTGAACTCCCGCACCTCAATCTTCAAGTTCACTTGCCCCGCGTCGCCCACGAGTTGTTCCGGCGTGACCCGCTGGGTGAGGAACCGACCCGAATCCGCGATGCGCCCCTCCAGCTTCGGCACGAGGTCAAAAGCCAGCGGGTCGCCGGACTTCACGCCGAGCCACGAGAGAAATTGCCCCGGCGTGTGGCGCGTCAACCCGGTGACTTCAATCTGGCCCAGCTTGCCGGCCGCGCCTTCGGCCTGCACGTCCACCACGAGATCCATGCGGTCGCCCGTCGGCTGCGGTTCCAGCCGGAGGGCGAGCTTCGCAAAATGAAAGCCGCACGACGCCAACACCTTCTCCACTGCGGCCTGCCGCTCATCGGCCGCCGGCCCGTCGAAGGGCACCACGGCACCGGCTTTCCAGGTGACGTCTTCCTGCTGGGCGGTTTGCTGCGCCTTGAGCCACTGCAGCATGTCGCCTGCGGCCGTCTCCTGCGGCTGGGCCGGCACCTTCTCCGTCAGCCGCCGCACGACTTCGGCGACCGGCAACTGCTTCGCGTTCACCACGCGCACCGTCCCGCACCGGAAACGCGGCCCCTCGGTCACTTCCACGCGCACGCGCTGCCGGGCCTCGTCCAGCATCACCACGGCCCGCGCGTCGCGGAAGCCGCCGTTGCGGTAGCCGTTGACCAGCGCCTTCTGCAAGGCCGGCGCAAACTCGGTCTGCGGCGCGGCCGGATGCGCGGCGAGCAGGAAGTCCGGCGACTGCAGGAGCGCGTTGACCACGTCGTTCGTCGCATAGGTCCGCAGCCCATGGAACTCCAGCCGCGTGAACTCGCCCCAGGAGCCCACGCGCGACCCGCTGTCCGGGCGCGGCGGCCCGGACTTAGCAACCGCCGACGCAGGTGCGTTGGTCTTGGCGACCGGAGCAGCCGCCGTGACTGGCTGCGCGCCGTTGGCCTCCGCCAGCCACTTCGTAGCGCCCTCGTGCTTTTGCGCGGCGGCCTGCTCGAACCACTTCCGCGCCTCGGCCGCGTTGGCCGCCTCGCCCCGGCCCGCCAGCAGCAATTGACCCAGGGAGAACTGCGCGTCCGCCCACCCCTGTTCGGCCGATTTGCGAATCCACCGCGCGGCCATGGTGTCGTCCTTGTCCACGCCTTCGCCTTCCTGATGGAGCCGGCCCAAAAAAAATTGCGCGCGGCGGTCTGCCCCTGGCGGATAAGCGGCTTTGCGCAGCCACGAAACGGCCTCCACATAATCCCGGTTCACGAATTTACCCGCGATGTAAGCCAGCCCAAGTTGCGTCTGGGACGGAGCATCACCTTGGACGGCGGCCTTGCGAAACCACTCGACGGCCTGCGCGTAATCCTGCCGGACTCCATCCCCTTTGAGGTAGCATTGGGCCAGATTGTATTGCGCGTCCACATGCCCTTGCTCGGCGGCCAGCCGATACCACTTAACCGCCTCGGCCAAGTCGCGCGGCACCCCCCGCCCTTCATCGTGGAGAATGCCAAGCGTGTATTGGGCGACGGGATCGTGCTGGTCCACCGCGCGCCGAAGCCACTTCACCCCTTCGGACTCGTTCTTCGCCGCGCCTTCTCCAGTGAAATAGGCAGCGGCAACCAGCCGCTGCGCCAACGCTTCGCCTTTCTCCGCTGCTATCAACAATTCAGCGAACGGGCGCTTGTCTGCCGGGGCGGCCACGGTCTGCCCCCCGCAAAAAAAGCCCACCAGAAGCAGCACGATGTAGCGTGTGACGGGAAAATTCACGGAATTGCGCCGACTCTATCATCAGGGGCATGGGGCTGACCAGTCGGAAAGTTACCCGGCGGACGGGAGAATCCCTCCGTGAACCTGCGACAGTTCGCGCGCCATCCCCGCACGCTGCGGTGCCCGGACGCGCTGGCCCGGCTACAGCAGGCCCGCCGTTTCGGAGAAGCCAAACATCACGTTGAAACTCTGCACGGCCTGGCCGCTCGCCCCCTTCACGATGTTGTCCTCGGCGCTCATCACCAGCAGCCGGCCGGTGCGCACGTCCAGCCGCCACGCGAGTTCCAGGACGTTCGTGCCCACGACGTTCTTGGTGTCCGGCAGGGCCTTGCCTTCGAGCACGCGCACGAACGGCTCGTTCGCATACGCCGCCTGGTAACAGGCCGCGATCTGCGCATTCAGCGCCGCCGCTTCTTCCGCCGTGGCAAAGTGCTGCGCCGGCGCGAGGTACAGGGTCGTGAGGATGCCGCGGTTCACCGGGATGAGGTGCGGCGTGAACTGGATGGTCACGCTGGTGCCGGCGGCGAGGGTGAGCTGCTCCTCGATCTCCGACAAGTGCCGGTGCTTCGGCACGCCGTAGGGCCGCACGCTCTCGTTGCACTCGACGAACAGGTAGTCCAGCTCCGCCTTGCGGCCCGCCCCGCTCACGCCGCTCATTGAGTCGGCGATGATGCCCTGCGGTTTGATGAGGCCGGCCCGGAGCAACGGAATCGTCGGCAGCAAAATGCTCGTGGGATAGCAGCCGGGCGAGGCGATGAGCTGCGCGCCCTGGATGGCCGCGCGGTGCACTTCCGGCAGGCCATAGACGGACTTCGCCAGCAGCTCGGGCGCGGGATGTTCGTGCGCGTAAAACTCCTTGTAGATCGCGGCGCTCTTGAGCCGGAAGTCCGCGCTCAGGTCGATGACCCGCGCGCCGCCGTTGAGCAGCGGCACGGCGAACTCCGCCGCCACGCCGTGCGGCAGCGCGAGGAACACGACCTCGGCCTGCCGGGCCAGCAGCTCGGCGTTGGGCTCCACGAAGCGCAGCGTCCGCGCACGCGGATGACTGGCGAACTTCGGGAACACCTGCGCGACCGACTGCCCGGCCTGCTGGCGCGAGGTGACGGCGACCAGCTCCGCGTGGGGATGGTTGAGCAGCAGCCGGACGAGTTCTTCACCCGAGTAACCGGACGCACCGACAATGGCAACTTTCGTCATGCGCGGGAGTTGTCCGCGTTGGCCGCCAGCTTGTCAACGCGGCGTATGACCAGGGGCCATCACCTTCCAATCGAAACCGGATATTCGACCACAGAGACACGATGAACACAGAGGCATAAACCGGAAGAATCCTTTAGCCACGGATGGAACACAGATGCAACACGGATGGGGACAAGCCGAACGCATCTGCACGGTTGCTGAACGTTGCCCCCAAACGATGCCACCGAGCCCAGAAGCACCCGGCCTTACCTTCCCCTGCTGATCCGTGTTTCGTTCGCGTTCCATTCGTGGCTAAAGAATGCTTCCGGATAAACTGAAGCGAAAACCAATTTCCTGCTCTGTGTTCATCGCGTCTCTGTGGTCCCTCTAATCCGTTCCAACGAGCACTCTCCGGCTTACTCAAACTGCTTGCGAAACTTGGCGAACTCCTCCCGCAACACCGCCACCTCGGTCTTGAGCGCGGCCACTTCGGCTTCGAGGGTTTCCACCCGCGTCGGTCCGGTCACCACGGCCGGACGGGCTTCGGCGGCGGGCGTTTCTTCCTGCACCGGTTCGCCCGAGAGCAGTTGCACAAAACGCTTTTCTTTCTGGCCCGTCCGGGGCGGGACGATGCGCACCAGCGGCTCCGCGAGCAGGGTCAGCCCCTGCAACGTCTCCTCGACCTCCGCCAGCGACGCAAACGGGTGCAACCGTTCGGCGCGGATGCGCAGCTCGCCCGGCGTCTGCGGACCGCGCAGCAGCAGGACGCACAGCAGTGCCACTTCCCGGGGGTTCAACTCGTAAACATCCAGCAGGTTGTGCCGGAACTTCTGCACGCGCGAACCCGCGCCCCAGAGCTGGGTCACCAGCTTCTTGCCGCGCAGGTCGTCCAAGCCGAGCGCGACGACCTTCTCCTCGTAGTAGGTGACCGGGTCGCGGTTGGTGGACTGGTTGCAGGCGATGGTCACGCCATTGAGCGAGAGCGGATACTGATCGGGCGTGGTGCGCTCCTTTTCAATGAGACAGCCCAGGATGCGGGTTTCTTCCGGTGACAACGTCAAAGCCATGCCGGCTTCTAGCATTTGCGCGCGGTGCGCTCCATACCGTCGGCCCGTCGTTGACGCGCCGCGAGATCCGGCGGAAGATGCGGCAGTTCTTCGGGCACGTGGCGGAATGGCAGACGCGCTGGACTTAGGATCCAGTGGAGCAATCCGTGCAGGTTCAAGTCCTGTCGTGCCCACCAAGTTTCGCGGTCATGTACCCTGTGTCACTCGTCCTTGCCAACTAATCCGCCATACAAATCTTTTACAATCCCCTGACGCGCGGGTGACAACCGCCCGGCCGCATCGGCCATGCTGGCAGCATGAAAAACATCCTGCTGACATTCACCGCCGCCCTGCTCACTTACACCGCCTTTGCGTGCGGGCTGCCACGCGGGAAACTCACCGCTCCTGGACAGAGTCCAATTCTCTCGGTCCAGCGCAACGGAGTCGTCAAGTTGGAGTGGAACCCACTTGCCGCTTCGGACCTGCCACAAACCGTCTTGGCATGCAGTTTGCCACCCGATGAATTCACCGCCCATGAATGGGGCACGTTCACCTCGGTTCAGGGCGCGGAGGGCGTCCAGTTGGAGTGGAACCCGCTGGTCGCTTCGGACCTGCCGCCGTTTGTTTACAATGTGAACCGGCTGCCGCGTGATCCGGCAGGTCGCCCCGCCCCGGTGTATTACGGCAAGACCGCCGCGCGCTCGCTGCAACGCATGGAGACGCCGGTGATCTACTTCTACTCGGACCGCGAGCGCACCGTGGATGTGTCCGTGCGGTTTCCGCGAGGGCACATCACCGAGTGGTATCCCCAGCTCAGCCCAAACAGTTTCACGACGCCGGGCCGCATCAACCAGCTCGTCTGGGACCGCTTGACCATCCTGCCGCGCGCCCAGCACCCGGAACTGCAAGCCCAGCTCCCCGCGCACTCCGCACCGAGCCATTACTTCCCCGCCCGCGAGGCGGAGGCTGACTTCCTGCGTCGCACCCCCGGCACGGACGCCAAGCCCGAACTGGAAAGCCTGCTGTTCTACCGGGGCGTCGGCTATTTCAACGCGCCGCTCACGGTGTCCCTGCCCGAGGGATCGAATGCGCTGCGGGTGAAAAACGAGGGGGCGGAACCGTTACGCAGCCTCTTCGTCCTGCAGGTCAACGGCACCCAGGCGAAATACACTTATGTGGACCAGCTCGGAACGAATGCCACGCAGGACATCGTGTTTCCGTGCCGCCGCAGTTCCCGGCCCCGCGCCGAAGTGACGGCGCAACTCGTCGCGGACATGCAGCAGGCGCTCGTGCGGGAAGGGCTCTTCGAACGCGAAGCCGCCGCGATGGTGAAGACATGGAGCGACTCATGGTTTGCCGAGCCGGGCGTGCGCGTGCTCTACCTCCTGCCCCGGACCTGGACCGACCGCACCCTGCCGCTGACCGTCTCGCCTGCACCGACCAAAACCGTCCGCGTCATGGTGGGCCGCGCCGAGGTGATTACACCCGCCATTGAGACGGCCGTGCTTGGTCAACTCCAACGGTTCATCGCCGCCGAGCCGGACGACCGCGCACAGATCGTCTCGGAAACCCAGGCGCTCGGTCTGGGACGCTTCCTGGAACCGACCGTGCGCCGGCTAGCCAGACGCATCCCGGCGCAGCAGTTCAGCACGCTCGGCTGGGAGTTCCTGCAACAGGCATCGCGGCCCGTCCCCGCTTTAGTTTCCGCACAGCGCCAGTAAAACCGCAACACCCCAGCAAACATGCAAACCAAACACACCTCATCCTCACCTAACCCTCCGCGTTCCCTGCCGATCGCGCTGGGGCTCGCCCTCTTCGCCGCCGCCTTCGTGGCCACGGCCGGCCTGCCACCGGAAGAGCAGCCGAAACCTGAAGCCCAGCAACCGCCCCCCTCGCCGGCCGTGCCGGCGGAGCTGATAAAGATGCACGCTGCTCAATTGCAATACTTCGCAAGCGCCCCAGGATTTGGCGTACGCCGCATGGGATTTACGCCGAGTTGGACGGAAGTCACCCTTGCTGGCGAAAAATATCACGCGTCCCGGCCTGTACTCATCGCGCTGGAAACCAAACCCACTGCTTACTTAAATTCAGGTACGGAGTCGATCAGCATGGCGGTTCTGACCAACAAGGCGTCGAAAGTGCACCTCCCAACGCGCCTCATCACCAATGAGGAATCACGGGCGATCACGGAGTTGCGGAACGGCAAGGACATCGTACAGCAAGCGGGCAAGACTCAGATCCATCCAAATGGGGCCCGTTCACCGGTCGAGGTGCCGGTCCTCCGCGTCGTTGGTGCGATGCGCGCCACCGCCGGTTGCGCCAAGTGCCATGAAGTCCCGCAGGGCACGCTGCTCGGAGCCTTCTCCTACACGCTGGTTCTGGCGGACAAAATCAGCCCCTCGTTTCCCGCCGTGTTAGGCAATGTGCCAACACGCCCATCACGCTGATGCCGCGCTCGACTCCGTCCCCCACTTGCGCGATGCTTCTCCCTGAGCCATGAGACGCGTCGCGCTCCTCTTTGTCCTTGCGGTGTTTGTGCCCAGCCTGGTGCTGGCCTGGCTCGCCGTGCGCTCGCTGCGTGACCAGCAGTTCGTCCTCGAACGCCAGCATTCGCTCCTGCTTCAGGGTCTGGCGGACCGGCTGGCGCGTGACGCGGAAGCCTATCTCCAGGAACGCCAGCGCGAGTTCGTCACGCAGGTCGAATCCCTCACGGCGGACAGCACGCCGGCGGAACTTTCCCCGCGCTTCGACGAAGCGTTGCGGAAGGCCTGGCCGTTCGCGGACGTGGGTTTCGTGGTGGCCCACAATGGCAAACTCCTCTCGCCCTCGCCCTGGGGCCGACCCGAAGCGCGGAACTTCTGCGTCGCCAACGCCGCCTTCCTCGGCAACCGCGAGCCGGCCGAAGTGTACGCCTACACCTCCAGGTTCGCCGCCAATTCCCAGGCCCTGGATGAAAAGAACAACCCCTCGACGCTGCTGCAACAACGGTTGAACACGCTCACCCAGCAGCCGCCCGCTACCAACCCCGCCCGGCAGCCCGGCGAGCAATCGGATCTCTTCCAAGCCCCGACTGCCTCACAAGCGATACTGACGAAGGTCCCGACGCGGACCGTAGTGCCCCAGCAGGCGTTGCAAAACTTTTCTCCGAAAGAGGCTGGCGAAGCCGAACCCTCCTCGAAGGTCGCCGCCGCCGAGGCTGAATTCCGCCAGTTGATCGGCGAATCGAGTGAGGGCTCGCTCGCCCGCTTTCTGGACAACAAACTCAAGGTGATGTTTTGGTACCGTCCGCCGCGTTCACCGCAGCTCATTTTCGGCGCGCAATTGCAACTGCCCCGGCTGATCGCCGACCTCAAGCCGGTGGTGAAAGTCGAAGCCCCGTTGCACGAGGAGGTGTGCGTCGCGCTGCTGGATGATGCCGCGCGACCACTGGCAGTTTCGCATGCCAATTTCCAACCCACGTCGTGGAAGCGCCCGTTCGTGGCCACGGAGATCGGCGAGGCGCTGCCGCACTGGGAGATGGCCGTTTACCTGCTCGACCCGAACAAGCTCAGCCAGTCGGCGCGGACGCTCACGCTCACCATCAGTCTGCTGGTAACCGTGCTGGTGCTGGCCATCGGCGTCGGGGGCTGGCTGCTCGTTGCTGACCTGCGCCGCCAGCTCACCCTCGCACGGCAGAAGACTGATTTCGTCAGCAACGTCTCGCATGAACTCAAGACGCCGCTCACCTCCATCCGCATGTTCTCCGAGCTGCTGGCCGAGGGGCGCGTGACGGACCCCGCGAAGCAACGCAACTACCTGCAAGTCATCACCGCCGAAGCCGCCCGGCTGACCCGCCTGATCAACAACGTATTGGATTTCTCCCGGCTGGAACGAGGCGAGAAAAAGTACGCATTCCTCCGCTGCGATCTCGGGGCGGTCGTCTCCGAGACGGTTGAGATCTACCGTCCCCACCTGGAGCAGGCCGGTTTCAAACTCGAACTGGACACACCGCCCGCCCCGGTGTTCGTAAACGGTGACCGTGATGCCCTTGCGCAAGTGCTGGTGAACCTCTTGTCGAACGCGGAGAAGTATTCCAGCGACCGGAAGGAAATCCGCGTCGAGCTGCATCAATGCGCGCAGCCTCTGCCCTTTCTGGAAGTGCGCGTGCTGGACCGGGGCCTCGGCGTACCACCGGGCACCGAGGAACGCATCTTCGAGCAGTTCTACCGCGCGCATGATTCCTTGAGCAGCGGCATCCAGGGCAGCGGCCTGGGCCTGACCCTTGCGCGTCAGATTGCCCGCGCGCATGGCGGCGAAGTCAGCCATGAGATTCGCGCAGGCGGCGGGAGCTGCTTCGCCTTGCGGTTGCCGGTGGCGGCCTGAACGATCACCCATGAAGACCCGCGTACTGATTGTCGAAGACGACCCGCACATCCGGCTCGGCCTGGAGGAGGTCTTGCGCGGGGATGATTTTGACGTGGTCGCCTGCCCGCGCGGGGATCAGGCGCTGGAGGCCGTGGCCCGGCACCAACCCGGCCTCATCGTGCTGGACGTGATGCTGCCCGGCCTGAGCGGCTACGACATCTGCAAGCAGCTCCGCGCCCGGAAGTGCGTCACGCCCATCCTCATGCTCACCGCGAAGGGCCAGGAGCTGGACAAGGTCGTGGGCCTCGACCTCGGCGCGGACGACTACGTCACGAAGCCCTTTGGCGTGCGCGAGTTGCTCGCGCGCATTCACGCACTGCTGCGCCGCACGCCGGGCCAAACTCCGGCGGCTACGGAGGATGGCACCCCGTTCACCATCGGGACGGCCACCATTGACCCGAGGACCTATCAGGTGCGGCGGGGCAAAACGGTCGAGGAACTCACCGCGAAAGAACTAAAGCTCCTGCAACTCTTCCACACGCACCCCGGCGAAGTGATGTCGCGCGACCGGCTGCTCAACGAAGTCTGGGGTTACCACTACTACGGTACCACGCGCACGCTGGACCAGGTCGTCGTACAACTCCGCAAGAAACTCGGTGACAACGGCGGCGAGCCAAAACACCTGCTCACGGTGCATGGCGTGGGCTACAAGCTGGTGAGTTGAACGACGCGACAAAGTTTTTGCCGCAAAGCAGCACAAGTGGCGCAAAGAGAACCACCGTACACAACGGCTTCAACCCCTTTGCGTCCCTTGCGCCCTTTCGCGGCTCTCCCACTTCGATTTCCGTCTTGAAATGGTTGGCTCCGGCGGGCAGGGCTGATTACAACAGCGGCCCGATGGCCCGGTCTGGTCGGCATAACTTCTTCGGCGCACTCCAAGCCAGCTTCGTGCTGGTGGGGGTGATGTTTTTCATCAAGGCGGTGGAATTGATCGCGGGCGTTTCGTTTGCCGGGTTTGGCATCGTGCCGCGCGATCAGCATGGGTTGATCGGCCTGATCTTCAGCCCGCTGTTGCATGGGAACACGGCGCATCTGCTGGCCAATGCCCTGCCGCTGTTCATCCTGCTCACGCTGCTGTTCTGGGACCGGAAGTATCACCCCGGGCGCACGCTCGCACTCATCTGGCTGGCCAGCGGGCTGGGCACGTGGCTGATCGGACGCGCGGGCGATCCGGCGCATCCGACGGTGCACATCGGGGCCAGCTCGGTGATCTACGGGCTGGTGGTGTACCTGCTCGTCGCGGGCTTCCTGATGGATAGCTGGCGCGCGGTGTTTGTGGCCATCGGCGTGGGGGTGGCGTACGGGGGGATTTTCTACGGCATGCTGCCCCAGTCGGGGCCGATCTCGTGGGAAGGGCACCTGTGCGGGGCCATCGCCGGGTTCTTCACGGCGCGGCATAACCATGGGTGAAATGGCGAATTGCGAATGATGAATGATGAATCGGGGCGGCAGTCGCGCCTCCTCATTCGCAATTCGACATTCGCCATTCGCCATTCCAAACTCCGGCCATGGACACTGCGACCGCCGCCCGGCTGGAGAAAATTGAATCCGCCCTCGCCCATCTGGAACGCCAGCACGAGGAACTGAACGGCGTGGTCGTGGAACAGGCGCGGCTGATCAGCCGGTTGCAAAAGGAAGTGGCCCGCGCCTCCGACGCGATGGAAAACCAGGAGCTGGAACGCATCCGCTCGAACAACCAGAAGCCGCCGCATTACCAGTAGGAGCCGCAGGCAGGGCGCGTCTTGACACTGCCCCCGAGGAGCGAAATTTTCCGGAGCGCGGCTGTGTCGCGGAGACCAGCCGCAGCGGCTGCGCCTGGCAGGAGGTGTTGCGAAGTTACGCCACCGCTCATCATTCCGACGTTGCTGTGGCTGATCCCGCGCCGAGCGGGACACAGCCGCGCTCCGGGGGCAGTGTCAAGCTGCGCCCGACGCGCCCTACCCAGTCAATAATGCCTTGGCGGCGGGGCCTTCACGAACGTCGTCTCGCGCAGGTAGATGGGTTCGAGTTTTTCGCCCGGCTGGAAATCACTCCGCGTGGCGGCCAGCCGGCCCACTTCGGCGGCGGACGGGAGCAGGCGCGTGACACCAGCAAAGGTGCATTTCGCGTCCGGGCACACGGGCTGTTCACCAGTCGCGATCAAGGCTTCGAGGGCCGTCAGGGTGAGCAGGCGCAGCGGGTTGGTCTCGCGGCATCCGTCGGCCGTCACCTCGTAACTCGCCGAGTAAAACTCCCCGCGCAACGCATCGATCACCACGGCCACGCGGCCACGCAGACCCGTCGCCCGGGCGGTCGCCGCGAGCACTTCCGCGCTGCTGACGCCCAGGAGTTTCACGCCGAGCGCCAACTGCCAGCCTTGTGCGGTGGCAATCGCCGACCGCACGCCGGTGTAGGAGCCCGGCCCCAGCCCGGCGACGATGCCCTCGATCTGTTCGCGCTCCAGACCGGCCTCGCGCAACGCCGCCTCGATCAGCGCGAACGGCCCCGGCGTAAGGCCTTCCGCCTCGGCCAGCCCGAGCACGCGGTCGCCTTCGACGATCGCCACGCCCCGTCGCTGGGAGGAGAACTCAAGTGCCAAAATCTTCATACTCAATGCACCGCTGCGTCTCGCTGGGGGCGGAAAAAGTTACCAGCCGCAACCGCCCGCCCAACTTTTGCCTTTCGCCTTTTTCCTTTTGCCTTAAATCCCCCCACCAGCGTTCCGCCCATTCCACCACGGTCACGCCGCGCGGGGTGAAGAAGTATTCGTCCAGGCCGGCCCCGGCGATCTGCTCGCGGGTGTCCAAGCGGTAGAGGTCCAGATGGAAGAGCGGCGTGCGACCGGTAGTGTGCTCGTTCACGAGTGCAAACGTGGGCGACGCGATGCGGCCCGTGATGCCCAGCCCGCGCGCCAGTCCCTTCACCAACTGCGTCTTCCCCATGCCGAGGTCGCCGCAGAGCGCGATGGTCCAGCCCGGCGCGACTTCCTGCGCCCAAGCCTCGCCCAGCGCGGCGGTTTCCTCAGGTGAATGGGTAATGCGCTTATTCATTGGCCACAGATGGGCGCAGGTAAGGAATCAGGGAATTAATCAGGAAAGCAGGAAGGCAGGAAAAGAGAGCGATAACAAGAACCTCATTTCCTGCTTTCCTGCTTTCCTGATTCTTTTCCCCTCCCGATTTTATCATTGGCTCAGGAGGAGAAGTGTTCATACCCGCGCAGGTTGAACTCCCGCAGACCGCGTTCGTCGCGCAGGCGCAGGCCGGGCGCGGCGGTGATCTTGCCGATGCACGAGAGTTTCACGTCGGGAAATTGGGCCTTCCACGCGTCCAGGAGCGGCACGGCCGTGCGGCTGGCCACGGTGAAGAGCAGTTCAAAATCCTCGCCATCCGTCAAAGCGGCGAGCAGCGGCGGCTTCGCGGAGGACTCCTCGCGCGCTTGCAACCGGGCAGCGCGGCTGATGGGGACGGCGCTGGCATGGAGGTCCGCACCCACGCCGCTGGCGTCCAGGATGTGCCGCAGATCACCCGCCAGCCCGTCGCTGAGATCAATCATCGCGTGGAGGGTGAACCGCTCCGTCAGCCAGCGGGCCTCGGCCAGCCGCGGCTCGAAGTCCAGATGCCGCCCCGCGAGCGTGCCGCCCAGCGTGCCGGTGACGAAGATGCCGTCCCCCACCTTCGCCCCGGACCGCAGCACCTGCCGGCTGCGCGGCACGGTGCCGAGCAACGCAATGGAGAGCAACAACCGCTCGGGGTTCGTCGTCGTCTCACCGCCGACGATGGCGACACCGTGTTTTCGCGCCAGCGCGTTCATCCCGGCGTAGATGGCTTCGATGCGTGTGGGTTCGAACTTTGTCGGCAACGCCAGCGTGACCACGGCGTGTGTCGGCGTGCCGGCCATGGCGGCAATGTCGCTGAGGCAGCGGGCCAGCGCCTTGTGGCCGATCTTCTCCGGCGGGGCATCCGCAGTGAAGTGAACCCCCTCCACCACCGCGTCCGTCTTGAAGAGCAGCAGGTGATGCGGCAGGCCCAGGTCGAGTACGGCGCAGTCATCGCCGGCCCCGGCCAGCACGGAATCGTGCGTGGGCAGCGTGGCCTTCAGCCGGGCTATGAGATCAAATTCCTTCACGACCAGTCCTTTAAAAAACGTTCCAGTTCACTCCGGTAAAGCAGCATGATGAAATTGGCGGCGTTGAAGAGGCTGTGCGTCAGGATGGGCGCGAGCAGGTTGCCGCTGCGCTCGTAGAGGAAGGTCAGAAACAGCGCCAAAAAAGCCAACGGGATGAACGTCGTCATGTTCGCGTGCATCAGCGCGAAAAAGAGCGCTGTGCCCCAGAGCGCCAGTTGCGGATAGCCCCGCTGCTTGAGGGCGGGATAAAGGATGCCGCGAAACAGGATTTCCTCCACCAGGGGCGCAAATACGATGGCGATGAGGGCGAAGAAAATCCGCTGCTCCGTGGTCTCCGTCTGCTGGAGGGTCTGCACGAGCTGCTGGGCCTCGGGCTTCACGTCGATGGCCTTCACCTCGTGCGCCACGAGTTCTTCATGCACCCGCATGAGCCCGCGCTGGGAAAGCTGCTGAAGGGTGAGGGTTACGGGCAGGGCCAGCAGCACGCCCAGCAATCCCAGCCCGATGGCCCGGGGCAGGCCGGCCAGCCGCCAGCCAAAGCCCTCGCACCAGCCGATGCCGTGTGCGCGCAGAAACACGGCGGTCAGCAGCAGCACCCCGCCGTGCAGCACGACGGCGTTGGTCACCATCATGGAAAACTTGCCCTCGAGGGTTTGCGCCGCGCCCTGGGGCAGGAACGCACCGGCGGCCAACGCCCCGATCGACAGGCAGAAGCACACGCCTGCGATGTAGCGCAGCAGCGGCTCTGTTTCCCATTTTCGTTCCGGCAACACGTCCGCAGGCTAGTCGCGCCGCGACGGAGAGAGAATTGAAAAGATGTCCGGCAGGTGGATGGCCTCTCCATGAACCGGGATTCTCAGGGTCTTCGCCACTGCTCGATTTCAGCCTGTCCAACAGCTGCATCCGTCAGAAAAATGAGGTCAGAAACATTTCAACTCAGGTCCTTCCCCATCTTTCTGACCAATGCAGCTGCCGGTTGGCCGCCGGCTTCGGCTTGCCTTTCCCGTCATCTTGCCGCCTGCTTTCCACTGTTGAGCGCACCATCACCTACTCTATCGCTGCCGGCCGTGATCTGGATCACCGGCCTGCCGGCGGCCGGCAAGACCACGCTCGCGCGGCGCATGCAGGCCACGTTGCAGGCGCAGGGTGTCCCCGTGGTCCTGCTCGATGGTGATGACCTGCGCCGGACGGTGAACGCGGACCTCGGCTACTCCGAGGACGCCCGCCACGAAAACGTCCGCCGTATCGGCGAGATCGCGCGCGTGCTGCTGGCGCAATCCTTCACCGTGGTGATGGCCTGCATCTCGCCCTTCCGCGCGCAGCGGGAGGCGCTCCGCCAGACCTTCGCCCCGGGCCAGTTCATCGAGGTGTTTGCCGACACGCCGCTGGCCGTCTGCCAGCAACGCGATCCCAAGGGCCTCTACCGGCGCGCCGCCGCCGGCGCGTTGCGGGAGATGACCGGGGTGGATGCCGGTTACGAAGTGCCGTTGAACCCCGCGCTGGTCTTCAAGCCGGATGGTTTTGACGAAGCGGAATTCCTGAAACGCCTCGGACGCTGACCCCGGCTCGTCCGATCTGAGCACCGGCTGGCCGAACCTAAAAAGCCGGGTTTGTTTTTGCCGCGAAAGGGCGCAAAGAACGCAGAGGCTGGGCCGGGCTATGTGGCCGTTCTCCCTCACCCCTACCCTCTCCCGCTGGGAGAGGGAGCCGTTCGACCGCCTCTCGCCAATCTGAACGTCACGGTTTCAAGACCCGCGGACTGCGTTTCTCCCTCTCCCTGCGGGAGAGGGTGGGGTGAGGGAGAGAACGTCCGATTGGCAAAGCTGGCCCCGATTGGACAGTGCCCTGCTTCCCATGATTCTGTGCCCCATGATTCTGTAAACACTCCGGCTGGGAAAGGCGGGAGACAGAATCATGGAGCACAGAATCATGGGGCTGGGACCGGGGCTCACGCCAAGCCCCAACGGGGCGTCCCATACCAGCCCATGGCAGAGCGCAGCGCCGCCCTGGGTTCACATGATCAAAATGACCCGAGCCCTGAAAGGGCGTGACATCGGTGGTGCGCAAGAATGAGCCGCCCTTTCAGGGCTTGGTTTCTCGGCCAAATTTACCCAGGGCGTTGCCCTGGGCTGGCATGAATCGCCCCGTTGGGGCTGGGTCCAAGCTCACGCAAACAACTCCCGAATCGGCTCCGCTTCAATAAACCGAATCGGCCTTCCGCCCGGTCCCGGCAGCATCGTGGTTTCCAGGTCGATGCCCATGGCCTGGTAGATGGAGGCAACCACTTGCGAGGGCTGCACGGGGCGGTCGTGCGGGGCGGCGCCGATCTTGTCCGAGGAACCGATGACGCGCCCGCCCCGGATGGGGCCGCCGGCCAGGAAGTTCGTCCAGACCGAGGGATAGTGATCGCGCCCGCCGCGCGAGTTGAGCTTGGGCGTGCGGCCGAATTCGCTGATGACGGCGATGACGGTTTCCTCCAGCAGACCGCGTTGCTGGAGGTCTTCGAGCAGCGCGGTGAAGGCCAGGTCGAACTGCGGGCAGAGGACGTGCTCGTAGTCGGCGTACGTGTTGTTGAGGCTGCCGCCGTCGGCGTGCATGTCCCAGCAGGAGATGCCGAACACGGTATCGAACTGGTTCACCGTGACGAACCGCGAGCCGCGCTCGATGAGGCGGCGGGCCATGAGACAGCTCTGCCCGAAGGTGTTCCGCCCGTACCGGTCCCGGAGCTTCGCCGGCTCCTCGTTAAGGTCGAAGGCCTTCTTCGTGGTCGGGTTCGTGAGGAGGTTGAAGGCGCGGGCGTAGGCGGTGTCGCGCTCCAGCGTGCTGCTGGTCTCCACCTGCCGCTGCAACTCGTCGATCTCCGTGAGCAGCTTGCGCCGGGCCTCGACGCGGAACTCGGTCTGGCCCTTGGGCGGCTCGAGATCGGCGACCTTGAAATCCGCCCGCGCGGGGTCGCTGCCCAGGAAGAAGGGCGCGTGCGCGCTGCCGAGGAAGGCGCTCTCCTGGCCGTGCGGCGTGGAGGTGCCGGTGTTGCCGATGCCCACGGGCAGTACGATGGAGGCGGGCAGGTCGCCCTTGGGGCCGAAGACGCGCGAGATGACCGAGCCCATGTAGGGCTGCTTGTTCGCGGCGTTGAAATCGTGACCGGTCATCATCCAGCGCTGGCCGTTCTCGTGCGAGGAACCGGTGTTGTAGTTCAGGCTGCGGATGAGCGCGACGCGGTCCATGACCCTGGCCATGCGCGGAAAGTGCTCGCAAATCTGCACGCCGGGGACGCTGGTGGAGATGGGCCGGAACTTGCCGCGCACGTCCTCGGGGGCGTCGGGCTTCATGTCCCAGGTGTCGTGCTGGCCGGGCGAGCCGACGAGGAAGAGGGTGATGCAGTTGCGGATCTTGGCCTTCTTGTCATCCACCGCACCGGCGGCCTGGAGCTTGAAGAGATTGGCCAGCGTCATGCCGGTCATGGCGGCCGCGCCAAACTGGAGGAAGCTGCGGCGGCTGGAGCCGGAGCAGAGCGGGATGTATTCGTTGCCGATGTGCAGCATGGCGGGGGTGGGGTTAGACCGTGTAGGTGACCGGCTCGGAGATGTCCACGTACTTGCTGGCGGTGAACTTGCCGTCCTTGTCCTTGGCGTAGCTCACGTAGTGGAACTGCTGGAGGACGATCTCGTACTTGCCGGGCGTGGCCTCGGCGTGCTCGAAGACGGGCTCGGGACCGGCGGTGGCGGTGGCGATTTCCTTGCCGTCGCGGCTGACTTTCCACTGGAGCCGGGTGCCCCAGTGGTTGGTGATCTCGCTGCGCGTGACCTTGCGGCCTTCGAGCCGCAGGGTGGCGCTGGGTTTGCCTTCGAGTTTCTGGTCCATAAATGGGTGAGATTTCAGACGGCGGCCAGTGGAGGGGATTCAAGATTCCGCAGACGAAAGAGGGGAACTACGGATAAACACCGATGCACACGGATGGAAAAAGCTGGAAGCGATTTTGCCTGTCAGGCTGACCCCAAGTTCGCGCATCGACCATTCGTATCCGTTCTGTGGGTTGACGTCCGCGCATGGCAAACGGACGTCACGGACGTTCCCACCCCTCCCCATGAACCGAGGTTTTGGCAGGAAAATTGGGAGAAAAAATCTTCCTGCCCTTAATTTTCCTGCCCTCAATCCGGCTCGTCCGCTGCGGTTCAGGGTTCAAAGCGCGATCTGCTCGTTGGGAGAATCCTCACCCCGGCCCCCTCCCGCTGGGACAGGGAACGCGCTTCACGCCGCTTCGTGTAACCAGGCCTTCGCCTTTGCCGAAAGCCGGACGACGTCGCTCCCTCGCCCCGCGGGTTGGGGTAAGGGAGAACGGCCACCCATTTTACCGGATGCCATCGGGAACATGCATCACTCGCCCTGCCGTTCAGTGCTCAACTGCGTCCCCCTTGCTTAACCTGCGGTTTCCAGCTTCAAGATTCCGCAGGCAGTGCATCAGACTTTCCCTAGCCGCACCGGCTCGGGTCAGGCTTCACTTTGATTACAAGTTTTCCAAGAAATAGCGCTCCACTTTAACAACAGCACAGTAGAGCTCCAGCGGAGCCCACTCATCTAACCACCGAGTGAACCCAAAAGCCATTCCATCCGCTGGTCGCAGGGTTCCAGATGCTGCCTCTGCTTTAATTCGATTCAGAGCATTTTTAAGGAGAGCCACGTATTCAGCTAACAAGCCATTTGCATTCGAGCCGCACTCCAACAGGAATTCGTCAGCGCAGATCAACGCCTCATTTATCAAGTTGATAAACGTTTTCCTGTTTTCCTCAGTCACGGGCTGGTTTGTATCGGTAATTCGCTGACGATTCAACAAGGGGAATTTTTTTGATAAAATGCTGTTCCCCAACCCCTTTGAAAGCGTAACGGAATTGCCAACTGTCTGAAGGGATTCAACTGACGTTCTACTGAGAGGAACGAATCGCATCGGGATTCCGACACGACGCTAGCGAAGGTAGGCTCAGGCCGCTGCGCGGATTGGACGGCCAGCAGGGCATTTGAGCGGGTTTGGGCGAAGGCACGCGCAACTCGGCGGTCACAGACCGCCGCTACAATGAACCGCGTTCCTTGACACTCTCCTTCCCCGCGCCTACAAGAAAACCGTCCATGAAAGCCTTTTGTGCCCTGCTCGCCACCACGCTGGCCTGTGTCAGCGTCCACGGCACGCCCGCCCACAAGCGGTCGCTCGCGCAGCACTTCGAGAAGCTGCTGCCGGCCTCGGCCAACGCCTGCACCACCTGCCATCTCCCCAGTGACAAACGGTCGCCGGAGACGCTGGCGGAGTTTCCGCACAACCCGTTCGGCGCGCGGCTCCGGGCCGTGGGCGAGCAACTCCGGACCGACGGCAAAAAGACGGACCTCGCCACGCGGCTGGCGATCGTGGCCGCCGAGGACAACGATGGCGACGGCGTGGACAACCTCACGGAGCTGTTGCTGGGCCACAACCCCGGCGACGCCAAGGACACCCCGGCCAAACGCGAACTGGCCGACGCGAAGAAGCGCCGCGCGGACTACGACAAGTTCCTCGCCTCGTACCGCTGGCAGCCGTTCGAGGTCGTACGGCGCCCGCCCGTGCCCGCCGTGGCCGGCCGGCCGCCGGCGGCGAATCCGGTGGATGCCTTTCTCGCCGCCGAGTTGCAGACGCGCGGATTGAAACCGCGTCCGCCCGCCGAGCCGGAAGTTTTGCTCCGGCGCGTTTACCTGGATCTCATCGGGCTCTCGCCCACGCCGGAGGAACTCAGCGCGTTCCTGGCCGATCATTCGCCGCAGGCTTACGAGGCGCTGGTGGACCGGCTGCTCAACGACCCGCGCCACGGCGAACGCTGGGCCCGGCACTGGATGGATGTGTGGCGTTACAGCGACTGGGCCGGCTGGAGCGGCGGCAACCAGATCCGCGACAGCCAGCCGCACATCTGGCGCTGGCGCGACTGGATCGTGGAATCGCTCAACGCGAACAAGCCCTACAACCGCATGGTGATGGAGATGCTCGCCGCCGATGAACTGGCCCCCGAGGATGCTGACGCCCTCCGCGCGACCGGTTTCCTCGTGCGCAATTACAAGATGCTCTCCCGCGAGACGTGGCTCGAGGACACGGTGAACCACACGACCCGCGCTTTTCTCGGCATCACGGTCGGGTGCGCGAAGTGTCACAACCACATGACCGACCCGATTTCGCAGCGGGAGTATTATCAGGTGCGCGCGGTCTTCGAGCCGCATCTGGTCCGCATCGACCGCGTGCCGGGCGAGGCGGACACAAAGAAAGACGGTCTGGTCCGCGCCTACGACGCGGCGACGAACACGCCGACTTATTTCTTCCACCGGGGCGACGAGCGCACGCCGGACAAGGAGCATCCGATGGAGCCCGGCGTGCTGGCCGCGCTCGGCGGGAAGTTCGCCGCCCAACCCATCCCCCTGCCTCAGGGTGCGTGGCAGCCGGACCAGCGGGACTTCGTGGTCAAGGAATCCGTGGCCGCATCCGTCCAGGCCGTCACGGAGGCACAGGCGGCGTTGGACAAACTCACCGCAACGAACACCCCGACGGTGAAGGCCGAGGCCGCGCTGGCCGTGGACGTGGCGAAGCTGAAGCGCGACGTGCTCGCCGGGCAGTTGCGCGCGGAGAAGCTGGAAGCGGCGGGCACGAAGGACTCGGCCGAGTGGAAGCAGTTGGCCACGGAACTGGTCGGCCAGCAGCGGCAACTGGCCGCGCTCGAAGCGAAACTTGCGTTGAGCAAGGCGCAACAGGCCGCGTCCGACGCGCAGGCGAAGGCCGACGCGGCCGGCAAGGGAGCGGACAAGGCCGCGAAGGATTTGGAGGCGGCGAAGAAGAAGTTTACCGATGCGGAAAAGGCCTTGGCGGCAGCGGAGAAGGAACTGGCCGCCGCCCCGTCCACCGCGTTCAAGCCCCGCGCGGTGACGAGCTACTCGTCCGTCAGCACGGGGCGGCGGCTGGCCTTCGCGCGCTGGGTGGTGTCCCCGGAAAATCCACTCACGGCCCGGGTCGCGGCGAATCACCTGTGGCGGCATCATTTTGGAAGCGCGCTGGTGCCGAGCACGGATGACTTCGGGGCCAATGGCCGGGCCCCGACGCATCCGCAGTTGCTGGACTGGCTGGCCGCCGAGCTGATGGCGCGCGATTGGCAGATGAAGGACCTGCACCGGCTCATCGTGACCAGCAGCGCTTACCGCATGGCCGCCACGCCCGACGCCGCGAACGCGAAGATTGATCCCGACAACCGGTATCTCTGGCGCATGAACTCGCGCCGGCTTGAGGCCGAGGCCGTCCGTGACAACCTGCTCTGGACCGCCGGCCAGCTCGATCTCGCGCGCGGCGGGCCGGAGATCGACCAGAACGCGGGCCTGACTTCGCGGCGGCGCAGTCTCTACCTGCGCACGGCGGCGGAGAAGGAGGTCGAGTTTCTCAAAATCTTCGACAATGCGAGCGTGACGGAGTGCTACGAGCGGAAGCAGACGGTCGTGCCCCAGCAGGCGCTGGCCCTCGCGAACAGCGAACTCACGCTGGACCTGGCCAAACGCCTCGCCACCGACCTCGGAACGCGCGCGACCGGTCCCGACGCCTTTGTGACGCAGGCCTACCAACGCGTCCTCTCCCGTCCGCCAAGGGCCACGGAACTCGCCCAGTGCCGGGAGTTCCTGGCTCAAGGCGACGCGGCCCGGGCGCGGGAGAATCTGGTGCTCGTGCTGTTCAACCATAGTGACTTTGTGACGGTGAGATGATGGTCACGAAACATGAGCGAAATGCCCCCAACTAAATGCCCTCATTGTGGCGAGACAGATTGGCAGCGCATTTACCGTGCGGACCAGTTCTCGATCGCAGTCACTTGGGCCTTGGTGAGCTTGTTACTAGTTGGGCTGTTCATTCGACCATTCAGTCCTTTGGATCTCGTTGTTCAATGGGTAATATTTCTCGGAATGATCGGAGCGCCAGTCCTGTGGGTGTATTTTGTGATCGCGCCGTCCACCACTAAGTTTTGTTGTCGGCGATGTGGAAACCGCTGGCCGCTGCCACCCAGCCGTACTGAATTGTGAAATAACTTGCTCATGAATCTGCCAACTTCCTCGCCCTGCCCCGGCGTCTCGCGCCGCTCCTTCCTCGCCGACACCGGCATGGGCTTCACCGGCCTGGCGCTGGGCGCGCTGCTCTACAAGGACGGCGTGGTCCATGCGGCGGACCCGCACGCGCCCGCCTGGCAGGCCCCCGATGGCCGGCCGCACTTCGCGCCCAAGGCCAAGTCCGTCATCTGGATCTTCCTCTGCGGCGGCGTGAGCCACATGGAGAGCTTCGACGTGAAGCCGGAGCTGAACAAATACGCCGGCAAGTCCATCCTCGACACCCCCTACAAGTCCGTCGTCGAGAGCGAGAACAAGAATGTGATCGGCGGCAACCCGAGCCACGGCAACCGCAAGATCATTTTCCCGCTCCAGACCGGCTACCAGACCTACGGCCAGAGCGGGCTGGTGGTGGGCGACTGGTTCAAGCATGTGGGCAGTTGCGCGGACGACCTGGCCGTGGTACGTTCATTGTGGACGGTCCACAACGACCACGGGGCGCAACTCACCTTCCAGACCGGCCGCCATCCGCGTGAGGGCGCGCATCCGACGATTGGTTCCTGGGCCACCTACGGCCTCGGTTCCATGAACGAGAATTTGCCCAGTTTCATCGTGCTTGGCACGCCCACCGGCGACTGTTGCGGCGGCACATGGACGTTCGGCTCCAGCTATCTGGGGCCGCAATACGCCGGGATTCGCCTCAACGTGGATGCGAAAAAGCCGCTTCCGTTCATTTCACCCGCCAACGGCACCCGCTCGCTGGAGGAACAGCAGGCGAACCTCTCGTTGCTCGGCAAGTTGAACCAGCTCTCGGGCATCGATTACCCGGACGACAAGGACCTGCGCGCCCGCATCAAGTCCTACGAGCTGGCCTTCCAGATGCAGACGGCGGTGCCCGACGTGATGCGTCTCGACCAGGAGAACGAGGCCACGCGCAAGCTCTACGGCCTCGACACGGCGAACACGAAGCCCTTCGGCGAACTCTGTCTCGCCGCCCGGCGCATGGTGGAGCGGGGCGTGCGCTTCGTGCAGGTCTTCCACGGCGGCGGCGGCGGCGGTGCATGGGACGCCCACTCGGCGATCAAGAGCAACCACACCAGTCTCGCGAGCCAGGTGGACCTGCCCATCGCGGGTTTGCTGAAGGACTTGAAGCAACGCGGGCTGCTGCAGGACACGTTGGTCGTGTGGGGCACGGAATTTGGCCGCTCTCCCGGCGCGCAGGGCGACGGACGCGATCATCATCCGCAGGGCTTCTGCGCCTGGCTGGCCGGGGGCGGGGTGAAACCGGGCGTCCAGCACGGCGTCACCGACGAACTCGGGTTCCACGCCGTGGAGAACCGCCACTACATCACGGACATCCACGCCACCGTGCTGCGCCAGCTCGGCCTCGACTCGCACCGCCTTGAAATCCCTGGTCGCAAACGCCTCGACCTGGATCACGGTGAAGCGATCACGGAAATCCTCGCGTGACCAGGAACGGTTACGCGCTTGAATCACTCTTCAGCAACATCCGTCTGCGATTGCCTGTGAAACCGTTGTTACTCCTCGCACTTGCCCTCCTCGCCCCCCTGTCGCTTCGCGCCGCCGAACCGAAGGCTCCCTTTGGCGAAAACGTCCAGTTCCGGGGCAGCCTCAACAACTCGCGCGCCCAGTTCGAGCTGGGCAAGAAGGGTCGCGTGGCCTTCATCGGCGGCTCCATCACCGAGATGGATGGTTATCGGCCGATGGTGTGCAACTGGTTGAAGAAACGGTTCCCGATGACGGAGTTTACCTTCATTGACGCCGGGATTTCCTCCACTTGCTC
>RFSE01000007.1 GCA_009924135.1 Pseudomonadota bacterium | reverse complement strand
GCTGGTGGGGATGGCCGCGTTCGGGGTGTGGGCTTTGGGCGGGCACGTGCTCGGCAAGGCCATCGGCGAGGGCGGACTCTATGCCGTCTGCGCCCTGGTGTTCATCGGTCTGGCCGGCGTGGTCTTCGGCCAGCTCGTGATCGGTCCCGGGGGAACGCGGAGGATCTACGGGCTTTTCATGCTGGGCTTCACGGCCTACTCGATCGTGTGGACAGGCGCGTGGTTCGGGCTGCGAGGGTCGCTGGCGGCGGAGGTGACCGGCGCCGTGCTCGGCTCGCTGGCGATGGCCGGCGTGCTGGTGGCCGGCTTTGGTACGGGGCGCAAATTCCTGCGCGCAGCGACCGTGCTGGTGGTCCTCAATGCCCTGGGCTATTTCATCGGCGAAGTCTGGTGGCGCTGGGTTCCAGGCGAAGGCGGAGCGCATCTGTTTGGCACGCTGCTCAGCCGTGAGCAGCGCGTGCTGCTGTCCCAGCTCGGCTGGGGAATCCTGTTTGGTGGTGGGTTTGGCAGCGGCGTGGGGTATGTGATTTATCAGTGCCAGCAGGCGGTGCGCGTCCATTTGCGCACGGAGATTCCCCTGACGCCGAAGGGTTGAGTGGGGAGGATGAGTAGGAGCAGGAGCGGAGGAGCTTAACGGTAGCCTTCTGAAGCGCCCCTCTCCCCTGCCCTCTCCCCGCTCGCACCTCGCAGGGCGAGGGGATTCGCCGCCGTATTGCAGGTGTAATGATGCGCCCGAACGCTGAGGGCGGCTGAATCGTCATTTGACACACCCGCAGGCGGGCCGTATATGTCCGCCCGTCTGTTGCTAAACCCAAAACTCGAAAATACTATGCCCATCGCAGTCGGAACCAAAGCCCCTGATTTCACCCTCAAGTCCAAGAACGCCAGCGGCGTAAGCGACGTGAAGCTCTCCGCCAACTTCGGCTCGAAGAACACGGTCATCCTGTTCTTCCCGCTCGCCTTCACCGGCGTCTGCACCACCGAACTGTGCGACATCACCGCCGGCCTCTCGGCCTACAGCGGCCTGAACGCCAATGTCATCGCCATCAGCGTGGACAGCCCGTTCGCGCAGGAAGCCTGGGCCAACCAGCACAAGATCGGCATCACCATCGCCAGCGATCTGAACAAGAAGACAGCCGCCGACTACGGCGTGCTGCTGGCCGACCTGGCCGGCTTCGGTTCCACCAGCGCCCGCGCCGCCTTCGTCGTGGACAAGGCGGGGGTCGTCCAGTACAGCGAGCAGACCGCGACGCCGAAGGACCTGCCGAACTTCGCCGCCGTAAAGGAAGTGCTGGCCAAGCTCCAGTAACCTGAGCCGGCTCTGCGCCGTCCAAGTCAGCACCATGAAAACTCTCACCCTCCTCTGTGCCGCCGTCGCCGGAATCGCCCTCGCGGGCATGACCGCCGTCGCGGCTGATCTCAAGGCCGGCGATCCCGCGCCGGACTTCAAGCTGCAAGGCAGCGATGGCAAGACCTACAGCCTGGCCGATTTCAAAGGCAAGCAGGCGGTCGTCGTCGCTTGGTTCCCCAAGGCCTTCACCGGCGGCTGCACGGCCGAGTGCAAGTCCATGCACGAGAACGGCGCGGCGATCAAGAAGTTCGACGTGGCCTACTTCACCGCCAGCGTGGACTCCGTCGATGGCGAAAAGGGCAACGCGGCCTTCGCGAAGTCCCTGAGCCTCGACTACCCGATCCTGAGCGATCCGAAGAAGGAAACGGCCAAGGCGTTTGGCGTGCTGAATGAAAAAGGCATGGCGACGCGCTGGACTTACTACATCGGCAAGGATGGCAAAGTCCTGTTCGTGGACAAGGCGGTCAAACCCGCCACTGCGGCTGCGGACATCGCCGCCAAGCTGAAGGAACTCGGCGTGGCGGAAAAGAAGTAAACCGCGCTACAAAAATTACGCAGTCCCCGTCCTCGCGAGAGGGCGGGGATTTTCTTTTGCCACGAGAAGGCACAAGAGACGCAAGGGGGGGGTGAGCAGCGGGAGTTCAGCAGCCCTGCGGCGGCAGGTGTACGCGCCCGGTGGATGGGGGGGCGTAAAGTGTTCCAGACCTTTTCAATCTACCGCCGCCTTGATGGCTCTCGGTCCAGTCTGGGATGATACCGACTTGTACTCGAAGGCGAACAAATGCGTGATCCACGGACGCAGTTCCTAACTGAGTTCCTGGCCGTAGGGCAACTGGCCGCGAAGCAGGAGGGTTTTGACCAACTCACCCTCGCCACGGAGCGTCATGCCAGGGAAGCGCTTGAACCAAGGACCGAACGGGACTTCCAGCTGGGTATCCAACCAGACCGCCAGCAGACCGAGTTGTACAGCAGGAATATGCCGCTGACGAATACGGTCGAGCAAATGCGCCAGCAGAGCCGGAGGCAGTTGGGCACGACGGATTTCAGGCATGGGGTGCCGCGCCGTAGAAGCCGCGCATGATGGCCGATTTGAGCTTCTCGACTTCCGCCAGATCGTCGGATTCCACCATCCGTTGCGCGAGACTAGTCAATTCGTCTGGAGCAAGCGAGCGTTCCCGGGCCAGGCGCAAGGCGAACTGGATGACTTCGGCCTGCCCCGCCGACGGCAGGTGAAGGATTTCGTCAATGATGGCCGCTGAGTTCATGCCGCGAAATTAATGGTCGTAAGGCCTGTTCGCCAGGCGGGATACAGTTCAGGCGTGCACGGGCGCAAGTTGGCGTTTCTACATTCACACCAGCGGCGGAGCTGGGCGTCCGCGCTCCGCAACCGCCGGTTCATGGTAGGACTCGTCGGAAATGACTGCGATTGGCGATGGGGATCGAGGGTTGTGGAGCGCGCTGACTGGTCAACACTTTCGGCAGGCGACTGGTCGCCGTCGAAGTTCAACGCGCGTTGACCAGCAGAGGCATGTGCAGCTTGCGCCAGCCGGAGGTTATTGGGATTTGCCGATCGACCCCAGTCCTTGATGGCGACGAGTCGCCTCAAAAAAGCGGTGACAAGTCACCGCACTCCATAAGGCAATCGGGCTCCGAACCGTTCAGGCCTATAAAAACTGCGGCACAGTCCACAGCACGCCTCGTCCTACCAAATTATTTCCGCAGTTGGCATAGGCACGGAACGTTCAGGAACTTCGCAGCCCAGATCCGGGCGGCGATGCCGCCCTCTACGGCAGGCGGGACGCCTGCCGCCACGTTATTTCCCGGACTCTTCCTGTTTCACCAGTTCCATGCCCCGGCGGAGGCGGAAGGGATCGCTCTTCACGATGGAAGTGATGAGGGCGGTGAACTTGTATTTCGAGAGCGCGGTTTCCTCGCAGATCTGGTTGAGCGCCCGGTTGTCGTGGAATTCGAGGCCACGCCCGATGCCGTAGGTGAGCAGCTTCTCCGCGAGGTTGCGCACCACCAGTTCCTTCTTGTCCTTGAGGATGGCTTTCAGTTCGGCCGGACCTTTAAAACTCTTGCCATCCGGCAGCGTGCCCGAGGGATCAATGTTGCCCTCGGCGTCCTTGTTGCGGAAGTGGCCCACGGCGTCGTAGTTCTCAAAGGCAAAACCCAGGGCGTCCATCTGCTTGTGGCAGTTGGCACAGCTCGGGTTCTCGCGGTGCTGCTCCATGCGTTGGCGGAGGGTACCGGTGAGTTTCTTTTGCTGGTCGAGTTCCGGAACGTTGGGCGGCGGCGGCGGTGGTGGCGTGCCGAGGATTTGTTCCAGCACCCATTTACCCCGCTTCACGGGTGAAGTGCGCGTGGGATTCGACGTGACGGTAAGGATGCTCGCCTGCGTGAGCAAGCCGCCGCGCTCGGAGCCGGCGAGCGAGACGCGGACGAACTGGTCGCGCGGGATGGGCTTGCCGTCGGGCTTCGTTTTCTTCTGGTAGAGCGCGTTCCCGGCGGTATCGGCGATGCCATAATGCTTGGCCAAAGCCTCGTTGAGATAGGTGTAATCGGCGTCCACGAGGTCGAGCACGCTTCGGTTCTCGCGCACAATTTCACCAAAGAAGAGCTGCGTCTCGCGTAGCATTGCCCGGCGGAGGCGTTCATCGAAGTTGGGGAACAACTTGTTGTCCGGCGCGAAGGTCGCGAGGCGCTGGAGCTGGAGCCATTGCAGGGCGAAGCTGGTGGTCAGCGATTCAGCGCGCGGGTCTTTCAGCATCCGGCGGACCTGGGCTTCGAGCGCAGGCGTGAGCTGGTACTTGGCGGCGAGGTTCAGGAGTTCATCGTCAGGCATGGTGCCCCAGAGGAAGTAGCTCAGACGCGAGGCCAGTTGGTACTCATCCAGCGGGTGCGCGCCGGGATAACGCGGAAGCGAGTCCTGCTCGACGCGAAAGAGGAACTTGGGCGAGCAGAGCACGACCTTGATCAACTGCTGCGCCCCCGCTTCCCAGCGGTTCGTGGCCTGCACGGAACCGGCCTCGGCGACCTTCAGATAGCGATCCATCTCCGCCGGGGTAGGCGTGCGACGGAAGGCGTGCAGCAGAAACCACTGGGTGAACTCGCGCAGCTTGCGATCTGCCGGCGTGCTGCCGAAACGCGTCCCGATCCGCTGCTGGAATTCCGGCCGGGTATCCGCCGGGCCGATGACCTGAAACTGCTGCACGAACAACATGCGGTTGGTCGCACCGCTGGTGACGGGGTTGAGGTACTTGATGGTGAAGGTGTGATCGCCCGCAGGCAGGTTCAGGGTCACCTCGAAGTTCTCCCACTTCTTGATCGGCGCGGTGACGGTGACGGACTGTTTCTCCAGGTCGTCCACAATCAGGGCCATCTTGATGGGCTCGCCGTTGGGCTCATTCGTCACGCCGGCACGCACACGGAAGATGTAATCGCCGCTGGCGGTGAACTTCTCGTGATGGAGGAGAAAACCCTTGGTGACCGGGCGGGTGGAATTCTCGGAGCCGTAGCCGCCGGGCTCGAGGAAGATCGAAATCGTGGTGCGAGTGGGCGGCTTGGGCGGGTTCAGGACGATCGCGCGGGCGGCAATGCTCTCGGCGGCGGCGAGGTAACGCTCCATGTGAACGGGCGAGATGGAGAGCACGTCCCCGATGTTGTCGAACCCGTAGCCGATGTCGTCGGCCGGAAAATCCTCGGTGGGATTGAAATCCAGGTTCACGAGATCGCGAACGGTGTTGTTATATTCCGAGCGGTTGAGCCGCCGGACGGTCACGCGGCCGGGGTCAGGCGGCGACTTCTTCTCCGCGATGGTAAAGGCACTTTCGATGGCGGCGTTGAAAGCCGTCAGTTCCTGAGGCGACGGCTGCGGCTTCTTCTTCGGTGGCATCTCGCCGGAGTTCACCTGCTGGAGGACGCTCTTCCAGTGTTTGTGTTCCTTGAGGATGTTCGTGTCATCCTTGAACTTCGTCAGGTCGAGGTCCGCCTTTTTAGTCTTATCGCCGTGACACTCGTAACAATGCTGCTTCAGGAAGGGAACAACGGTGCCTTTGAAGTCCGGCGCGGCCGCCGACAACCCCGTGGCCAAAGCCATGAACCCGACCGCGAGCCCGAGGGCGCGATGCTTGACTGACAGAAGTCCAACTAACATGTCTAAGCGGACGGCCAACGCGGATGGCTATTCAGGGGGAGCGAATACCCCGATAACCCGCTGGAGCCCGGGGGACCGGACCGGAGAAATGCAATACCGACCGGATGACGCAGAGAGTCACGATGTCGGCGTCGATTCTCAAAAAACCACCAAATAGCGTGTCAAACCAGTTGCAGTACCACGACTAATTGGGGTAGAAAGCATTAGCGCGCATTCCTGATGGTAATCTGGCTGCCAGTCTGTTCGGTGCTGGGCATTTACCTTGCCCGGATGGTGGAACTGCGAGCCAAGCGGAACACCCTGCCCGGTCAAGTGCGCGAAACGAGGACGCTCACCTGGTTCATTACGACCGGGACCCTCATGCTCGTAGGTGCCCTGGGCGAGTTCTACTGGCGGAAAGCCGAGTGGAATCCAACCCTGTTTGGTCTGGGTTGGGCTTGTGCCCTGGCATCCATCGGCATCCGGCGCAGCGCGATTACGGCCCTGGGACAGTTCTGGAGCCTACATGTGGAGATTCGGGAGACCCATCAGTTCGTGCGCACCGGCCCCTTCCGGTGGATGCGGCACCCGACCTACTTCTCAATGATTCTGGAACTGCTCTCGGCCGCCTTCATCCTGCAAGCACCTGCGACGCTTATGGTTGTGACGTTGTTCTTTGTGCCCGCGTTGGTCGAGCGCGTGCGGTTGGAAGAGACGGCCTTGGTGGAGAAGTTCGGTGAAGCTTACCGTGCGTATCAGCAAAGCACGCCGGCGGTAATCCCCTGGAAAGGCCAGTGCACTTGACCACCGACTGTCCACCGCGTCGCGTCGTCATCACCGGCCTCGGGGTCATCGCCCCGAATGGCTGCGAACTGGAGACATTTTGGAACAGCGTGCGCGAGGGTCAAAGCGCGGCCGGGTTGGTCACCCGTTTCGATGCCAGTGAACTGCCCAACCGCGTGGCCTGTGAAATACAGGACTTCGATCCCAGCCGTTACATGGATGCGAAGAAATCCAGACGGCTGGAATTATCCATCCGGTACGGGCTGGCGGCCGCCCGCATGGCCACGACGGACGCGGGGGTGAATTTCGCCCAATTGGACCCCGATCGGGCGGGAATCGTGGAAGGCACCTCGGTCAGCGGAACGGAATCGATTCTGAGAGGACACGAGACGTATCTCGAACGCGGCTACAAGGCGATCAGCCCGTTCACCATGATCAATGCCTATGGCGGCGGCGGCTGCGGGGAGATCGCCCTGGAACTCGGGGCCAAGGGCCATGCGATCACCCTGAACACCGGCAGTGCCTCCGGCAACGATGCCCTGGGCTATGCGCTGGGCATGATCCGCAGTGACGAAGCTGATGTCATGCTGGCGGGCGGCAGTGAAGCGCCGTTGATCCGGCCGCTCTTCAGCGCGTTTTGCATCGCGCGGGTGATGACCTCCCGGAACGACTCCCCCCTGACGGCCATGCGGCCGTTTGATGAGACACGCGATGGGTTCGTACTGGGTGAAGGTGCCGGGTTTCTCGTTTTGGAGGAACTCACCCACGCACTGGGACGCGGCGCAAAAATCTACGCCGAGATCGGTGGTTACGGTCGCAGTTGTGAAGCGTATCACTCGGTTTCACCGCATCCCGACGGCAAGGGCATGTGCCGGGCCATGGAAAAGGCGCTTCGTTCCGCGCGCATGGACGTAACGCAGGTGGACTACATCAACGCGCATGCGACCGCCACCGAACTGAACGACACCGCTGAAACAAACGCGGTGAAAACGCTCTTTGGCGACTGGTCCCGCCGGGTGGGGATCAGCGGCACCAAGCCGGTTACGGGCCACCTGCTGGGGGCGGCGGGCGCGGTGGAATCCATCATCACGGCCCTGGCCATCCACCATCGGACGATCCCACCCACGGCGAACCACTCCACCCCTTCGGCGGGCTGTGATCTGGACTATGTAGCCGGAACGGCCCGGCCGTATCCGATCCGGGCGGCGATGAATCTGAGTGTCGGCTTTGGCGGCAAGAATGCGTGCCTGGTGTTCAAGGAATATTCGCGCGCATGAATTTCTACGAACTCATCCCGTTGACGGCTGCGGTCACCAACCTGGCACTGACCCTGTTCGTGCTGACGCGTGACCTGCGTTCGACGCTCAACCGGGTGTATTTGCTCTGGGGCATATCCATCACGGTATGGAACCTGGGGACCTTCTTTCTCTTCAGCATGGGGGATGAACCGTCAGCGCGCATGTGGTCAACATTGCTGCACTACGGGGTCATCTTCCTGCCCATCAGCCTGTTTCACCTCAGCCTGCTGATTGCCCAGATCCGGCTGCCGCGGTGGATGCCGGTGCTGTAAGGGTGGTTCGGTTTGCTCGCCCTGTCAAACGCGCTGGGTTTTTTCACCGCCGGCGTGCGCAAGCTGGACTACGCGTATTACTCGGTGGCCGGGCCGGGCTTCTGGCTGTTTGCGGTCACCTACCTCGCCGTGTCCAGCGCCATCATCATCATCCTCCTCCGTAAACTACAGACCCTGCAACGTCTCCATCAGGCGCGCGTCAAGGCCTTGCTTTGGGCCACGGGCATCCTCATCGCTTTCGGCTGCAACGACATCCTGCCCATCCTCGGTTTCAACACCTACCCCTTTACCAAGGTGGCCATTTTTCCGTTTGGCAGCGCCGCCGCGATTTTTTACGGCATCATTGTGGGGTACAGCGTGCTGCAGCATCATCTGCTGGACATCCACGTCACCCTGGGCAAGGCCGCCGCCCATGCCGTGCGCCTGCTGTTCCTCTTCCTCATCGGCCTGCTGCTGCTGCTGCTGCTCACCGTATTCCGTCCCGGTGAATTCACCCCCTTCACCTTCTTCGGATCCCTGGTGGTGTTGATGGCCAGCGCACTGGTGGCCTCGACGTTCTTTCCCCGCCTCTTCGGCAAAGGCGAAGAGTCGCTCGAACAACGCATCCTGAGTGACCGTTACGGGGACCGCTTCGAATATCACGACAAGGTGCGCTCCTTCCTGCAGGAAGTGCAGTTCTACAACAATCCCGACCTGCTGTTGAACGATCTGGATGCGCTCTTCGTGAAAACCATCCGCGTGCGAAATTATCAGATCATCCTGCTCGACGAATCCACGCATGTGTTCGCCACGTCGAGAGGCCATCCCAAAATGCCGCCGACCCAGCTGCCCGAGCTACGCGCCGACTCGCCCATCTTCCAGCTGTTCCAGAACACGACGGCCAGTTATCTGGCCTTCAACCTGGCCTACATCATGCCCGGGGAAACCGAGATGGAACGCGAGGCCCGCCAGCTCCTGAAACGCTTCGAGCCGGAATTTTGTTTTCCGTTCTTCAGCGGGGACGAGCCCTTCGGCCTGTTGCTCATCGGCGAGAAAACCAGCGGCACGGCGTACACGCCCAACGATCTCCTGCTGCTGACCCGGCTGGTGAAAAACCTCAGCCTGATCCTGAACCAGATCCGCCTCAAGAAACAGGTGTTGCTGGCCGAAGAATTGGAACTGCTGGGCCGCATGTCCCGCGGCATGGCGCACGACCTGAACAACCTGCTCACGCCCGTTTCCACCTTCCTGCAAATGACCCGCGAGACGGTCAACGGCAACACCGATGAGGCCAACGAATTGCTGCCCACGTGCCTGCGCAATGTCGGCACCATCCAGGCCTACGTGAAGGACGCGTTGTTCTTCTCGCAAAACCATACGGTCCAGGTTGCCCCGGCCTCGCTCGACCAGCTGATCCAGAAGGTCATCGACCTGGCGGAGCCCAAGCTCAAACGGCGGCAGATGCGCGCCGAGCTGCCGGACTATCCGCTGACGATGATCGAGATGGATTCGGTGCTGATGCAACGCTGTCTGGGCAACATCATTTCCAATGCCATCGACGCCTCCGCGCCCGGGTCCGCCATCCGGCTGGAACTCCAGCGGCTCGCCACCACGGAGGCGGGCCGCGAATGGGTGCGGATCAGCATCATCGACCACGGCGAGGGCATCAGCCGCGAAAACCTCCAGCGCCTGTCCTCGGCCTACTTCACCACCAAGGATTCCGGGGATGAAAACCGCGGGTTCGGCCTGGGGCTCGCCATTTGCCGCAAGATCGTGCATCAACACGGCGGCAACTTGAACATCGCCAGCGAAGAAAAGAAGGGGACCACGGTGACCGTGGACCTGCCGGTACGCTTCGCACAAACGGGCCTGCCACCGGCCCTCGCGTTGGAGGAGGCCGCATGAAGAACCTCGTCGTAATCGCGCAGCAACCTGGCCTCGCCCAAGCCATCCGAGCCGGCCTGGACACCAGCGAGTACCGGGTGTTGCACCACACCGATGCGTGGGCGGTCGGACCGCTGTTCACCCAGGGCATGGTGGACGCCATCATCTTGGATGCGGACCTTACCAATGTACGTCCCATCCGGGCGATCGAACACCTGCGCCATGCCCTGGCTGGTTGTCCGGTTATCATCTATGCCACCGCCACCCAGTGGGAATGGGAGGAAGAAGCCTACCTGCTCGGCGTGGATTACATTCTCACGAAACCAGTACGCGCACGCCTCCTCACCTCGTTGCTGGAACGCAGCCGGCAGAAAGACCAACGACAGGCCACCCTGCCACCGACGGTTTCTTCGCCGCCCGGAGCGGCGCCCGCTGCCCGCACCAACGACTCGCCCCTCGGCGCCCTCCGCGACATCTCCGGCATCTTGTCCCACAGCCTGCAAACCGAGGGCCTGCTGCGCGAGTTCCTCCAACTGCTGCGGGAAATTCTCGGCGTCAACCGGGCGGCGATCTTCCTGCGGCGGGCCAGCGACCTGCAGTCGCCGTTGAGCTTGTCCGCACCGCCGGGTGGCGACCGGAAACCGCCGGTATTGCACGCCGCCTGTGCCCTGGGAATAGCCCCCCAGTTCATCGAACACTTCGCCCTCTCCTTCAAGGGTGGCATGGGAGCGCACCTCCAACGGCACGGACGCATCCTGCGGCAGGGGACCGCCGAGGCCGCCAGCGATCCTGATATCGCCCGCGAATTCGAACTGCTCGGGGCCCAGGTGGCCATCCCGATCTTCGACCGGGAGTCGCTTTTGGGCATCGCCGTTTTCGATGGCCGCCTCACGGGCGAATTGTTCGGCAGCGAAGAACTCTCGCTGGTCTTCCACCTCCTCGAAGAACTCGGGCTCGCCATCCGCAACACCTGGCTGCACGACGCCCTCGCCAGCCAGCACGGCATGATGCGGGACACGCTGGACCAGTTGGGCAGCGCGGTGATCGTCGTCGCCCGCGATCTGAGCATTCTCCAGGCAAACACCACCGCCCGGAGCCTGTTCCGGCGCAGTGCCACCGCCACCGCCTTTTCATTCGCCGATCTTCCCCAGTCGCTGGGCAGCAAGGTGTTCGAATCCTTGCAAACGGGCGGCACCCCGGCCATCACGCGATGCCGGCTCCCCGGAGCGGCCGACGCGGTCTTCCGCGTGACCATCAAACCATTTCAACGGCAGGGAGCGGCCACACCCGAAGCCGTCCTGCTCCTGCTGACTGACGTCACCCAGGCTGACCAGGCCCAGCGGATGGAAGTCGAGGCCGCCAACCTCCGCCTCGTCCGCAAGATGGCGGAACAGCTCGCGCACGAAATCGGCAACTCGCTCGTGCCGCTGTCCACCAGCCAGCAACTGCTCGCGGGCGAAGCGGATAATTCAGTCGTCCGCCAGGAAGTCACCGGCATCATGGGGGACAGCGTCCGCCGCATCACCCGGCTGGCCCGCCAGATGCAGTATCTTTCCCGCGACGGCCTGCGCCGCGTGGAGAAGGTGCCCATCGCCCAGTTGATCGAGGACGCGTTCACCGAGGCCCACGCCGAAAGTCCGCGCACGGAGGCACGCCTTCAATACGAGAGCGGGGGGCAGCCGCTGACGCTCATGGCCGAACGTGCCGGGCTGAAACATGCGCTGGCCGAAGTCCTGCTCAATGCGCTGCAGGTCACCTCCGCCATCGAAACCCACCCGGACGGCTCGCGCTGGGTGCGCATCAGTGTCCGGGACGCCGGAGGCGGATTTGACCACGAAAGCGCCGTCCACGCCACCGAACCGTTTTATTCCAAGCGGACCGTGGGCCTGGGCCTGGGCCTGACCGTGACCCAGAAAATCGTCGAGTTGCATCGGGGCCGGCTGGAGGTGCAGCACTCCGCCCCCGGCACGGTGAGCATCATGCTCCCCGCCGGAGGGACCGATGCGGAGGAAATCGCGGAATGACCGGGAATTGAAATTGGACAAGCGCGGCCGCCCGGACAATCCTGTTGCCAGCATCATGAACGCCGACCCCGGCAACCTGAACTCCGAGCTGGAAACCCTTAAAGCCCAAGTCCAGGCCCTCCACGAAAACGAGCGCCGGCTGTTGGACATGGTCAAGGTCTATGCCGGCCTCCTCATTGGAATGGCGGCCATCCTGGTGATCTTCGCCTGGTTTGCCAGCCACAAGAATTACGAGCAGGACAAGGCCGCGATCCAAACGGCCCTGGAGAAAAGCAACGAGGCCCGTCAAGCCGCCTTCAACCGGGAGCTGGAGAAAACCCTCAACTCGCACCTGAACGCACGGGAGCAGGCGATGGACCGCAAGGTCACCGAACTGGCCCAGCAACTGCGCGGCCAGATGTCCACCAACGGCGGCGTCTCCAGCAACACGCTGGTCCAGCTCAACGAGGACATCATCCGCCGCTTCCAACTCATGCCCGACCTGATCGAGGGCCGTTATGCCCCGTTGTTCGGCATGGTTTATTTCGACTACGCCATCCGCGCGGCGAACGCGAAGAACCAGCCGCTGGCGGCCGAGTATTTTCTCTCCGCCTCGGTCGCCTTCCTCCGGGTGCGGGATGACCGGCTGCGCGACGAGCAGAATTTGAACACGAGTTTCGCGCGGCTGACCCAGATGTGCTTTCCCGCCTTGCGCGCGGAGGACTTCACGGCCCGCCCCCAGATCGAAGAAAAGTTCAAGCAGCTCATGGAACTGCTCGACGCCAACAACGTCAACGGCCGCTACACCGTGGCGTTGGGAGACCTGCGCAAGGAATTCTTCGAGGCTAAAAAGCGGGCCAAGGCCAAGTAGGCTACGCCGCCTGCTGACGGCGGGTGCCCGCCATCATGGCTTCCAAATACCCGCACAGCGCGGACTTGAGTTCCATGCGCGGGACGATGGCGTCGATCAAACCGTGATCGAGGAGGAACTCGGCCGTCTGGAATCCCGGCGGCAGTTCGGCTTGCGTCGTGTCCTTGATGACGCGTGGCCCGGCAAACCCGATCATGGCCCCCGGTTCCGCAATGATGAGGTCGCCCAAACTGGCGTAGCTGGCCATCACCCCGGCAGTGGTGGGATGGGTGAGCACGCTGATATAGGGCAGCTTGTTGCGGGCATGATAGGCCAGCGCCGCACTGGTCTTGGCCATTTGCATGAGGCTGAACATGCCTTCATACATGCGCGCCCCGCCGCTGGTGGAGATGATGACGACCGGCAGCCCCTTGTCGGTACCCGCTTCGATCAGCCGGGTGAGCTTCTCGCCGACCACGGATCCCATGGAGCCACCCAGAAAGCTGAAATCCATGACGCCCAGGGCGGTACGCTGCGTGCCGATCATGCCAATGCCCGTAATGACCGCGTCCTTCAAACCAGTGCTCTTGCGATAGGAATCCAGCTTGGAAGTGTAGGTGGCCACGCCGGTGAACTTGAGCACGTCCACGCTCGTCATGCCCGCGTCCATCTCCTCGAAGGAACAGGTTTCAACCAGCGCATTGATGCGTTCCCGCGAGCCGATGGCGAAGTGGTGGCCGCACTTGGAGCACACCTTGAGACTCGCATCCAGCTCCTTGTCATAGAGCATGGTGGCGCATTTGGGACACTTGGTCCACAGACCCTCGGGGATGTCGCGCTTGCGTGACTTGCCGGCGGCCAGCTTGGGTTTCTTGATGAACGACGTCTCCGTCGGATGTTCGGGCGGGGTCACGGCGGCGGGTACCGCCTCCACGTCCTGCAATGTGCGCGTCAAAGAAGTCTTGGTCATAAGCTCACGCTTGCAAAGCAGGCGTCAGAAACAAGTCGGATAATGAAGGGTGCACGGCGGGCTTCAATGCAAATAATCAGGCCGCTGGACTACTCCAGCGCCGCCAGCGCGGCCCTGGCATCTGTCTTACGTCCGCATTCATTGAGCATCTGACAGAAGGCCGAGAGGAACAGCCGGACGTTCTCGCGCGTCGAGGTCTCGCCCATGAGGCCCACGCGCCAGATCTTGCCTTTCAACGGCCCGAGGCCCGCCCCCACTTCGAGGTTGAATTCATTGAGCAGCCGTTTCCGCACTTCGGCTTCATCCACCCCCTGCGGGACACGGATCGCATTGAGCTGCCAGAGCTGATGCCCTTCCTGCGAGGCGATTTCGAGACCGATGGCCGCCAGGGCGGACTTGAGCGCGAGGTGGTTTTGTTTATGCCGCCGCCAGCGGTTTTCCAGCCCCTCTTCCAAGGCGAGCCGCAACGCGGCGTGGAGTCCGTAGTTCATCGTGATCGGGGCGGTATGATGATAGACGCGCTCCTGGCCCCAATAGGACGCCAGCAGGTTCACATCCAGATACCAGCTCTGCACCTTCGTGCGACGCTGACGGGCCACTGCCAGCGCCCGGGCATTGAGCGAAACCGGGGCGAGGCCCGGCGGGCAGCTCAGGCACTTCTGCGTGCCGCTGTAAACGGCATCCACATTCCACTCATCGATCCGCACGGGGCAGCCGCCCAGCGAGGTGACCGTATCCAGCAGCAGCAACGCTCCGGCGTCATGCACCAGCTTGGAAATCTCCTCCACCGGCGTCAGCGCGCCCGTGGACGTCTCGGCGTGTACGATCGCCACCAGCTTGGGCTTCGTGACCAGCTTGAGCGCGGCGGCAACCTGCTCCGGCGTGATGATGTTGCCCCAGGTGGATTCAACTTTCGTGACCCGCGCCCCACAGCGCTCCGCCACATCCACCATGCGTGTGCCAAACACGCCGTTCACCCCGACGATGACCTCGTCCCCGGGCTCGATCAGGTTGACGAAGCAAAATTCCATGCCCGCGCTGCCCGTGCCGCTGACCGGGAAGGTCATTTCATTCTGGGTGAGAAAAACGGCCCGCAACATGGCCTTGAGTTCCTCCATCATCTTCACGAAAACCGGGTCCAAATGGCCGACCAGCGGCTGGCCCATGGCCTGGAGGACTTCAGGGGCGACGTTGCTCGGTCCCGGTCCCATGAGGAGCCGGACCGGCGCTTTGAAAGCAGGCGGTGTTTGCATCGGCGGGAAATTATCCATCCGCCCGCCGCCGGGCAATGAATTTGGCAGGCGTTTATCCGACCGCCTCGGGCCGGATCAGCCGGTGCACCCCGGCAATCGCCTTCAGCGGAGCCAGTTCCCCGGCCAACTGCTGCACGCCGGCCGTGGCGGTCGCCAAGCCCTGCCGCAACCACTCTTCGGGCAGCGCATCGGCCCCGATCTGGCAGGCCGCGCCAGCGAGCAGGGCATCCCCTGCCCCGACGGTGTTACGGGCCCGCACTGACGGCACCACAGCCCGCCAGCCTTGCGAGGCCGCCTCGTTCACCAGGAGTCCGCCTTGCGCATCCCGTGACACAAACACCCAGCCACCCGTAGCCCGGGAAAGAGCCCGTGCCTCGGCTTCAATTTCCGCATCCGAAACGAGGTTACGCCCGGCCCATTGCGCGAGTTCAAACGTGTTGGGCTTCACCAGAAAGGGTTTTGCGGTCACGCCTGCGGCGAACGCCGGGCCGTCACAATCCAGCACCACGCGCACTTGCAGCCGGTGCGCAAGCCGTACGAGGTCGCGGTAAATCGTCGGTCGGGCATCCCGGCACAACGCGCCTGAAAGAATTACGAGCGAACTGCGGCGCATCTCCGTCTCCGCCGCAGCGAAGAAAGCCCGCCATTCGGCCGCCGCGAGCTTGGGTCCGCGCGGATTAAAACGAAGCTGCGGCCCCTGTTCCTGCGTGACCATCACGTTGGCCCGGGTTGGCTCGGCCACGAGGACCGCCCGCAGCGGCACCTTTTCCTCCCGCATCTGCCGCCGCAGTTCCGCTCCGGTGGGGCCGCCCAACGGGATCAGCAGTTTCACCGCCGCCCCGAGGTGCCGCAGCCACCGCGCGACGTTGACCGATTTGCCGCCCGCCCAGCGGCGTTCGCCGAGCACCACGTTCTTCTCGTCCCAGTGAACGGAGGCGACGCGCCATTCCACATCCACGGCGGGGTTCAGACCAATGACCAGAATTTGCACGGACACAGCCTGCCGCGAACCGGGACGGATGCCGAGCCTGGAATCAGGCGGCTACGGGACGACTTGAATGCGGTAGTAGAGGTTCCGGTTCGAAAGCGCACCGGAGTGGATGAAGTTGATGATGCCATCCGGCGGGGCGGTGATATTGGTCAGCACCTGCCAGTTCGGGAAGGCTAGGTTCGTCAGGTATTGAATCTGGTAATTTTCACCGGGTACCACATCGAGATCGAAGCCAAAGCCCTGACCGCCAACCAGCATGCTGGAGCTGGGCGGCCTGGCCTGAATGGGACTGCTGCCCAACAAAACGCCATTGGAGGCCAGCCGGGACATGACCTGGTAGCTGATGTGCGTGTCCCCCCGGTTTAGCACCCCGAAATACCAGTCGCCGACCAGGCTGGGCAGACCGGCGTTGGTACGGACCCCAACTTCTTCCGCCAGCATCCCCGAACGGAAGTTCGCCGCATCGAAAGTCGTTGCCAGAGGATATGCGCCCCGGCGCACGACGAGATCGCCGTCGCCATCGAGATCCCGCACCTCGAAGAGAATCGATTTCACCGGCGTGGATACCGGCAGGCGGAACAGGGCGCGCGGGGCATTGCCCGGCGGCGTGACGGCCGCATACGGCTGGCCGCTCGCCGCCGTGGTGACCACATAAGGCAGCCCGCTCCCCGCCGTGGCCCGCACCGTGAAGGTCACCGGCACCCGGTCCGCGTTTTCCACGCCCAGGAACCAGGTGCCCGGCGTAAGGGCCATAGGCGAAGCCGTGTTGGTCACGAGGAAGATTTGTTCGGCCGCCGTGCCCGGGTTGGCGCTGCGGTAGTCATAGACCGTCGTGGACGGCAAGGCCGACACCGCATTGGAGCGCGCCAGGTACAGGTTGACATTCCCGCTGGGATTCAGCACCTCAAACGACGCGTACGCCGAGTTGGCCGGCACGTCAAACTGGTAGTAATTCAAGGCCGTCGTGCGGGGCATGGAGTCCGCCATCGGCTGTCCGTTCGCCAGCGTGGCAATGGTCTGGGCCGGCTGGTTGAAGTCCACGCGCATGGAGAGATTGACGGGGTTCGACCCGTCCATCGGCTGCACAAACAGGTAGTACTGCCCACCCGGACGCAGGCGCGGCACCGGACCCGCCGTATTGGGGATCACCGGCGAGTTGCTGGTGGTATTGGAAACACTGGCGATCGTGCGCCCGGGTGACGCCGCCACCCCGGCCGAATTGGAGAGCACGAACGTGCCAGCGGTGCCGCCGAACACATCAATGTTCCCGACGGCTCCCTGCACAGCGGCCCCAACGGGGTTGAACGTGACTTTGACCGGTCCGCTGGCATTGATGTAGTTCGTCGCCTGCGTGGCCGAAGGGGGCACATTGACGACAAAGCTCTGACCGGAAGACAGCAGCAGGAAATTGCCGTTGGTATTGGGCGGCAAAGTCAGGGAGGTCGTGTTGCTCGCCGCGTAGGAGAAGTTCAAGTTCCACGACAACACCTGGGCGTTGCCATTGGTGCCACCGATGCGCGTGTCGGCGATTTCCAGATACCACTGTTTGTTGGTGACCGTGATGTTGGTCAGCGTGCCCGAGCTGTTGGTGGCAAACGGTCCGACTCCCCAGGTCCGCTCGCCCACAAACGCGTCCAGCGACTCTTCCGGCAGGTAGTAGTTTTTCGCGCGGTAACGGAAGATGCCGGCCTGCCGGTCCACCCGGTTGCCCGGGCAGGGTCCCTCCACCGAGACGTAGATGTCCACGCCATCGGTGGTGATGGCGGTGCCGAAGTTCGTCGAGTTTTGCACCCCCAAAGCCAGCCCCGAAAAGTTGGTGAGATTGTTCACCGCGGTGGACACGATTGCCAGCGTGGTCAGGTCGATCTCCATCAGAAACGCGTCCACAATCTGGCCGCTGTAAACACTGCCCACCGCATAGGCGCGGTCAATGGAATCCACCACGACCACCCCGTTGAGCACGCTCGTGGTGCCCACCCCAAAGTCGAAATTCGTGGTGAGCATCTGCGTACCACCGAGGCTCCACTTCTCGATCAGGCAAGTAGATTGGAACGTGTTGCCCGCCGTGTATTGCGCGCCGACCGCGATGATGCCCGAGGCGGAGACCGCCAGCGCGTTAAAATGTCCGCTCACCGGCGAATTCGCCGTCCACAGCGTCGCACCATTCGTCGGTTCCAGGGACAGCAGGAACGGGAAGTTGTTGGTGGTCAGCGGACTCGCGCTGGAGTTGGTCAGTCCGGCTACGATGACGTTGGTGCCGTAGGCCACCGCGATGGCGTGGCCGGGATTATCCAGCGAGACGGGAGCTTCCACATACACGCGCGGCGAGACGAACGGACCGGTCAGAGGTGTGGCCGGCGCGGTGATGCCATTCACTGCGCCGCCACCGACCGTAACGGTGACCGAAACGGCCTGGTTGGTCACCACGGGATTGAAAGGATCCAAAATCGTGACCACCGGCGGAGCGGTATAGCCGGAGCCGCCATAGAGCACGGCCAAGTTGGTGATGGCCCCCAGCAGATCCACCTGGGCCTGGATGATGGCCACCTCCTGATACGCCCGCACCCATATTGGCTGGCCATTGGTGGCAAGCTTGGAAACAAACACCCGGTTGATCTGGTCCAGGCCGGCGGCGGTATTGGAACTGAACTGCGCGTTGCCGACGGCATAAAGGAAGTTCGTGCCGTTCTCCGGACTGGTGACAATCCCGCTGAGATAGTCACGGTTCGGGGTACCGCCCAGTTCGAGGCCAAAGACGGAGTTGGTAATCCCGCGCGTGGTGAGGACTGAAGCCGAGCCAATGGGCTGCGTGTTCGTGACGCCGCCGACCGGGAAGACGGTGACGAAGGCATTGGTGGGCATCTGGCTTTGGTAAGGCGAAAGCAACCGGACGGCATCGTTGCCCCGGTCCGCTACGAAAATGGTGCCGTAGCGGTCGGCGGCAATGCCGCGAGGATCGTTGAGCAGGCCATTGATACCCTGATCAGCGTCCAAATTGCCGGCCAAAAATCCACTGGTCGGGTCGCCGGCCAGGATGTCCCCCAGGTGGATATTCCTAATCCGGTTGTGGCCCGCCACGCTCACATACACGTTCTGGTTGCCATCATAGGCCAGCCCGGAAGGCTGGTTGTAATTGGCAATGACCGTGGCGACCCAGGTGCCGTTGCTCAGGGTCAACCAATACACCTGATTGTTGCCGGTGTCGGCAACGCAGAGGTTTACGGAGTTGGAATAGGCCTGGCCGTTGACCCACGTCGCGCCGAAGTTCGGGGCGAGTACGGCCCGGGGCCCGGAGTATCCGGCAACCCCCGCAGGCAGCGGCAGGGTGGCCACGGTCTGGTTCGTCGGGTCAATCGTCCGGATGAGGTTATTCCCCGTGTCCGCCACGTAAATCGTACCGTTCGGTGCAATGGTGATGCCCTCGGGGCTATCGAACTGGGCAGCGGCGGGCGCGCCATTTGAGGTACCCGCCGTCCCGGTGCCCCAGACGGTGACCGGCGTCCCGCTGTTGTTCGTGAAGAGCTTGATCTGATGGTTGCCGGTGTCCGCCACGTAGATGTTGCCGTTCGTGTCCACCGCCACGCCACTGGGCCGGCTCAAACCGGCGAGGTTGGCGCTGAACGGCAGGTAGGTGGCGTTGGTGCCCACCGAAGAAATGGTGAGCCGCTGGTCGAACCGCACAATCTGGTCATTCCCAGAATCGGCCACATAGACGTTGCCGGTGGAATCAAGCGCGACGCCCCGTGGCTGGCTCAACTGCGAAACCGCCGGCATGACCGACGGAAGCGGTGTAGTGAACTGGAAGGCCCCGCTGGGGACCAGGGTGGACAGGGAATAACTGAGCCCCCCACCGGTGGAGCGTTGAATCCACAGCTCGTTGGTCCACTTCACCGCGTTGTTCGTCCCGAGCGGGTTGACAATGAACCGCATGAACCGGGAACTGCCGCTGAAGGGGCCGCTGATGTATTCGTTAAGGCTCCCCGCCGGATTGTTGGTAAAGGTCTGGTCGAGCAGATACTGGCCCTCGTACTCGATGATCACCCGGGCGCGCGGGATGCCCACATGGTGGATCATTTCGATCCGGCCATTCGTGCAGCCCAAGTCCACGTCGAAGACATTCCGGTTCGAGTCACCCGACCAGGTGATGTCCGTTCCCGGGAAATAGTTGCGGGTCTGACCGACGGCATAGACCCCGATCGGATTGACGGCCACGCCACTGAAGAAGGTCTGGTCCGGGGTGGGGGTCGTCTGGTTGGAGCCGCGATAGCCGCTGAACGGCCCGGCCCAGTAGTTGGACATCGTCCAGTTGGTGGGGTTGACAACGTAAACATTGGAAACCTGCACCCCGCTCGTGTTGGTAAAGACGTTGGTGAAGTAGGTCGTCTGGTTGGTGAGAATGGGCGTCTGGTAAGCGGCGATGAACCCGTCGTTCGTGCCATAGCGGTCCACGGCCCCGGCCATGACCAGCAAGTTGCCGGACTGCGCCATGGCGCGCGGCGACTCGTTGACCGCCGTGAAGGCGCTGTCCCCGTAGCCGAAAAGCGTGTTGGTCATGTTCGTCATCAGCCGGGGCGGCGAAATGACCGCGCTGTAGGGTGGCGGCACGAACTTGATGGGGAGCAGGTAATCATAGTGCAGGAAGTTGGTGGCGGTGCCGTCCTTGCTCACCGACGTAGTGTGGTTCGTGTCCTCCGTGAAATTGGCGAAGAGGTTCGACGTGTACGGGTTCAACGCTGCCACATTGCCGTTGGTACCGCCCCGGTTCTCGAAGAGCAGCACTCTCGTGCCGCGAGGACTGACCAGATGGATGACCAGGTCTTCCACGCGCGGATGCAGGATCGCCAAGCCCACCTCCACCCCGGCGACGACGCGGTCGTCCGGCACGCTGATGAACAGGTTGGTCGTGTAATTGTCCAGCAGCGACACCAAGGAATTGGTGAAGTAGAACTTCGTATCCGACACCGCCAGATTGAAACCCAGCGTGTAAACGAGGTCCAAGGACAGGATGCCGGCGGTGTTGTTCACGTAGCGGAAATTCCACCGGCCGGGCAGCAACGGCGGGCTGGCCGTGGGGGAAATTGACATGGTCGGATGCGGGGACGAAGAATCCAAGTCCAGTGCTGCCAGGGTGAAGTTGGACTGGGCGGGCACAAACAGATAGCCGGCAAACAGATCCACCCCCTGCCCCGGCGCGGTCGGCGGAGTCGGCAGGCCGCCGACGATATCCACATCCAGATTCGTGGCATAGGCCGGAACATCAATGAAGTCCACAATCGACTGGCCGGGATTCAGCGTGATGGTGCGGGTGAACTGATTGCCGTTGGTACGCAGGGCATTGGTGAAGGGCCGGATGAAAAGCGTGGCATCATCCACCCGTCCGGTGAGGAATGGCGAATTATCATAGACCTCCAGGATCCAGACGCCCACCGAATCCATGCCCAGAAAATCCGTCACGTCCCCGGGGCCGTCCGGAGGGTTGGTGTAGGCGTTGTAGGTCAGGATGTTGGTCTGCAACCCGCCACCTGTGCCGGGGAAGGTCGCCCCTGGCGAGATGGCATGATTGTTAAGCGTGACGCTGACACCGTTGTGGGTGAGCGTGCCCACCAAATCACCCAGGTTTTCATGCGTGAACTGGAGGATGGCGTCCACGCTCTGGATGATCATGTTGGTCGTGGAGATGCCGTAGAGTGTCACCCCGCCCGGCAGCTCCGGCGAGCCGTCCGGAATGTCGATGGGCGCCGGGAACAACGTGATGACTGGTGCCCCGCTCGTGCCGTTGGTGGAATAGGGAAATTGTGAGGCGGACGCAAAGAAGCCATAGGCGCCGCCCTGCTGGTCTTCCGATTTCACCCCGATGTAGAAAATCTCACCAAGCGCGGAGTTCGAAAGGGAAATCAGCTCGTAGCCGCCGCGGTTGGTGGAGCGCAGCGTGTTGGGGTCGGAAATCACCGCCGGGTCCAGATTGGTCAGCCCGCTGGCACCGCTGCCCCCATAGACCAGGGAGTTCCGCGTGACGTACAAATCAATGTCCGCATCCTTGTTGCGCGCCTTGGCCAGATTCGGCGGCAGGAAGGTGGCGAAGGTCACGTACGGCCCGCCATTGGTGAGCGGCAGAGTCACGACATTGGTAACGATATTCGTGACGCCGCCGACAATGTTCGTGACCGTGTTGGTCGCGGTGGGCGCGTTATTCTGGTTCGTGAACACGTAGAAATTCCACTGGTTGGTCGAGCCATTCGTATTGGGCGTCGTGCCGACGTAGGCAAATGGCGAGTTCGCGCCAATGCGCTCCTCGAGATACGGAACGCCGTTGGTGATCGCGCCCACCAAGCGGTTCGTGTAGGTCCCAAAACTTGGTACGGTAACGGCGGCGACCGTGATGCCATGAGCCGGCAGGTTGTCGTCCGTGGAGATCACCAGCGTGTAGTCCTGCACGACGTCGTTGGTGTTCGCGGTGACGGCATTGACGTTCACCTTGTGCCCGATCACATAAACCCGGTAGGGGGTGAGGAGATTCGTAATGCCGGTGATGTAAACGTTCTCCACGTTGTTGACGGAGTCCCTTTGACTCGTGCTGCCCTCGGGCGTCGTCTGGCTGGTGAGGCTGCCCGCCGCAAAGTTGTTGCCTTCATAAATGTTGGTGACCGCGAGAAAGGCGTTGCTCACCACCAGGTCCAGATCGTTCACGAGCTTCGTGGAGGACAACGGATTGCCGGGCGGGTCAGTCCAGGTGAGGGTGATTTTCAGCGTGTTGGTGCTGCTGAAGGTGGCCGGCAAGGTGATATCGTAAGCGTGCGACTCGCCCGTGGTCAGGTGGTTGGTCGCAAAGGCGCTCTCGTCCACGATGATGATGTTGTTGCTGGCCGAAGCGACATTGGTGGTGAGGAACGAAATTCCCGTCAATGCCGGCACCGTGTTGCTCAGGGAGGGAATGCCCCAGCCCTGATGCGTGACCGTGTTGTTCACGGCGAAATCGTAGGCCAGCCCGGCCGACCCGGCGCGGTTGATGAGCAACGCCTTGTTCAACGACGGGTTCAGGCCGTTGGTCATGCCGTAATTCGTGTTGAAGAACTCCTCCATCAACGCCAGCACACCGGACACCTTGGCCGCCGCAAAGCTGGTGCCGGAATCGTAGCGCCAGTATGTACCCGGGGAGGATGCGCCCAGCGTATCGTCGGTTTCGGTGACGTTCGTCGCCGCAAAGGTGGAGGACCGCAGGGAGAGCACGTAGCCACCCGGGGCGACAACGTCAGGCTTGAAGCGCCCGGACGGCCCTTCGATGCCGACCCCGACATTGCCCCGGCCCGAAAAGTCCGCGACCTGGTTGTCGCTGTCCGTGTGGGCGACGGCAATCGGGTCATTGGTCGCCGAAGCCTTATAGATCGAGTTGGCCACGAGGCGGAACTGCTCCAAGGCACCGACGGAGATGACGTTCTTGGCGTTGCCGGGCGAATTGATGGTATCCGAGCGTCCGCCGGTGCCACCGGAGTTGGCCCCTCCTTTGTTGCCCACGGCGAAGACGTAGGTCATCGGCTGGTCATTGGTGCGAGCCGGGTCCGAATCGCGGGTCCACTGGTCAAAGAGGGCCGAGTTGATCGTGTACCCGAAGCTGGCGTAACCAAAGCTGCCGTTGACGATGTGAATGTTCGTCGCCGTGGCCATGTTGGTGGCGATCCAGTAATTTCCATAGTTCGTGTATGAAACGTCATACAAGGACAGCGGATAGACCTTGGCCCCCGGGGCGATGCCCCGTTGGCTGGCACCGGGAAGCGAACCGTAAACGGGGGACGGCGAGCTTAGTCCCAGCGCCACCATGGCCCCGGCGGTGAAAGTCTCATGGCCGCTGACATCAATGGCCGGGCTGTTCGCGTTCAAGTAGGTCTGGCCGGCCAGTTCCGGATGGCCCAAATCCACCCCCGAGCCAGGCAGGCCCACGATCACGCCGAGGCCCGTCAAATTAAGCCAGTTGGCATTGGTGGTGGTCGCATCAATGCCCACGGAGACATCCAGCCGCGCGCGGGAGAGATCGTTCATGAAGAGCGGAGACTGGTAGGCCTCGATGTTCTGCACGGCGGTCATTTGGGCCAGCGCCACCAGGCTGTCCGTCGGCGGAGCGATGGTGACGACATGGCCGAAGGGAAAGGGCTGCTCCGACTTCACCACGGCCCCGAGTGCCCGGAGGTCCGCCTTGGCCTGCTCCTGCTGGCCGGGAAACACCACGAGATTCAGCCAGCCGCCCTCCGGCAGGGCGTCACGGCGCACCGCCAGCGGCAGCAACTGCATGTCCAGTTTGTAATAAGGTTCGAAGGGCAGCACGCTCCGCACATAAGGCGAAACGCGCAACTGCTGCGCCAGGCTGGCATTGGCCCGTATCAGGTAGGCGTTGTTGGGCACGTAGCTGACGATTTCCACGCCGGCCCCGCGCAACACTTCGCGAAAGCGCCGGTCAATCGGCCCGCGCGCCTGGACGAGATAGCTGCCCGGCTCCCCTTCCGCCCGGAGGTGGGCGGGAATGTTCAACCGCACCGGTTCGCGGGTCTCGATCAATGCGTTGCGGAGCAACACGGCGGATTCGCTGCGAAACAACGCCTCGTCCGGCAGCTTCGTATTGCGGACGCGGAAAGGGAAATCCTTGTCATCACTGAGCGAGGTGACTTTGGCTGGAAACAGAACCCCGGTGGCCGGGGCCGGCTTGGCACTGGCCGGCTTGCGCCCCAGCAGCGCGGCCGGCAGGCTGGTAAACCGCTCCCACATGCCCGGCTGGGTGGTCGCCGACGGGCCCGGCTGTTGCGCTGCGCGCTGCCGCTGATGTTCGCCCTGGCGCATGACGAGCGCGGCCGCCAGCAAGAGCAGCAGTCCAACTAAAAACCAATTGCGGCTTTTCATAGAAAATAGTGCGACAGCGTCATCAACTTACCGCCTGCGAAGCCGGTTCCACAATACAGTCGATTGCTGAAACCCGCCCCCCCCGCCGCCGTTGGCAAAAGGGAACCGGGCGGCACGGACGGATGAGCAAGGGCTTTCATGGTCAGCTCCGTGCTATAACGACGCGGGCGATTGTTTGAAACTTTCCACCACCACGCGCGGCTGCACGGGCGGGGTCTGGGGCGGCAGCACCACCGGCAGCGGACGCGGCAGGAAACCCGGTTCCGGCAGTCCCTCCACCCGCACCACGGTGAGCGTGGCGGCTTCACCCGTGATCTGGTAGTTCGTCACCATGCCCTGATAGGGCGCCCCGCCCACGTAAATGCCCCGGTCCGCCGGTTTCAGCGCCTGGCCATAGGAATAAATCTTAAACCGCGGACTGGTCTCCAACTGGAGCAGGCCCAGCGTCTGCTGCGGAATGCGTTCAATGAAGACATCGTTCAGCGCGTCGGGCACCTGCCGCGCCAGCACCGGCGTTTCCACCGGCCACCAAGTACCAGCAGGTGTGTTTAGCGTACGCGGATTAGTAAAATCAGCCAATGGATTGGGCGGTTGGTTGGCCGGTGCCGGGCGCATTGCTTGATAATACCAGCCCTGCCAATAGACCCGGGCCCCGGTGGCGTAGGGCGTGGCCAACTGCCAAACCTGGCTGCCATTCAAATAGGGCGACTGCACGCTCAACTCCGGCGTGCCCAGCACCTGTCCCATCCGGGTGAACGACCGATACTGGTAAGGTTCCCACGCCCCCGGATTCGCATCCGGCGGGAGGTTCAAGTTGCCGGCGAAGAGCGAGTAATAGGACACACCATAATGCGCCACCACATCCCCGGCCGCGTAATTGGTCGTCGCTCTCCACGGGTAAATGTTCGCCCAATAAGTGAGCTGGTTCGAAACCGTCACCTGCATGTAGGGATTCTGGTTCTGGTTCGTGCCGTTGACGGCGATGTAATAGTTCAAGAAACCGTAGGGTCCGTTGAAGTAGCTCACCACATCCCCCGGACTGTAACTGGTCACCGGTTGCCACAGGGGAATCCGCTGCTTGGTATTGATGATGCCGTTGGTCAGGCCGCCCACGATGCTGGTCAGCTGGGGCGTCTGGGGCGAGATTGTCATCGGCACGATGAAGACGCCGTTGTTGGACAACACCAGTTCGCCCCCCAGGGCCGCCGCCCAGGCGATGCTGTTGGTCTGGTTCACGGAGAGCAGGCTGCGCGTGGCGTCGGCGTTGATGGCGGCGGAGAACACATCCATCAGCCGCCAGTCGTTGGTGGGATTGGTGGTCGCGCTGCGCGCCCAGTAGAACCAGTTCGTCGGGTTGGGGATGTCCGACTTGAGATAAACCGTCTGCCAGGGGGTGCCCCGGTGAACCCGCCCGAGCCAGCCCAGGTTGGCGAACTTGCGCTGCGGAAAGTCCCACGCGTCGGAACCGTAGATGCCGGCGTCCTTGAGCCGCTGGTCGTAGGCCGGCGGCGCCACCAGGTAGAAGTTGGTGATGGCACCGCTGGCGTTCGTGTAATTGCCCAGCGTGGTACCAATCGTGGCCAGCCCCCGCCCCCAGGGCATGTAGTTGCGGTTGGTCCCGCCGAACGGGGTCGTGGCCAACCTGTTTCCGACAAACCCCACATCCTTGCGATACAGGGTGCCCGGCGGCGGGATCGGATAGTTGATGGGCAGCGGCAGGACTGAAATCTGATCCCCGAGCGAGGTGCGGAAGGGGTCCGTCAAATCGCGCGTGGTGTGGTGCACCAGCGGGTCGTTGACCTCCCAGGAAGTGTTGAAGGTGATCACCCGCGTGGGGGTGAATGGGGCCTGATAGGAGGAACCCGGGGCCGGAAGCTGGTTGACCGGAAAAACGGTGGGCAGGCCCAAAAAGCGCCGGAATTTGTCCACCTCCCTGGCGATGTCGGTATTCCGGCTCATCGCAAGCTGACGCCAGTAATTCGTGGTGTTGGCATTCACATTGGTGTCCAGACACATCGCGATCTGGTTGGTGATGCCAATGGTCGGATTGAACACCGAGGGACCGCCCACGCGGTTCGTCTGCCAGAACCGCACCCCGGGGTCGGCGTTCGGGTCCGCGCTGTTGGTGGTGATCAACGCGGTCGTCAGGTTCACCCCCGTGACCAGGTTGGTCAGCGTCACGAAATCCACCACCCGGCTTGCAGGCCCCGGCTCGAAGAGCGCGTAGGTAATGGTATTGGTGATGGTAAGGCCCAGCTTCATCTCCGGAAACCCGTTGGACCGGCTGAAATAACTTGGGATGCCGCCGGGACTTAAACTGGCGGGAATGAAGCCGCCGTTGGTGTAGCCCGGCAGCGGCGGAAAGTTGGTCGCGTAGCCGTAACCCTGGGCCACATTCGTGGACAATTGCGGGATCTTCGTGAAGAAAAATCCCTTGAAGCTCGAGATCCCGTTGGAGGTGCCCGGCCACGTGTTGGCGGGGATGACGCTTTGGAAGCCGTTGGTGCTGATGTTGGTGTAAACCGGGCCAAATTCGTTGGTCAGAACGACATGGGAAACATTGGTCGCCACCAGGGTGAGGGCTCGGGGAAACGTGGTGTAATAGGAATTCCACACCTCAAATCCGAAGATGTTCGTCAGGCCGATGATCTGCGACTGGTTTGTCATGACGATCGCATTGGGCCCGAAGTTGGTCGCATTGGTCTTCACAAACTCAAGCCGGCGCGTGTCGGAGAAAATGGTCTGGATCCCAAACTCGTTGAAATTGGGATAGCCGCGCCGGGCCCCGACGATCACCGGTGTACCGGCCATGAGGCAGGTCTGATGCGTGCCAACCCCATTCGCGGCGACAACCGCACCGGCGTTCGTGTACATCGCCATCCGGCCATCCGGGTCCGTCAGGTCAAAGATCCGCAGGCCCAGCAACGTGGGGTCCGTCTGGTTGGTGGTGTAGCCCATGATATAGACCAGGTCGTTGGTGGGCCAGCCGTTGGTGTTAAACCCGAACATCGGCCGGAAGAGCGTGGGCAGGAACGGACCGGTGATGGTCTGCCATGAGGCCGAGGGCGGCACGGTGACGTTACCGTTGACCAGCGACACGTAGGCGACGCCGCCGCGCTGGACACGGTCGCCGCCCGCATAAGCTTTGGCAATCCACTCGGGCGGGCCTGCGGCGTCGTAAATGTTGGCCGCCAGTTGCAGTATCCGGTGCACTTCCGGCGTGTAGTAGCTGACCGGATGGAGCGGGATGTTGGTGATGCTCAGCGTCGGCGAACTGTTGGTGCTCAGGAACAGGGGCGTGGGGAGGTAATTCGTGCCGGCGAGGGCCAGGTTATCACCCGCGATGTAGTAGTTGGTAAACAGCACGTTCGTGGCCGCGCCGCCAAACCCGGTCCAGTTTTGGTTGATGAAAACACTCGGGGTGATGCTGGCCCGGAGCATCAGCTCGGCCGCGTAGTAGAAGAAGTAGTTCGGTTCCCAACTGGCAAAGTTTCCCAGTTCGCCGCCCGAGGAGCCGATCTGAATGTTGGTGCCGTACCCGTTGAACACCGAGTTGGACCAGTTCAAGTTCAGCTTCCCGTTCACCGGCCACGACTCCGTGCCCAAGGTGGACAGCAGCGTGTATAGGGTGCGCCGGTTGCGTTCGCCCACCGGAGTGGACACCGCCTCGTTGGTCGTGGAAAGGTACAGCAGGTTCGTGGTGAACGTGGTCGAATAGGACCGGGCGGGGTTCTGGATGAACAGTTCGTTCACGTCGAAATAACGCTGCGGCAGGGTCGAACTGTTGCTGCCACCGGCCCAGAAGTTGTTCACATCGGCGTTAACAGTGAGGTTCGTGGAGATCATCAACGGGCCGTTGCCCAGCACGTCAAACTGGGATGCCAGCAAATTGGCCGCCGGTCCTGCCCCGAACATGGCATTTAAAGTCGCCTGATTGTTGTATCCCCCGTTGTTCCGGTACAACAGCAGGTTGAGCGCGTCCCGAAAGGGATCACGGCTGTTGGGAATGAACAGGCTCTGATTGCCCGGGTTGGGGTCATAGGCCTGGTTGCCCGCCGGGTCGAACCAGCCCCAGTACGGGTTCAATTCCGCCAGCAGCGCAGCGAGGTTCATTTCCTGCGGTCCCAGCCCAAGATTGCGGTAGTATCCTTCCGTGGCAAACGAAGCTCCCGGCAGCTTGGCTTGATTATGAATCCAGTTCGCGTCCAGCGCCTTGCCGGCGGGGGTGACCAGATAGGCGTAGCGGCCGATGCCCCGGTTGTTTGCGCTGTGCGGGGCATCCGGAAACTCCAGCATGCCAATCCAGTGCGGGTCACCCGCCTGATAGCGGTCGGTCGAATCGAACATGCCGCTGCGATTGAAATCAAGGTACCAGCGGCCCTGGACAGCCTCGCTCTGGAGCGGATCGTAAGGGGTGACGTTGGCGTAGTAAGGCGAGAAGACCGGCAGCCGCGGATCGAATTGCAGGCTCGCCAGATTTTGCAGCCACCCACCCACGGCCACGGCGTTCGTGTGGTTGACGTTGTAGGGATTCACCACCCCGTTGTTGGTGAAATTGAAACTTTGGAAGCTCGTCGAGACCATCACCCCGTAATTGTATTTGTCACCCGTGGCGAGCAGGCGGGCAAGGACTTCCGCCATGGCCCGCGACTGTGCCGCCTGCGTGGCCGCGCGCGAGACATCCATGTTGCCAACCGTCTCCATCTGCCGGCGCTCCCGGCGGGCCACGCCGAGGAAGGCGACCACCATGAAGGTGACCAGCGAGAGCATGATCAGCGTGGCGACCAGGGCCACACCGCCGCTGCGGCGGCTGGACCACGATACCGGAGAGCTGGAAGGGCAAAGGTTCATTGCTGGCCGAGGCGGATGGCGATTTGCTGGCGGAAGATCTGCACGGAATCCCCCTGCTGGACGAAATAATTGGTGGTGCCGATGGCTGACACCTGGCCGGCCACCTTGGCATCAATGATGCCCAGCTCCACCTGCACCAAAGAGGGAACGTTTGTGCCGAGCATCAGGAGGCTGCCCGTCCCGGGCGTCAGTTCGAAGGGGCTGCCGTTGCCGGTCACGGCCTGACAGCGGAAATGCACCACGTTCTCCGCCACCCGCTGAAAGACACTGGTCACTGCCGGGAAATTGGTTCCCGCGAAATTGGTGAAGCCCAGCCACATCCGACGCGCATCGTTGTCCAGCGTGCCCAGCTCATACCGGTACAGTGTGCCGACCTGCGGTCCCGGGCCAGCCGACCCGAGCAGAATGGATGCGTTCGTGGAAGAGGCTACGCGATAGCCCACAGCCCGCCAGCCACCCTCGACCAGCACCGCCCGGTTGGCCCCACCCGTATAGGTGGCAATGCCCGTCCGTCCAAAAAAAGGATCCCCTGGCTGCCGGGCCAGCGCAGCATACGTGAGGGTGTTGCTGGCCACGTAGCTGGAGCCCGCCATGATTGAACCACTGGGTGTGACGGTGGTGCGGATCAGCGGATCGAAGTACATGAAAAACACATCGTGCAGGGTGTTGGTCAGCAACGGATTGCCGCCGGAACTCAGCAGCACGAGCGGACTGGCCACCTGGGCGAACTCGCTGATGCGGAAATTGGGTGCCGCCAAGGCCCACGGGGAGCTGCTCACCGGCGAAGGCGCGCTGCCCTGCGTCCCCCTGACCGCGAAATACGCATTGACGCCCGAAAACACCACGCTGCCCGCAGGGTAATAGGTCCCCGCGTTGTAAGGCGTAGGCGGCAACACGACCGCCGGCCAGTTCGTGACCGCGCCCGCACCTGAATCGAAGAGCGTCTTCACGTAACCCATCTGGGACAAATCCCGGCGCAGGATGTCCATGGCCGCCCGCCCGTTCTCGAACTTGTCCGCCTCGCGCACCGCCCCGCGCATGAGCCCCTGCGTGCGGTCAAACATCTGGTAGAGCGCGAGAATGATGAATGAAATCAGGCTCACGGCCACCATCAGCTCCAGGATGGTGACGCCCCGGACCGGCCATTGTGGATGCTTGATCTTGGTTTTCATTGGCCGTAGTAGTTTGCTCCCTGGAAGAAATATCCCCCGTTGCCATTGGTCACCAGTTCCCCGCTGATCAGCGTGCGCATCACCAATTTGCCGTTGCCAAAATTGGCGGGGAACTGCCCGGGCGGCGGCTCATAAACCGGCCACTGGAAGGTCAGCTTCACCTCGTAAAGATTGTTGGTGAGGTACCGGTTGAGCGCCGCATTGCCCGGCACGCCCGTGTAATTCGTCACCTCGGAGGTCACGACATAGCCGAACGCCACGGCGGAGGTGTTGGTCCCGGAAACATCCCCCAGGTTTCCGCTCATGGCATGAAAATAGGCCCGGACCAAGCCCGTGGCACTGGTCGTATCCCAGCGCGGAATGCACAGCCGGCTGACAATGTCGGCGGAACTGGCGTTGGTCCCGGAGAACGGCGTGGCCGGCCCGGTCAACTGCACCAGCGCGGCGGACAACGTGTTCAAGTTGGAGGTGCCGGAGCCGGTCCGGATGGCTTCGATCAACGCGGACGCATCCTGCGAGATGATGGTGTCCTCGCGGTTTTCCTTCCGTACGTTCAAGCCCACCGGCATCACGCCAATGATGGCCACCAGTGCAAAGGCCACAATCGCCAGGCTCAGGGCGACTTCCACCATGGTGAAGGCCTGTTCGAGACGGGCGCGCCCGGCTCCCTTCGCAGAACGAGGGGAGCCGGTGTCCGCAAGCCGGAAGAGGGGGGAGGCAAGGAAAAAGGAAAAAGGAAAAAGGAAAAAGTGCCGGCCGAGGTCTGTCCCCCTTTTGCCTTTTGCCTTTTGCCTTTTGCCTTCATCCACCCACTCACCCCTTGCTCCGCAAAAGGAGAGGGAGAAATCCGCCGTATGATCACGGCCAAGTCGTTGCAGGTGGGAGAGGTTCACGGCAGTTCGGGTTTGATGGCCTTGGCCCGGCCGGTGATCCAGTCGATCCGCACGCCATAATGCTGCACCACGCGGGGGCGGGGGCCGGCCAGTATCGTGTAGGCCGGAATGCCATTTATCCCCACGAAGGTCTGACCCGCCGAGTAATTGATGCCGTTGTAACGGATGCGCGGCCGCACCCCGACGGGTGAAAGCTGCCCCGCCACCAGATATTCGATGCCGCCTACGATCTGGCCTGAATTGACGGGCGGAGAAGTCTCCACCTCGTCCGTATTGACCACCTGGTTGGTCTGCCCGGTGGCATCCTGGGGGTGCATGATGCTGCCCTCGATGATGCTGATGGCGATGTTGGTGTTCCGCCCGAAGAGCCGGCCCTGCTCATCAAACCCAATGAAGGGCAGGTTCATGGCCAGCGCGCCCTGGGAATCATCGGCAGGAATGAACGCAGCTTGCGGACTGCCCGCCACATTATGAAACACGCCGGGCTCGCGGAACAGCGAAGCCGGGATGAACGATCCGCTGGGCAGGGAACGCCAGTCACTCAAATACCGGGGGGTGTTCTGCCCGGGTTGCTCGCCCACGACCCGGGGGGAAAAGAGGGCGTAGGTGGTCAACTGACCGCCCGCGATCGTGTTGGCGGCGAGATTGGTCGTCAGCATGGCAGTCTGGTTGGCATTCAGCGCCCCAAACCAGTTCAGGTCCGGCGCGAACACCACATACACCTTGGTGCGCAGGCTCATGGCCTTGAGCCGCGCGTTGGCCAGGTCATCCATCAACTGCCGCGTCACGCTCTCGGAGATGTTGCCCTTCCGCGAGTTGTTGATGGACGGCAGGGTCATCGCCGCCAGCATGCCAATGATGCCCAGCACCACCAGCATCTCGATCAAGGTGAAGGCACCCCGACTGCGCCCGCCGCCCCGGCCCGCGTCCGGGACAAACGAGGTCGGCTGATCAGATGAACAGATGGGTTGACCGGGGCAGTTCATAGGCTTACTTCCAGCTTAGGATGTTATCCCGGTTGGGCGATGCATCAGAGGGGAGGGTCTTGTCGAAGAATCCGTCCTGGCCGAAGGAAAAAATCATCACCGAATCCTTGACGGCGTAAGTGCTCGTGCCGGGCGCACCCTGCGGCACCATGGTGGTGGTGCCGGTGTTCATCGCCACCGCGTTATAGACGGAGTTGGAGACCCAGCCGTCGTAGTTCAAGTCCAGCGCGATGATGTACGGATTGCTCCACGGATCGCGCATGACCCCGTCCGTGCCCATGCCCGGCCCCGCTTTCGCGCCGGCGCTGGGCGAAAGCTTGGGGTTGTAATAGCCCGTCCTGCGAGGGTTGCGCCCGTTGTTCATCACGCTGGCTTCGATGGTCAAAGTCATGCCGTTGGTGGCCCCCGCCGTGAGAATGACCATCAGTTCAGAATTGTTGGCCTGGTAAGTCGCCGCCGTGCTGTTGATGATGTTGGTCCCATAGCCAGTAAAAGCGGGGCTCGCAGCCGAGCTGCTGGTGCCATAAGTGAAGTCGTTGGCCGCCGTGGTCGCGGTGATGGAGGCCGGCAGGCGGTTGTTATCCTGCTGATAGGTGCTGATGGCCCCCTTGATGTCCGACATGTCCTTCCGGGCCTGCAACTCGCGCGCCCGCTGCTTGGCCTTGGACAAGGCGGGCATGATCAAGCCGGCGAGCACGCCGATGATGCTGATGACGACCAACAGTTCAATCAGGGTCATGCCCTGACGGTTGGAACGTGGTGGATGAGGATGGGATTTCATTGTCTGATAAAAAATTATTTCGTCCAGTTGCCGATGATGTTGGTGCCGCCGCCGCTCTGTTTGATCTCCGCCCAGAGGTCGTAACTCTTCGGGTTGTGCCCGGCGGCGGGGTAGGCGCGGTAACGCCAGGTGTTGATGGGCACCGTCGTGTTGGCGAGTGGGTGATCCGCCGGGACCCGTAAAAACATCATCGGTCCCGTGCCCGTGAAATCGATCATGGCGATGTCCGCCGTCTTGCTCGTGCCCACCTGCAGGGGCAATACGTAGCGGGGCTTGGTGGCCGTGTTGGGCGCGGCATTTACGAAGCCCGGCTGCCCCGGTGCCGGCACCGGAAAGACGCTGCTCATCATGGCGGGGGATGGAGATGACCATCAGGAGCTCGATCAGGGAGAACGCCCCCGTGTCCCGCGCCCCGGTTGATGTTTGATTCGTCGTCGTTTTCATTTCGATGCCTTGTCCCGTAGTTCTTGTTCCATCCGTTCGCTCAACCATTGCTTCACCATGCTCTGGTAGTTCAGATACCGCGACCGCGCGAGGCGCTTGATGCGCGAGAGCATCCGCGGGTCCATCCGCAGCGTCACCGTGACCGACTCGGTGGACTCCGCGCCCGCCACCATCGCCGCGTCCATCAACCGCAGGTCGAGGCGGTGCTCGCGCCAGTAGTCCGCCTCGGCTTCTTCGCTCTCGAAGTCCGGCACCGCTTCCCAGTTGGAAATCGCTGTCATGCTCAGTCTTTCTGATCCAGCATCTGCGTCACGCGCCGCTTGTAGAAGAACTGCTCTTCCTGCAGGAACTCACGGGCAAAAATCACCCGCACTTGCTTGCCATTCGTCCGGTACAAGCTGAACACGCCCACGCCCCGCGCTGAGCGGCCCAAATTGAAATACCGGGACTGCCCGGCGAACCGCGCCGAGTCCGGCAGCAGGCGCACAACAAACGCATCCTCAAAGGACTCTTCCACGTCCTGCTGCGTCAGCTCGCCCGCCGGTACAAACGAAGGATTATTCCAATCAAAGTCCATAAACCATCCGGTTTGTTCTGTATGTCCATTGACATTGCGGTGTCACGACAATGTATTTACGGCGAAAATCGGGTTTGGTCAAACCGGGTTTTTACTGTAGGCGGGGAGTTGGCCCGCGAATCTCGCAAATCGTCACGAATCCAGAATTGAACTTGTGCCGCGCCTGATTCGCCCGGTTCGCAGGCACAACTTTAAGCTTCGCCCGACCGCCTTTCCAGTCTTCAATCTCCGTCTGACTTGAAATGAGTGCCCATCCCGGTTTCGGTGCCCACACCGACCCCAGCTTCAAATCGCAGCCCCGCTCGACCGGCGAGGTGGTGCGCCGCGTTGGTGTTTATCTGCTGCCGTACAAGCTGATGGCCGCCGGGACCATCGGCTTCGCCCTCCTCTCGCTGGCCGCCGCCTTCACCTACCCGAAGCTCACCCAGCACGTCATCGACGAGGTCATCTCCAAGAAGCACGCCGACAGCCTCGCGCCGGTCATGGCCCTGCTCATCGGGGCATTCTTCCTGCGGGAGTTGTTCACCAGCCTGCGCATCCGGCTCAACAACGAGCTGGAGCAGAAGGTCATCCTCGATCTCCGCCGCGACGTTTACGCCCGCCTCCAACGCCTGCCCGTCGGTTGGTTCGACCAGCGTGCATCCGGCGACCTCATGACCCGCGTGATCGAGGACGTGAACGCCATGGAGCGGCTGCTCATTGACGGCACCGAGCAAGGGGCCGTGGCCATCCTCAGCATCGTCGGGGTGCTGACGATTCTCTTCTGGACGAACCCGCTGCTGGCCGGCGTCGCGCTGGTTCCCCTGCCCCTCCTGATCGGTGGCGCGCTCTGGTACACCCTCACCGCCCACAAGCGTTACCGGGCGCAGCGTCAGGCCTCGAGTGCCATGAACGCACTCCTCATGGACAACCTTCAGGGCATCCGCCAGATCAAGTCCTTCGGCCGGGAGCGCCATGAAGACGAACGGTTCGGTGCCCGCGCCGAAGACCTGCGGCAAGGCACTCTCACGGTGATGCGCGCGTGGGCCATTTACTCGCCGGCGATGGCGTTCGCCTCGTCGCTCGGGATCGGACTGGTGCTGTGGTTTGGCGGCTCGCAGGTGCTGGCCAACAAGATGACCGTCGGCGAACTGGTGCAGTTCCTCCTGTACCTCGGGCTCTTCTACGAGCCGATCAGCCGCTTGCATGGACTGAACCAGATGCTTCAGTCCGCCCGCGCCGCCAGCGAGCGCGTCTTCGACATCATGGATGCGACGGAGGAAAACCACCGCGTAGGAGACGACGTAAGGAGTCTCACTTCAAATGCGGAAGGCGGAATGCGGAGTGCGGAATCTAGTCAGAGACTCCTCACGTCGTCTCCTTCGGCTCGGATGCGCGGCGAGGTTCGTTACGAGAGCGTCGGCTTCCACTACGGCCCCGAGCGCGTGGTCCTCAAAAATATTTCCCTGCACGCCCGGCCCGGGCAGATGACGGCGCTGGTCGGTCCCACCGGGGCGGGCAAGTCCACGCTGGTGAACCTGCTCCCTGCCTTCTACCAGGCCACTTCGGGCCGGGTGTTCATCGACGGTGTGGACATCCAAAGCGTGCCGTTGGAGACGCTGCGCCAGCAGATCAGCGTCGTGGCTCAGGAGGCTTTTCTCTTCAACGGCACCATCCGCGAAAACATTCTGTATGGCCGGCTGGACGCGAATGAGGCCGACCTCCACGCCGCCGCGAAGGCCGCCAACTGCCATGAGTTCATCATGCGCCTGCCGGAGGGCTACGACTCGCGGGTGGGCGAACGCGGCGTGAAGTTGAGCGTGGGTGAGAAGCAACGCGTGAGCATCGCCCGGGCGCTGCTGAAGAACGCCCCGATCCTCATTCTCGACGAAGCGACCGCAAGCGTGGACACCCAAACGGAGAAGCTGATCCAGGAAGCGTTGGAACGGCTCATGGCCGGCCGCACCAGCTTCGTGATCGCGCACCGCCTGAGCACGATCCGCAAGGCCGACCAGATCCTGGTCCTGCGCCAGGGCGAGATCGTCGAACGCGGCACGCACGACGAACTCCTCGCCACCGACGGCCTCTACGCGAAACTCGCACGCATCCAGAACACCACCTTCATCGAGGAGAGTTTCGAGAAGCTGGCCGCTGTTTGATGCACTTGGTCCGAAACGATCTGTTTTGATTGTTTTGAGAAAGGCGTCGCGCCCAGAAGTTTGACAGAGGAATTGGGGGCAGAGTAATTGTGCCTGAAAAATTCCCCTGCCCCCAATCCGCCCGCCTCATACCAACTGCGGGAATAGTTTGGTAAGATGCGAGCAAGCTGTGACTCGCGTAGCCGTTCTCCCTCACCCCGGCCCTCTCCCGCTGGGAGAGGGAGCCCCCAAGCCCGGCCTGGTTGGCTAAAGGCAGCGCTTGGTTGATGACAGCCGAAGATTCTCCCTCTCCCAGCGGGAGAGGGCCGGGGTGAGGGAGAAAACGTTCGAAGGTTCAAATCGGAGATTCGACCAGAGTATTCCAGTCATTGGTATCAGTCCTTCCTGCTCCCCCCGCGTCTCTCCTGCCAAAAGACCTTTACGCACCCTTTACCCCAACGCTGCGAGCACTTCGGCCGCGTGCTCCTCGGGCTTCACCTTGGGCCAGATCTTTTGGATGCGGCCATCGCCGCCAATGAGGAACGTGACGCGATGGATGCCCTGATAGCGCCGCCCCATGAAGCTCTTCTCGCCCCACACGCCATAGGCCTCCACGATGCGCTTCTCCTCGTCCGCCAACAAGGTGAACGGCAGCTTGAATTTCAACCAGAACTTGTCATGCGCCTTCACCGAATCCGCACTGACCCCGAGCACGATCGCGCCCTTCTTCGTGAACTCCGCGTACACGTCGCGGAAGGCGCAGGCTTCCTTCGTGCAGCCCGGCGTGTCGTCCTTGGGATAGAAGTAGAGGATGACGGAGTGCCCCTTGTAATCGGCGAGCGAGACCGTCTTGCCCCCGTTGGTCGCCACGGTGAAAGCCGGGGCCAGGTCGCCTTCCTTGAGTTTCAGTTCGAGTGCCATGGATCAGTGTTTCGAGGTGTCGGTTGGAACTACAGTTTTTGGGGTGCTGTCAGGACTGGTGCCGAGCAACTTCATCCCGTCGAGCACGTATAGCACCCCGGAAATACCCGTGCAAACCGCCGCCGCAACCGCCAGGTAATGAAGCCATGCCCCGTCCCATTTGAGCAACGCCCAGATGATGGTAACCATCAAGAGGAGCGTGGCTGCCTTGCCAACGAGGCGCGGCCGGATGGGCACCTTGCCCACGGTGTAATGGGTCACGGCCAGGCCGATGGCCTGCACCATGTCCCGGCCAATGACCGTGCCAGCCAGCCAGAGCGGCAGATTGGGCAGATGCGGCCCCTTGTCGAAGGTAAGCAGCACCAGCGCGGACACCAGCAGGATTTTGTCCGCCACCGGGTCGAGCAACGCGCCTAGCTCGGTGTATTGGTTGTAGCGCCGGGCAATGTAGCCGTCCACCGCATCCGTAAGCGTCGCCAGCGCAAAGGTGAGCAAGGCCGCCAGCCGGTGCCATTCCTCGCCGGTGCGCTCGTAATAGAGCACCTGGACGACGAAGAAGGGCACGAGCAGGATCCGTCCCACCGTGACTTTGTTGGCTGTGGTCACAACTTCGAGTGGGAATTTGCGCCCGGGAACGGCCTGCGTCAACGGTGTGCAAGGTTTTCCTTGGCGGGCACCGGGGGCTGTCGTCAACATCCACGCCATCATGCAACGGCTCATTGATGGCGTTCATCGCTTCCGCTCGGACGAGTTCGGCGCCTACCGGGCGCTGTTTCAGCGGCTTTCCCGGGAAGGCCAGAACCCCCATACCCTGTTCATCACCTGCTCGGACTCCCGCGTGCTCGCCGAGCTCATCACGCAAAGCCAGCCCGGCGATCTCTTCGTGGTGAAGAACGTCGGCAACATCGTCCCGCCGGCGAACGTCACCGGCGAGACGAACTCCACGGCCGCCGCCATCGAGTTCGCGGTCTCGACGCTGAACGTCAGCGACATCGTCGTCTGCGGTCACTCGCAATGCGGGGCCATGCACGCCTTGCTGGAAGGCATCCCCAACCGCGCCGCCATGCCTCACCTCGAAGCCTGGCTGCATGTGGCCGCGCCCGTCCGCGACGTCATTCATCTGGGCTATCAACACTTGACTGACCGCCAGGCAAGGGCCAACGCCGCCGCCGAAGAAAACGTGCTCTTCGCCATTGAGAATCTTAAAGCGTACCCCGCCGTGCAGGCACGGCTCTCCGATGGCTCACTCCACCTGCACGGCTGGTTCTTCAATATTGCGACGGCCGAACTCTTCGCCTTCAACCCGGAGTCAAAACAGTTCGACCCGCTTGCCCGTCCAACCGCCTGAGCTGGTTCACGGTGCCGGAATCAGCACCGTTTCTGCCGACCGGCGCGGTGTTGGATTCAAATTCGGGCCGATGCCCAGCCGCAGGATGATGTGCGCATGGCCGCCATGCCCGATGAGTTCCGTAACCTTCGGACGCAGCGACATCACTTCGATGGGCTGGTCTAAATAAGAGGCCGAGACCCCATCCACCCGCGCGCGTAACAGGACGCGCGCCAACGCCTGCCCGGTCGCCAACCAGGCCCACGGCTCATCCGTATCCGTCCCCAGCACCACGAGTCCAGGGGAGTAGGCGGCAATGTCACGATCCTTGGCCGCCTGGCCTTCCCCGAGGTCGAACGTGCGGATCACCATCGGCCCGGCGACGGAGAGCAGGTCGCCGGAATTCTGCGCCGAATTGGGAATGCCATCGGGCGCCGTGCCGTCATTCGGATGCAGCCACGAGGCCAGTTCCAACCGGAACCGCTTGTCGGCCCATTGCAGCCGGTCACCTTCGGCAATGAGGTCGGCGATGGCATTGCGTTGCGTGCGGTCATCCACGAAATGCAGCCAGGCCTGCTCCCGGGCCGCCGCCTTCACCAACTCTGGCTTCAGCTCCTCCGGCAGGGGATCATCGAGAAAAAGCTGCCGGTTGGTGCGGCGCTTCACAATCGCATCAAACAATGCTTCCTGTTGGGCCGTCGCCGAATCCTCCTCGCCCAAGGTCACCCGGGCGAGCAGATCGTGGTCATCCGGGTCGGGCAGGAGCACCGTGCCGTCGAGGTAGCCGAAATGCCACATGGCCAGCCGCAAGTGAAAGAGCGCACAACCGCAACTGATGAGCAACTGACGGTCCAACGGATCAGTAACCCGCAACGAGCGGGTGCGATCCGCGTAGAGTTCCACGGTACGGCCATGCACCTTGAACCGCCACGGCTGGGAATTACGATTCGAGGGTGCGAGCACCGCATACCGCAACATGAAGCGGAGCTTGTCCGCTGGCGTGCCCAGACGCGGAAATTCATCCTCGGAAACATCCCACGCGGCGCGGTTCGGATTGGTTTGCATATACTTCGGCCGGGAGTTTGACCGGCAGAGTCAGCCTGCTCTTCAGCCTTCTGCCCGGCTCGCCCCGACTTGGCCGACAGTCTCCCTTTATTGGCTACTTCATGACAATCCATGTTCTGTCGCACGGGCCTTGAACCCCACGATTGCCGCCGTTACAACCACCGCGTATGAACATCAATCGTGGTCTGCCCCGGTTTGCCGGCCGATGCTGGCTGAGGGTGCTCGCTATTTGGTGGCTCGGTCTGGCAGCGCATCTACCCGCCGCCGAGCCCCAACTGGTGGTGGACAAGTTGTCCACCGGTGCCGTGCTGGTGGTGGAAAACCCAACTGCGGGCGACCTGACCGTGACCCTGCAAGCCACCCTCACCAACCTGACTGCCAGCGTGTTGTTGCCCAAAACATTCAACGTCCCGCCGGATCAGCGGGTGCCTTTGGTCACCCTGCAACGCAGCGACCCGACCCGGCCGTGGAGTTATGGTTACAACTGGAAATGGAACTACGGACGCTTCGAAGCAAAGCCCGATCCCGAGTTCCTCTATCGTTTTCCATTCCCGGCGGGCCAGCCGCGTCGGGTAGTCCAGACCTTTCACGGCACTTTCAGCCACCACCACCCGGAATCGGAATTTGCCGTGGATTGGGACATGCCCGAAGGCTCGACCGTCTGCGCCGCCCGCGCCGGAGTCGTCATCGCCATCAAATCAGATTCCAACGAAGGTGGTGCCGACGAAGCCGTTTACCGGAACAAGGCCAACTACATTAAGATTCAACATTCCGACGGAACCATCGGCCTCTACGTGCACCTCAAGCGTGATGGCGTGATGGTCAAACTTGGCCAGCGGGTCGCAGAAGGCGATGCCATCGGCTTATCCGGGAACACCGGCTATTCGTCCGGTCCCCACCTGCATTTTGCCACCCAGCGAGCCATCGACGGGAGCAGTCGCGTGGCCGTGCCGATCAGGTTTCGCGGTCCCGGGGGTGCGGCCATGATTCCCGTGAAGGGACGGTTGAATTCCGTGCCTTGAGTTCGCCGGCCCGCGCGGCTAAAAACGCGCATGAACATCAATCGCGGCCTCCCGCTGCCCGCTCCGCGCGTCACTCCAGTCCTCGATCCCGCCTTCCGCCCGGCGGCGCTCGCCACGCGGGCGTTCCGTGAGGCCGTACGCGCCACCGGCCACGCCGTGCCCGTCACGCTCGCGTTGGAGCAAACCGATGGCTCCGTCTTCCACTTCCACACGGAACTCGCACCCGCCAGCCACGCCCTCGCCGCCGCAAACTTCAGCCACCTCGAACGGCTCGCGAAGTTCCTCCTCTGGCAGCGCGGCGGCTGGCGGTTCCACTTCACCGGCCAGCCCGAACTGGCCACCCAGTTGCAGGCCCACTTTCGCGACACCGCCACGGGCCGGTTCGACTCGAACCTCATCGGCGAACGAGTCTACGACCACCCCATCGCCGTCGTCGCCTGTGACGCCGCCAGTCTCCCGCGCGAACATGCCAACGTGCAGGCGCTGGGCCGGCATCTGGATGGCTGCCGCATCGGCTTCGACCTCGGGGGCAGCGACCGCAAGGTGGCCGCCGTGCAGGACGGCAAGGTGGTTTTCAGCGAGGAAACGGTCTGGGACCCCTACTTTCATCCCGATCCGCAGTACCACTTCGATGGCATCATGGACTCGCTCCGCAAGGCCGCCGCGCATCTCCCGCGCGTGGATGCGATCGGCGGCAGCTCGGCTGGCGTTTACGTGAACAACCGCGTGAAAGTGGCTTCCCTCTTTCGCGGTGTCGCGCCAGACCTCTTTAACGCGCGCGTGAAAGACCTCTTCCTGGAAGTGCAGAAGGCCTGGGGTGGCATCCCGTTCGATGTCGCCAACGACGGCGAAGTCACCGCGCTGGCCGGCTCCATGTCGCTCGGGGTGAACGGGGTGCTCGGCATCGCCATGGGCACCAGCCAGGCCGCTGGGTACGTCACGCCCAATGGCAACATCACCACCTGGCTCAGTGAACTGGCTTTCGCCCCGGTGGATTACAACCCCGCCGCTGCGTGCGACGAATGGAGCGGCGACTACGGCGTCGGCGCACAGTATTTCTCCCAGCAGGCAGTGGGCCGGCTCCTGCCCGTCGCGGGCATCGAGGCGGAAGCGGGATTACCGTTGCCCGAAAGACTCAAACTCGTGCAGTCGCTGATGAAGGGCGGCGATCCGCGTGCCCAAAAGATCTACGAGACCCTCGGGACTTATCTGGGCTACGCCTTGGCGCACTATGCAGATTTCTACGACTTCCACCATCTGCTGATCCTGGGTCGCGTGACCAGCGGGGCGGGTGGCGACATCATCATTGCCGGGGCCAAGGCCGTACTGCACGCCGAGTTCCCCGAACTGGCCACCCAGATCCAGTTCCATGTCCCCGACGAACAGGACAAACGCCACGGCCAGGCCGTCGCAGCTGCCAGCCTCCCACGGCTGCGATAACGTTGACGGAGCAAGTTTTCCTTGGCTTGAACCGTGGGGACGGCAAGGATTCGGTCCGTGAGTCGCCCCCATCAACAAGTCCTGACATCGGCTGACGCAGCCGGTGAATCCTGTTAACCACTGCGTGGGCCGCAAGACCGAAATCACCAACCTGCTCGCCAACCTGCCCCGCCTGGGCGCGGGGTTGAGCTATCGCCGGCCGTTCCGGGACGAGTTGTTACAGCGGCAGTCCGAGGTGGATTTCATCGAGATCATCGGCGATTTTTATTTGGATGCCCCGCCGGAGAAACTCGATGAGCTGGCCCTGCTCATGGAGCATTTCACCGTCATCCCGCACTTCACGACCCTCTCACTGGGCAGCGCGGAGGGGCTGGAGGAGCGCCATTTGGAGAAGATTTACCTGCTGCTCAAACGCATCGCCGCACCGTGGTGGAGCGAGCACATCGGCTACACCCGCGCGGGCGGCATCAACCTCGGCCATCCCTCGCCGCTGCCGTTCACGAAGGAAGCGGTGGAAACCATGGCCCGGAACATCATCACGGCCCGGCGTGCCATCGCCACGCCGTTGATCTTGGAGAATGTGTGTTCCCCCTTGATCTGGCCGGGGGCGGAGATGACCGAACCGGCCTTCATCGCCCAGGTGCTGCATCACAGCGGCTGCGGGTTGCTGCTGGATGTGACCAACATCCACGCCAACAGCACCAACCATGGGGCCAGCCCGGCGGAGTTCATCGAACAGCTCCCGCTTGAACGCGTGGTGCAGGTGCATTTCTCCGGTGCGCACGAGTCCAAGGGCCGCCTGGTTGACAGCCGCACCCAGTCCGTGCCGGAAAGCATCTGGCAACTGCTCGACCTGGCCGTCAGCCGGGCTCCGGTGCGCTGCATCTGCCTGGAACGCGACGACAATTTGCCGCCGCTCCCCGAAATGCTTTGGGAAGTTGAACGCGCCCGCGCTCTTGGCCGGCTGTACAAGCGATGGAACTAGCGCTCCAGCAAAAGCTCGTCGCCCGGCTGGCGACCGACCGCGAGTTCCGCGAAAAGTTCTTCGCGGACCCGGCCCGCGTGGCGGCCACAGAAGGGCTTACAGTCGCGGCGGAAACCTTGAGCACGCTGCACCACGAGCAAATGCGCCAGTTTGCCCGGCTGCTGCGCACTCGCCGGCTCGCGCAGGTCGCCCTGCGGCTGCCGCTCACGCGCAAGGCCCTGGGCCAGCGCTTCGCCGATTCCTTCCGCAATTACGCCGTCAATCCACCGGCCGCCGGGCAACGGCCCAGCGAGGATGCCATCGCTTTCGTCAAACACCTCGAGGCGCAAGCGGCCGAGAAGGGACTCGAACCCGCCTGGGCCTTGAGCCTCGCCCGTTATGAAGCGGGCCGGCTGGCCGCCGAGTGGCATAACCAGCGGCTGGTGATCCGTCTCCTGCCCCACGACGTGAAGCGCCTGGCCACCTTGATGGCAGCCGGGGAAGTGCCTCTGGGAGATTACCGGCGCAGCTCTCTGGCCGTCTGGTGGCGGCCCACAGTGGCAAGCCGGTTGAAACACTGGTTGAGTTGACCTCGGCCGCAAGGCAGGGCATCCTTCGGACAATTACCGAGCAGCCCGCCAAGCGGGCAACCACCATGGTCTGACAGCCGCCATAACCCATCACGAGCTTATGAAAAAGAAACCCGCCACCAAGAAAGCCAAACCATCGACTCCGCCGACGCCGGACAACTCCGCCGCCCCGGTCATCGATTTGGTCCCGTCCTACCTGCAGCTCAAGAAGATCCTCGTGCCGGTGGACTTCTCGGAATTCTCCGTCAAAGCACTCCGGTACGCGGTGCGTTTCGCCGAACAGTTCGGGGCCTCGCTGGTGCTGGTCCACGTGGTCGAGCCGGTGCATTACCCCGAAAGCGTGATCATTCCCCCGGCGATGGAGCAGGCCAACCAGGATCGCCTCAAGCTCGCCCGCAGCGCCCTGGCTGAATTCGCCCAGAAACGCGTGCCCGCCAGCATTGCTTCCGAAGCGATCACCCGCCTCGGGCAGCCGTTCTCGGAAATCACCACCGCCTCGGCGGAACTCAACGTGGACCTCATCGTCATCGCCACGCATGGGCACACCGGGTTGAAGCATCTCCTATTGGGCAGCACGGCGGAACGGGTCGTCCGGCTGGCCCCCTGCCCTGTCCTGACGGTCCGGGCCCACGAGCACGAGTTCGCCTGAGCAGGCTTACGCCTGAGGGTCCTTGCCGGTGTGGCGGATGTCGCGTCCCTCGTAGAGGTACACGACCTCCTCGGCGATGTTAGTCGCGTGGTCCGCGATGCGCTCGATGCGCTTGGAAAACTGCATGAGATGCAGGCACCGGGTGATCGTCGCCGGATTTTCCAGCATGTACGTGACCAGTTCCCGTTGCAGTTGCTTGTTCATGGCATCCACATCCCGGTCACGCGGAAGCACGGCGCGGGCACGGATGGTGTCGCGGCTCACAAAGGATTCCAGCCCGTCGTTCAACATCTCCAGCGCCATGGTCGCCATCCGGGGGATGTCCACGTAGGGTTTGAGTTGCGGCTCCTTGTTCAACTCCACCGCGCTGCGGGCGATGGCGGTGGCCTCGTCGCCGACCCGCTCCAAATCGTGGGTGATCTTCATGGCCACGGCAATCATCCGCAGATCGCTGGCGATCGGGCCGCGCGAGAGTAGCACGATGGCGAGTTCATCCAGTTCGATTTCCAGCGCATCCAGCTGGTCATCAGCCTGCTCCACCTGCCGGGCAAGATCGTCATTACGCTCGACCAGCGCCTTGATGGCGTTTTGAAGCGAGCTGGCGGCCAAGCTCGACATGGTAAGGAGCTTCTCCTTGAGACGGGCGAATTCGTGGTCGTGGGGGAGCATATTCAGTAAGCAGTGTTCAGTAAGCAGTGTTCAGTTCGATACGCGGTCAGCCTCGGTGTTCAGGCCACTGAACACTGAATACTGATTACTGAACACTGAATACTGTTCCGGTTTCATCCAAATCTTCCGGTCACATAGTCCTCCGTCTGGCGCTTCGACGGGTTGGTGAAGATCTTCGCCGTGGTGTCGAATTCGACCAGTTCTCCCAGGTAGAAGAACGCCGTGTAGTCCGAGATGCGCGCGGCCTGTTGCATGTTGTGCGTGACAATGACGATGGTGAAGTCCTTCTTCAATTCGAGAATCAGCTCCTCGATCTTGGCCGTCGCAATGGGGTCCAAGGCGCTGGCCGGCTCATCCATGAGGAGAATCTCCGGTTTGATGGCAATGGCCCGGGCAATGCAGAGCCGTTGCTGCTGGCCGCCGGAAAGGCCCATGGCGCTGGTGTGCAGCCGGTCCTTGACTTCTTCCCAAAGCGCCGCACCCCGCAGGCTTTGCTCGACGGTCGAGTCAAGGTCGGACTTCGCCTTCATCCCGTGCAGCTTCAGGCCGTAGGCGATGTTCTCGTAAATGGATTTCGGAAACGGGTTGGATTTTTGGAACACCATCCCGATGCGCTTGCGCAGCTCGATGACATCCACATCCTTGCTGTAAATGTCCTGCCCGCCGATTTTGATCGAGCCGGTGATGCGGACCGAGTCGATGAGGTCGTTCATCCGGTTGAAGCAGCGGAGGAAGGTGGACTTCCCGCAGCCGGACGGGCCGATGAAGGCCGTGACGTGCCGCTCGCCGAGCGTCACGGAGATGCCCTTGAGCGCGTGCGAAGTGCCGTAATACAGGTTGACCTGCTCGCTCGTGATGAGCGGCTCACCCGCGCCCACGGTGGGCTTGACGGTGTTCAACGTGACTTGGGAGGAAGAAATGGCAGCCATAGATCAATGTCCGGCACGCATCTTCTTGCGCACACGGGCGCGCACGATGACGGCAACCAGGTTCAGGGACAACGTCAAGAGCAGAAGGGCCAGCACGGTGGCAAACAGGATGGGCCGGGTCTTCTCAATGTCGGGCGACTGCGTGCTGAGGATGAAGACATGGTAGCCCAGGTCCATGAACTGGTCGGTCAGCGAGTGCGGCAGATCCCGCATGTAATAAGCCGCCCCGGTGAACAGGATCGGAGCCACCTCGCCACCCGCCCGGCCCACCGCCAGAATGCCACCAGTGAGAATACCGGGCAACGCCTCCGGCACCACAATCTTGATGATCGTTTCCAGCTTGGTCGCACCCAACGCCAGGCTCGCCTCCCGCAAACCAGGTGTGATCGCCCGCAACGATTCCTCGGTGGCGACAATGACCAGCGGCAAGGTCATCACCGAAAGCGTCAGCGACGCCCAGAGAATCGCCGGCTTGCCCCAGTGCGGTTCCGGGGCCCCGCCGTCGATCCCACGACCGATGAAGCTGATGAAGAAACCGAGACCGAACAGGCCAAATACGATGGAAGGCACGCCGGCAAGGTTGTTCACTGCGCCCCGGATGATCCGCGTGGTGAGCGCGGTCGATTGCGCGTATTCCGTGAGATACACCGCCGTGATGACGCCAACCGGCACGACGAATACGGTCATCACCAGCACCCGCAGCGCAGTCCCGATGACCATCGGCAAGACGCCGGCCTTGTTCACATCGAACATGTCCTGATCAGCACTGCCCGTGAGGAAGCGCCAGGAGAACGTGCTCCAGCCATGCCATACCACGTTCGCGATGATGATGGCGAGGACGCCCAGAATGAACAGCGTGGCCAGCCCGGTGAGGCTGGTAAACGCGAACGAGACGAAATCGAAGCCGCGTGAGCGGAAGTCGAGCCGGCTGGCTTTGACAGTGGTGGTGCTCATTTCGCCTTCCCCTCCAGACGGCCTTTCAACCGGTGCATGATGAGATCGCCCGCCAGATTGGTGAGGAAGGTCACGATGAAGAGCATTGCCCCGATCAGGAAGAGCATCCGGTAATGGTGTCCGCCGAAGACGGCTTCGGCCAGTTCTGCCGCAATGGTCGCTGTAATCGAACGGGTCGAGTCAAAGAGGCTGAAGGACATGATGCTCGCGTTGCCGCTGGCCATCAGTACAACCATCGTCTCGCCGATGGCGCGGCCAAAACCCAGCACCACGGCTGCGAACACGCCCGGCGCAGCCGCGGGCAGGACAATCTGCCAGGCGGCCTGCCATTTGGACGCCCCCAGCGCCAGAGCCGCCTGCGTGTAACTGCGGGGCACGCTGGTCAAGGCGTCCTCCGCGATGGAAAACACCACCGGAATCACCGCCAAGCCCAGCGCGATGCCGGCAACAAAGGCGTTCAAGCGCGACTGGTATCCCAAGACCCCCTGAAGGAACGTCGCCATGACCATCAAGCCAAAGAACCCAAGCACTACGGACGGCACACCGGAAAGCAATTCAATCGCGGGCTTGAGCCATTCCTTCAAGGAAGGCCGGCAGAGCTGCGAAACGTAAATGGCCGCCGCCAGGGCGAGCGGTACGCTGAAGAGCAAGGCGACGATCGTGGTCTTGAGGCTGCCGATGATGAGCGGCCAGAGGTTGTATTTGTGGATGCGCCCGATGGGCTGCCACACGTAACGATCTTCGGGCCGGCTGTCGGACCATTCATGCGGGGCAAAAAGATACTTCCATTCCGTGGTGTTGACCGTGGCGTCCTTGTCCTTGGGCGCTTCCTTCCCCTCTTCTTCGCGTACCTCCATCAGGGCGGTGAGCGCTTCCTTGTCCAGTCGCTTGAATTCCTCCGGGGTCAAGGCCAGGTAGTCACGCAGTTCATCGGGCTTCAGTTTGCCCATTTCCTTCGCGGGAATCACCGGGCGTGCGGCCGCGCTGTTCATCTGGCCGAACACCAGCGGCAAAGCTTCGCGGGCGACGAACACGAAGATGAGGAACACCATCAGGATCGCGGTGAGCGAGACGAGGAAGATGAGCTTCTCCGCCAGCCACTCGGCCGGCCGGGCCTTGTGCCCGCGGTGGATGCCCATCCAGCCCACGGTGCGCTTGGCAGTATGCGGTGCGTTCGTCACGGGTGCAGAGCGTAGGGGAACCAAGCCCTGGTGGCTAGTTACGAGGAGGAAACAATCCGGAGACTTTAAAACCAAAAGGGGCGAGCGAAGGACATGCACTATCTTTCGCCCGCCCCACTGATGGTCGCAGGAACTAACAATCAGGAACCAAATTTACTCCCGCAAGTTCTTGGGCAGCGGGAAATAGCCCACGTCCTTCACGACCTTCTGGCCTTCATCACCCCGAATCCAGGTGAGGTATTTGGCGATGTCGCCCTTGTCGAGCGCCGGGTTCACATAGACGTACAGGTAACGCCAGATGGGATAGACGCCTTTGACGACGTTGTCCTCGGTGGGTTCGATCGCCGGCGAAGCGTCGTCCTTCTTGATCGCGAGGGCTTTCGCACCCGCGCCGTAGGCGGCCCCGCCGTAACCGACGCCGTTCTTATCCTTGGCCACGGCCTGCAACACCGCCGCCGTGCCCGGCATGGTCTGCGCGCTGGCCGCGAAGTCCTTGCCCTGCAGGACGTGTTCCTTGAAGAACTCGTAGGTGCCCGAGCTGTTCTCGCGGCTGTAAACAGTGATCGGAGCGTCCACCCCGCCGACTTCTTTCCAGTTCTTCGTCTTGCCGTTGAAGATGTCGGCCACTTGGGCGACCGTCAGTTCCTTCACCGGATTTTCGGCGCTTACATACACGGACAGGCCGTCGAGGCACACCTTGTACTCGGTGGGGCGCTTGCCAAACACCTTGACGCAGTTGATCTGCTCGGCGGGCTTGATCTTGCGCGAGGCATTGCAGAGGTCGGTGGACTTGTTCTGCAACGCAGCGAAGCCGGTGCCAGTGCCACCGCCGGTGACCTGGATCTTCGTTTCGGCGTTCTTGCCCATGTAGGTCTCGGCCCACTTCTGGGCGAGGACGACCAGGGTGTCGGAGCCTTTGACGGTGATGTTCGCCGCCTGGGCGGAGCCGGCGAGCACGAGGGCCGCCGCAATGAGGGTGAGGGATTTCAGGGATTTCATATCAGGTTTCAATTTAAGGATTTAAAGTTTGGCAGGGCCGGCGGAATGCACGCCGCCGGCCCTGCCGGAGGACAACACTACGAACTAAAACTTCCACATCAGGTCAAAGATGAAGTGACCGGCCGTGGTGGGGCCGACCGTGCCACCCAGCGGGGTGATCTGCTCGGTCACGTAGAACGTGCCGATGGCCTGGAGCGAGTCGGTGATGTTGTACACCGCCTTGATCACGTGGCCCTTGGCATTGGTGCCACCCTTGAAGGCGGCCTGCGCCACACCGACGCCCGTCACACCGCGCGACAGGTTCGAAGAACCAGCCGCCACCGAACCGGAGTAAACGGCGCCGAAGTCGTCGTCAACCATCTCTTCGTACCAAGCGTCACTGCGCAGGAACTCATACTTGTAGTTGATTTCCCAGAGCCCTTTGTGGCCCGCCTTGCCAAGCGTGATGCCTGCGTTCCACGCCTCATTCTGCGTGGCGGCCGCCATGTTGTGCATCCACTCGCCGCTGAACTTGATCGGGAACGCCCCGTCATACATCGGGAAACTGTCCAGCTTGTAGGTGAGCGAGCTGCCCAGGATGGCCGCGTTGAAGCCGTAGGCCGGCCCACCGCCGAAGGAGCCGGCCGCCGCACCCGGCGCGTCGGTGCGCAAGTTACCCACGTTGTCATCCGGCGCGGCCGCGATGGACAGGTTGTTCTTGTTCTGAATGCTCAACCAAGTCGCGGACAGCGAGGTGTCCACCTTGGAGGACCACTTCGTGTCGTAAATCAACTGGGCACCGTACAGGTACGGATCGCGGTTGGGGGAGGGATTCGCGGTGGCCGAGGTGTTGAATTCATCCAGCACCCAGAACACGCCGTTGAACTTGAGCGCGTTCGCATCATTGACTTGATAAGCGAGCTGCAGAGCTGCGCCCTCAGGCTGGTAATCACCATCCACCACCATCGGCGAGACTTGGAGCGTATTGTCCATCTTGCCGAAGGTCAGGCTCGCGTTCCAGTCCGCGTTGTGCACGGGGTTCCACTTCGCGTAGGCGGTGTCCACCCACAGGAACTTGCGCGAGGAACCGTCCCCCATCGTCGTGTTGGCAGTGATGGCCTTGCCACCAAAAGCCCCGGACGGATCACCGGTAGCCAAGCGGAAACCGACTTCAAAATCCTCCAGCATGTTCGCCGTGGCACCAACGCGGAGCCGATAGCGCCAGCGGTTACGGTCGCTGCCCAGGGTGTTGTCGATCTGGTGCTGCTCGAAGCGGCCCCGGAAGTCGCCGTTGAACTTCATGCTCGTGACCCAGTCGGGCATGCCCGTCTTGGCCTGATAGGCACGGTTAAAGTCCTTGTCAGATTCCTCACGGAGGGCCTGGCCTTCCTTGGAGGTCAGGACGCCCTTCTCAACGAGCTTGTCGATGAGCGAGTCGGCGGTTTGAGCTTGGGCCGTTCCGGACACGGCGGCGGTCGCGGCCAGCGCGGAGGCGGCGGCGAGGGCGAATTTGGTCGTATGCTTCATTGTATGGTTGATGAATCGGTCACTTTTGACGGAACCAATCTGCCTTTGTCATGTTACGGACAAAGGGCGTAAATGTTACGGTTGTCTAACAATGGCTGATTTTATCCGCCACCAACCGGACGGAAACGGAAACAGCCAGCCTGCTGCCGGCTTTTTCAACTATTCCCAACATACCGGCTTAAACGGCGATGACTGAAACAACGGGATTATACAATGCGCCACGTCAATTGCGCGTCGTAACCCAAAGCCCAACGTTTCCGGGACATTCGTAACCACTTCGTTGCAGCGCACGCCGGGCGCGTCCACCGGCGGCTTGACGACCGGCGGAGCGGGTCCAATCCTGCGGCATCGCACGACACCGAATGAAACGCCAAAAACCTAAAAACCCGCCCGTCCTAAAGCCCCGCCTGCGCGTGATTGTGGGCGAAAACATCGCCTTGGGACCGGGCAAGGTGGAGTTGCTCGCGGCCATCGCCGAGACCGGCAGCATCGCCGAGGCGGCCAAGCGGATGGAAATGTCGTACATGCGGGCGTGGACGCTGGTCAAACAGATGGAGGCGTGCTTCACCGAGCCGATCCTGGACCGCCAGCGCGGCGGCGCGACGCGGGGCGGCGCGCAGTTGACCCCCACCGGCCGGCGGGTGCTGGAACTGTACTACCAGATGGAGGCGGAGTCGCTTAAGGCGACCGAAAAGTCCTGGGACGAACTGCGGAAACACCTGCGCAGCTGAACTGGTTTGCTCCGTAATTCTCTGCGCCTGTCCCGCCTCTGCGGTGCATTTCAGAAGGCGACACCGCAGAGGCGGGACAGGCGCAGAGAACGGGGAAATGAGGGTGCCAGAGCTGAGCTTCTTTGGCAGCGGGGCGTTCACCTTCCGTTATATTTGACAAAAGATAACGGCCCCGCTTTCATTCCCCGGCCGTCGATCGGCCACCATGCGAAAACGCGCCGCCTTCACCTTGATTGAACTGCTGGTCGTCATTGCGATCATCGCCATCCTCGCCGGGATGCTCCTGCCCGCGCTGGCCAAGGCCAAGGCCAAGGCCAACCAGACCAAATGCCTGAACAACCTCAAGCAAATCGGCGTGGGCTACATCCTCTACCGGAGCGACAACAGCGACCGGTACTGCCCGCAACGCTCCTGCCCCGACACCCCGGCCGACCCCTTTGGCCTGGCCGCGCCCGTTCCCTCGGGGGCTGCTCCCGGCAGCCCACCTCCAACCGGTCCGAATGAAATTTGGTGGGCCCCCTACGACCCGACCCAGATTCCCAATGGAACACCTGGCGCAGGCTACAAACCGGGCCTCCTTTACCCCTATTTGGCGGCCACGAACATCTTCAAATGCCCGACGGACACCCAGTGGCAATGCGGTTACGGGATGAACTACTGCACCGGCGGCCCGGTAGGACAGCCGGAAGCCTTCATCACCCAGCCTTCCCAACGCATGGCCGTGTGGGACCACCAGCGCAGCCCCGGCTGTGCGGACTCCACCACCGCCACTCCGCCACGCACCATGTGGTATCCGTTCAACAACGCCGCTGCTGCGACTCATTACCCGCTCCGTCACAATAACGGGTTTCAAGCCATGTTCGTGGATGGCCATGCAGAACGCCTCCGCCAGGACGATTTGACCCCAAAATTCTTTCGCGAGCCGGGCGTGGGTCCCGCCATCGCCGCGTATCCCGGCGAGTAGGCAGGCGGGATGGATTCAGCGCAACCGTTCTGACGGAGTGGTGCGCGGCGTGGCCCACGCACCGGTCGCTCACCGGATCCCACGCTGGTAATCGAGCACCGCACGTTGCAGCAGATAATCGTACTTCGCCGTGGCCTCGGCGATCTGGGCGGTGATGAGATTCAACTGCGCCTGGCTAAACTCCGTGATGCTGCTGGCTCCAAGTTTGTAACGCGCGGCCGCCAGGTCATGCGCCGTGCGGGCATGCGTCAGGAGTTTGGCGGTCAACCCGAGACGTTCCTGCGCATACTGGGCCCGCAGCAACGCCAGACGAACATCGCGGACGACATTGTTCTCCTCGTCGCGCAGCGTCTCGCTCACCGACTGGGCCTTGAGTTCCGATTCCTTCTGCCGGGCGACATCACGCCCGCCGGAGTACAATGGCAGGTTCACGACCAATCCGGCGGCTGCATAGCTGTGTTCCAACCGGGAGTCCCGAAACGGCAGCAAGCCCACGGAGCCCAGGGCGCTGACGGTCGGGTAGTTCACCGCCCGGTCCGCCCGCGCCTGACTCGCCGCAGCCTCGGCTTCCGCCCGGAGCCGGACCAACTCCGGCCGCAGCCGCAGCGCGTCCGCAACCAAGGGCGCGGCATCCGTGGCCAGTTCGCCGGGCAGGGACTCATCGGCCAGTTCGTAGCGACGCGGCTCCCGCTCACCCAGCAAGGCGCTCAAAGCCGTGAAGGCGGATTCCAAGTCATTGTCGGCCTGGGCCAGCAGCAGGCGGGCCTCCTCGACACTCACGCGCGCGAAACTCACGTCGAGTTCCGATTTCAACTGGTTGCTCGCCAGCGCGCTGACCTGTTGCAGCACGACTTCGCGCGTGGTGACCGTCTGCCGCGCGACGCTCCGAACGTTCTGCGATTGCAGGGCCAGGTAGTAGACCGAGCTGACCTGCAGGAGCAGCAAGTTGCGCGTGGCCTCCACGTTCGCGTCCTCCGCGCGGGACTTCTGGCGGACGCTCTCGACCTGGTTCGCCGTCCGCCCAAAATCGGTCAGCAACTGGCTGACATTAAGGCCGAGTCCGGCTCGTTCCTGCACGGTGCTGGTGCTCAGCAGGCCGGCGGCCGACAGGTGGGTGGAAGCGGGGTCCGCCGATCCCACGGCAACCCCGCTGGCGCCGAGCGTGGGCAAAAATCCCGCGCGGGCCTGCACGATGGCCTGTTTCGCCGCCAAGGCCTTAAACTCAGCGGCAGTCAGCCGCGGATGCGCCTTGATCGCGGCATTGCGGGCCTCCGTGAGGGTGAGGTGCTCGGACGCAACCAGCTCTGAAAGTCCAACAAAAAGAGCCATTACTGACACCAGCAACGGCCCCCCCCGCAGAACGGACCGAAATGATCCGTGGCTCCGCCCCATCAACAAGCCAAGGGTAACTGTATTCAAGCGAGGGAAGTAAGTCATCACGTTGAAGCGCCGGACACTGTTGCGGTGGCAGAACTTTGATCGTGGGAATGCCTTCCCCGGTGCACGAGCAAGAACGCCGCCGGCACGATAAACACGGTCAGCACCACGGAGACCCCCAGGCCACCGATGATGGCCAGTGCGAGCGGGGCGTAAGCCTCGGTGCCCACGCCCAGTTTCAACGCCATGGGCAGCAGGCCGATCAGCGTGGCCAGCGAGGTCATCAACACGGGCCGCAGCCGCACCCGGCACGCGAGCGATACGGCTTCCCGCAAGGTCTTGCCATCCTCGATCAACCGGTGCGTGAACTCGACGATGAGAATGCTGTTCGACACCACGATGCCCACCATCATCACGATGCCCATGAGCGACATGATGTTCAGCGTCGTACCGGTCAGGTGGAAGGTGATGAGCGCGCCGGTCAGCCCGGTGGGCACTGCGAGCAGAATGAGCAGCGGGTCCAGGAACGAGCGGAACTGGGCGACCAGGATGAGATAGACCAACAGGACGGACAACAGCAGCCCCAGCCCGAAACTGCGGAACGAAGCCTCCATACCCTCCACGACGCCGCGCACGGTGATGCGCACGCCTTCGGGAGCCTTCGTCTCCGCGATGATCTTGCGCACCGCCTGGAGGCTGTGACCCAAGTCTTCCCCCTCGGGCGAGACGAACACATCCACCACCCGGCGTAGTTGGTAATGATCCACCTCCGTAGGGGAATGGATGTGGCTGACCCGGCTGACGGCATCCAGCCGCGTTGAATTGGTGCGGCCCGCCGCGCGCAGCGGGATGGCCCGCAAATCTTCCATGGTTTTCACATACTCCTCGGGATATTGAACGGTGAGCAAGTAGTCCACCCCGGTCTTGGGGTCCACCCAGAAACTCGGGGCAATCATCTGGTCGGAACTGATGGCCGTGATGACGTTGCCCACGACTTCCTTCTGGGTAAGACCCAGATCGCTGGCACGCACCCGGTCCACCTCCAGCGCCAGGGACGGGTAATCCATGTCCTGCGGAATCAGTACGTCGCTAATGCCGGGCAGCGCGCGGGCCTTCCGGGCGATTTCCGCCGCCGTTGCGTAGGCGGCTTCGAGATTTGAACCACTCACCTGGATGTCAATCGGCGCGGGCAGACCGAGGTTCAACACCGCGTCCACCAGACCGCCCGATTGAAAATACGCGCTGACGTGTGGCATCTCCCGGCGCAGCCGCTCGCGGACGCGGCGCATGTACTCATAACTGTCCACCCGGTGATGTTCATTCAAGCTGACCTGCACGAACGCGGTGTGCGGACCGGCATTCGGCGTGTACAGGGCGGAAAAGTCCGTCGTGATGCCGATGTTCGCCACGACCATGCGCAGGTCCTCCGGCGCAACGACTTCACGAATGATGCGCTCGACGTGTTCGACGGCTTTTTCGGTCCCATCAATGTGGGTGCCAGTCGGAGCCTTGAGGTTGACCACGAACTGGCCGGGGTCGGTGCGCGGAAAATAGGCGACCCCGAGTTGTGGAAACAAACTGAGGCTAACCAGGAACCCACCCAGAATCACCAGTACCGTGACCAGCGGGCGCACCAGGGTTTTGCTGAGGAGGTGCTCGTACAGATCAAGCATCTGCTCGAAGCGCCGGTTAAACCATCCGTTAAAGCCCTGGTGATCTTCGGGCTTGGCCCCTTCGAATCCAAGTTCATGCGCGGCCACGCGCCGGCGGATGAACTTGGCACAGAACAGCGGCATGACCGTCATCGCGACAAAATAAGAGGCCAGCATGGCCAGCGCCACGGCCAACGCCAACGCGGTGAACAGATAGCGGCTCACCCCGTAAAGGAACACCACGGGAAAAAAGACCACGATGGTCGAAAGCGTATCGGCGAGCACCGGGAGCGCCACTTCGCGGCCGCCCTTTTCGGCGGCGATCTCGGGCGCTTCACCGTGTTCGATATGCCGAAAGATGTTTTCGAGCACGACGACCGAGTTGTCGATCAGCCGGGAAACGGCCAGCGCAAACCCGCCGAGAATCATGACGTTAACCGTTCCTCCACCCAGCGTCAGCGCAATGAACGCGGCCAAAACCGACAGCGGAACGCAAAGAAACACCCCAAAAGTGGCCCGCGCGCTGCCCAGGAAGATGAGGATCATCAGTCCCGTCAGCACGAGGCCGATGACTCCTTCATGCAGGAGGTTCTCAATGGCGGTTTTGACGAACACGGACTGGTCAAACACGACGCGCGTGGCCAGTTGCTGGGGTATGTCCACCAGGTCCTTGATGACCTCCTTCACGCCGTCCACGATTGAAATGGTGCTGGAGTCGCCGCCCTGCTTGAGCACCGGCACATAGACCGACCGTTGGCCATCCACCCGCACGATGTTGTATTGGATGGCCGACCCGTCCTTGGCCGTACCGATGTCGCCGACGAGCACGGACGCGCCACCGACGGATTTCAACGGGATGCGGTTCACATCGTCCATCCCGCGGAGCTGATTGTTCGCGTAGAGGTTGTAATCCAGCGGGCCGATACGGACGTCGCCCGAGGGGAGGATGAGATTCGAGTCGTTCACGCCGCGCACCACATCCATCACGCTGAGCTGGTGGGCCTCCAGTTTCAGCGGGTCCACATAGACCATGATCTGCCGCACCTTGCCGCCAAAGGGCTGCGGCACGGAGGTGCTGGGCACCCGGGCGATCTGGCTGCGCACGCTGTAGTAGGCGATGTCGCGCAACTGGGTTTCATCCAGCCCTTCGCCTTTGAGGGTGACGAGGCATACCGGCAGGCTGGAGGCGTCAAACTTGAGCACCACCGGCGGCAGTGTGCCAGGCGGCATGCGGCGCATGTTGGCCATCGCGAGGTTGGCTATATTGGCAATCGCCGCGTCGGGATTCACCCCGGGCTGAAAATAAATTTTGATCAAGCTCACGCTGGGTAGCGAACGCGACTCGACATGATCAATGCCGCTGGCCAGGGTGAAAAACCGTTCAAAGCGCGAAGTGATGGAGGTCTCGATCTCCTCGGGAGGCATGCCGGAGTAGAACGTGGCCACCACAACGACCGGAATATTGATGGCCGGAAACAAATCCACCGGCATCCGCACCAGGCTCGTGACCCCTACGACGCACGTGACCAGACAGATCACGATGATGAAGTAAGGAAATCGGAGGGCAAAGCGTGACATGGTCGTGATTCAGGAACGCTCCGCCAGCAGGGTCCTGAGTTTTTCCAGTGAAAACTCATTACTGCGGCATAAGGCGATCAGTTTCCGCTCGCGGGCCGCGATGAGCGCCGCCGCCGTGGGGACTTGGGCCGCAATTGAATTCGGCACCGTCAACACACCATGCCGGTCGCCGTGCAGCAATTCCCCCGGTCGCACGGTCAGCCCGCCGACTTCAACCGTCCCGCCGATTTCGACGATGTGCGTAAAGGCGTGGGAAACGGCCAGTCCGCTGGCAAAAAGCTGAAAGCCCATGGCTTCGACGGCCCCCACGTCGCGCACCGTGCCGTTGGTCACCACGCCCACACAGCCGAGCGCCTGTAGAATGCTCGCATGCACCTCGCCCACGAACGACCCCGTGCCGGCCGCCCGATCAGCATCCTGTATGACCACCACCCGTGGGGCGGGCACGGCCAGCACATGATTCCACCAGTCGGTGCGCTCCAAATAACCATGACCATCGGCGGACGGCGAGGAACAGCGGGTCTTGACCGTGACCGCGTATCCAACCATTGGGGGCAACTGGGGAAAGAGGCAACGAATTGAACTGTTGGCAAAGCCCTCGTTGCGCAGGCGCACGGAGAAGAACTCAATGGCGTTGGCCACCAGGCAGGTGTCCAGCCGGCGCAGGGCTGTCAATTGTTCCGGTGAAAGCGGCTCGCTTTTCATTTTTCCCCTCCCTGGTCCATTTCTCTGGCCTGCACTTTTTGACCGGGCTTTACCAAGCCGCGCGCCCCCACAGCCACCAAATCGCCCTGCTTAAGCCCGGTCAAAATCTCCAGTTTCGTGGCGGTTTCGAGGCCGATCTTGACCGTGCGCTCTTCAATCTGGTTTTGCCGGTTCACCACCAGCACGGTTGCTGTTTTCTGCCGGGCGACCGCCTCGACCGGAACAACCAGGGTTTGGTTGCGGCGGTCCAACAGGAGACGGGCGGTGGCATACATGCCCGGGGTCAGGTCCAGGTTCTTGTTCACCACGTTGACCTCCGCTTCCATGGTACGGGTGGAAGCCAGCACTTCCCGGGTGAAGCGGGAAATGTTTCCCGGGAAGGTCCGGTTCAACGCTTCGACATGCACCTCCACGGGAAAACCGTTCGTGATGCGGGAGACGAAGGTGACCGACACCGGGAGCACCAAGCGCAGGCGCTCGTTTTGCGCCAGGCGCACCAAGGCCATGGCCGGTGAACTGGGAGCGGTGCCACCACGGACCAGGTCGCCGGTATCAGCATAGCGCCGGGTGACGATGCCGGTGAACGGCGAGGTGATCTTGGCATAACCCTGTTTGGCCTGGAGTTTATGGAGGTCCGCCTCGGCCACCTTGACCGCGTCCTGCAGGGCCAGGATGCCCGCCTTGGCGGCGGCGACCGAAGCCTTGGCAGCCGCCTGTGCGGCCCGGGCCTCATCCACCTGCGCGGAGGCCGTGCGTTCCCGGGCCTGTGCCACATCAAGTTCCTGCTGTGCCACAAGGCCCGGCTGAGCCTTGCTGACCGCCGCGAGCCGGTCGTAGGTCATCTTGGTCTCGGCGTAGGCGGCTTCGGCACGTTTGATGCCCGCATCGGCCTTCGCCACTTCCAGCTCGGTCCTCCGGGCTTCTTCTTCACCGCGATGCACCTCGCCGACGGTCCGGCGCTGCACCGCCACGGCGTGTTCGAGTTCTTCCTTGAGTTCGGGGATTTCGAGCGTCGCCAGCAGTTGGCCAACCTTCACCTGGTCGCCCACGTCCACGTTGATGCTCTCGACGAAACCGGCGACCTTCGCAAACAAATCAATGTCCTGATAGGGCCGGAACTCGGCGTCCATGGTGACTTCGTGGGCCAAATCTTCCCGCGTGACCTTTACTACCGCCACGGTGGTCAACCGTTCAGGCCCGGCCTTCACCTCCGTCTTCCGGCCCTGCGATCGGAACCACCACGCGACCCCACAGCCAACGATAATGAGAACGGCGACGACCCAGACGCTCCCGCGTCGCGAAGTCCCCGCTGACGCAGAGGGGGCTGCTGGGACTGGCGTGTCGGTATTCATGGGCGGATTCAATGGCGTCGGGATTTCAGGGCGTCTGCAGTGGGAAGCAGCCCGGGAGCTGGCTCCTCAATGTGGCCCGCCACGGGAGTATATTGCGGCAGCCGGATGTGAAACCGCGTCCCCTGATGCTCCTCGCTCTCGACGGAGACATTGCCCCCGTGCGCGGTCATGATGGCTTTCACAATCGAGAGGCCGATACCCGCCCCGCCCTCGGCACGCGAACGCGCCTTGTCCACGCGGAAGAAACGATCGAAGACGCGGGGAATGGCAGCGGCCGGGATGCCCACGCCGGTGTCTGCCACATCGAGCGCCGCCGTGCCATCACGGGCACCAGTACACACGGTGACGCAGCCACCCGGCGGGGTATATTTGATCGCATTATCCAGCAGGTTGACGATGACCTGCTTGAGCCGGCCGCTGTCCCCTTGGACCATCACTTCACCGGGGGACTCGCATTTGATCGTGATGCCCTTGTCCTCCGCCAGCAGGCTCATCTGTTCGGCGGTCGTCGCCGCGAGCCGGGCCAGATCCACCTGCTTCCACTCAGACTGCGCTTCGCCGGCATCCAGCCGCGAGAGCGCGAACAGCCCCTCGACAATCTTCGCGAGGCGCTCAACCTCCTCCAGCACGCTGCCAATGCGGTCCTGCAATTCCGGCTCGCCATCGGCCTGCTGCGACAGCGTCTCCAATTCGCCGCGCATGACGGTGAGCGGGGTGCGCAGCTCGTGCGAGGCATCCGCGAGGAACCGGCGGTTGTGTTGGAATGCTCCATCCAGCCGCGTGATCATCTGATTGAGCGCGAGGGACAGACGCTCCAGTTCATCGCCGGTCTGCGGCACAGGCAGGCGTCCGCCCAAATTATGCAAGGTCAGTTGCTCGGCGCTCCGGACGATGCGCTCGACCGGGCGAAAGGCGCGGCGAGAGAGGAAGAACCCGCCGCCCGCCGACACCAGCAACACCACCGGCAATGCCACGAGCAGGCTAACTAAAAAATCACGCAACAGCGCCTGTACGGGCGCGAGTGAAGCCCCCACCTCCACCAGCCAGGTACCACCGGCCGCTGGCACGGGTACGGTGGCAATGAGGAGTTCCTGTTCGTCCTCCAGACGCTCGACGCGGGTGGTCCGGCCCTTCACCGGACGTCCCAGAGCGGGCACCAAGGCGGGGTTAAAGGTAAGCTCTACTGGCACTCCCGAGACAAAGAGCACGCTACGGTCCGGGCGGGTCAGGCGGATGAAGCGGTTGTTCAACTCGGGCGCGTAGCCCTCGTGCACTTCCATAATCACATGTTCCTCGCCGAGCTGGGCGACGCGGGCAACCAGCGTCTCGGCGATGACCCCAGCCCGTTTCGTCTGGGTTTCACGGAGGTTTTTTACGAGATGATGCTTCACTCCCAGATACATGAAGCCGCCGAGCAGCACGAACACCACCGTGATGACCGCCGCGTACCAGGCGGTAAGTTGGAAACTGATGGAACGCGGGTTCACGCCGTCGCCTCCCCAAGGCTGTAGCCCACGCCGCGTACCGTGCGGATGAGTTTGACCGGAAACGGATCGTCCACCTTGGCGCGCAGGTGGCGCACATAAACATCCACGATGTTGGTCAGCCCTTCGAAGCTCTCGTCCCAGACATGCTCGATGATCATGGTGCGCGACAACACGCGCCCAGTATGGGACATGAGGTACTCCAGCAAGGCATATTCCTTGCCCGTCAAATCGATGCGCGTCCCCGCACGACGCACCTGCTGGGAAAGGCGGTCCAGTTCCAGGTCCGCCACCCGCAGCACACTGCTGCGCACCACCGGACCACGACGCAGCAGGGCCTTCACGCGCACCGCCAGCTCAGCGAAGGCAAATGGCTTCGTCAGATAGTCATCCGCGCCGGCCTCGAAATTCTCCACCTTCGTGGCGGTGTCGTCCTTCGCCGTCAGCACCAGCACCGGCACCTCGGGCAACTGCCGGCGGATGCGCTTGAGCACCTCGGTCCCGCTCAGGACGGGCAGCATCAAATCCAAGATGATGACATCGTAGCTGTAGCTCATGGCGAAGTCGCACGCACTCTGGCCATCATAGGCCAGATCCACGGCGAAACGCTCCGCGCGGAGGCCGCGCGACACGAAGTCCGCGACCTTCCGGTCATCCTCTGCGAGCAATAAGCGCATTTGATCTTGGACGACAGTATCGGGCGCTCAGATTAAGGGCTTCCGAACACAACATTAAAATCCGTTCAGGAAGGGCTGGGGCACTTGTGTTAGGTGACGGACCGAGCGTATTGGTCATACTATGAAAACACCAGACGAAGATCATTCCGAACGGGACTACTTCATCACCTTGGGCGTTATTTTCGTCGCCCTGATTCTTTTTGTCTTCACACACCGGGAGCCGGCCGTTTCGACGCGGCCCTTGAGCGCCTGGCTGCACGATTTGGAATCGACCGAGTCCTATCGGCACACCACCGCCGAAGCAACCGTGCACCGGATGGGTGCGAGCATTGTGCCGGCCTTGCTCGCCCGCCTCGAATCCAGCAATCCCGATGATCAGGCGCGAGCCATCCTTGGCTTCGAAGCACTTGGTGACGTAGGCCGCCCCGCCCTGCCCTCGTTGATGAAGCTCTTGGAAATCGAGCGGACTTCCCTCCCGGCGGCCCGCTCGCTTGCGGCCATCGGTCCGGCCGCCGTGCCCATCCTCACCAACGGACTCGCCAGCCAGACTACTTTCATCCGGACTAGTTCAGCCCGGGCGCTGGGACGGTTGCGGACGGATGGACGACTGGCCGTCCCGGCGCTGGTCGGCGTTTTGAACGACGAGGATGACGACCTGCGATACTTCGCCACGCGTGCCTTGGGCAGCCTCGCGACCGAGCCCGGCCAGTCCGTCCCCGCGCTGGTGGACCGGCTGGCGGACACGAATGTGGAAGTTCGTAAAATTGCCGCGCGTTCCCTCGGTCAGTTTCACGGTAAGGCCAGCGGGGCCGTACCCGCCCTGCGTCGGACGCTCAACAACGACGAGGAAGCCGTCAAGCTGACGGCCGCATTCGCCCTACGGGAGATCTATCCCGCGATCATGGGAGACGGGGGCACCCGGTTTCCCAAGTAGGAATTGGGCCTGTCCATCCGCGTCCATCCGCGTCCATCCGTGCTTGAACCGCAGTATCGAAGGTAGCCCATTGCCAAGCCACCTGGCGACCGTAAGCTGCCGGCACAGGCGCAAGCTCCACCAACGTCACTGGGCTTGCTTCTTCTTCCGCGCCTCGCCGGCGTTGCTGAGGGTTTCCCGCACCGTCGGGATGCTCCGTCCTTGCGTGATGCTCTCGGCATCGAGGGTGAAATTCAGGTAGGCGAGGCACATCTCGTCGGTGGTCTGTTCGCCCCAGCGGACGGGCTGTGGAGGCGAATGCGGGTTGCGCGGGTTGGCGGCCGAGTTGTCGTAGCGGGCCGCGAGCGTGACCTTCGAGCCGCGGGGTAACCGGATGGGTTCGCGGAATACGTAACTGTTTTGCCAGCTAAAATCCCAATCAGGGATGTGGACGAGGGGAAGCTCTTGACCATCAGGCAGCGTGGCGGACACTTTGATGTCACGGCCCAGCAAGTGCATGTGAGGCAGCACCGCGTGAAGGGTGACAGCGGCGGGCACAGGAATCGAGGCGGTGGTGGTGTAGTTGTCGTCACCGGCCGGGATGTTGATGCGGCTGGCCACCTCGGAACGACGCATGCGTTTGTCCACCGGCCCCTTGGCGAAGTAGAGGCCGATCTTCGTGCGGTCGGCCTCGGGCTTGCCGCGCAGATTGTAATGGATCTCCAGCACCACGTCCGCGTTCTTGGGCACAGGCATGCCGATGCCATCAGGCAGGCGGCGGGCCACATTGCCGGGTGCCCAGAGGCCGATGAGCCCCGCAGAAACGAAGCCCTGACCGCGCTTGCGATAGCCGGGGCCAGGGTCCTGGGCGTCCAGTTCGCGGGCCTTGCCGGAGACGTCCAGATGGACGAGGACGTGATGCACTACGCGCCGGTTGCCGGGATGCACTTCCACGGCGGAAACCCAGCGCTCCTCGGTGAAGCCAGTCGGAATGACGAAGTGCTGGTAAATATCGCGGCCCTCGGCGGGAACGGTGAAGGCCTCAGGCATTTCCAAGACGAGGTCGGGCTCGCCATTGCGCCAGCCCTCGGGGAACTTCGGCATCGCAGGCAAGTCAGCCGGGTTACCTTCCTTCACACCTTCGGCAGCCCATTGCTTGATGAGGCCGATCTGGTCGTCGCTCAGGCGGCATTCGTCCAAATAGGCCGGACCTGGCTCGGCCTTCCACGGCGGCATGACGCGTTTCCCAACGACATTGGCGATGGTCTTGGCGCGCTTGGCCGTCTCCGCGTAGCTCGTGAGCGCGAACGGCGCGACCTCACCGGTGCGATGGCACACGGTGCAGTTGTTGAAGACAATGGGTGCAATATCCTTGTTGAAAGTCAGCGTATTCGCGGCGCGGGGCGTGTATGCGATGGGCTTCGGGCCGGGAGTTTCGAGTTTGGGGCTGGATTTCGCGCGCGGGGCGACGAAGGCCGCCAGCAGGGCGGCGGCGGCCATTCCGAGTACGAGCCGGGATTTCATGGTGACTTGGTTTCTGAAGCGGTTTGGATATGGCAGCCGATGGTCTCAGTGACGGGTTGGGCGACCAGTTTACCCCCGAGTACGGCGTCGAGGGCGTTGCGCAAATCATGCTGCGTGACGGTCTGGCGGCGCTGGCCGTAATCGGCAAAAAGATTGTTGATGCGCCCGCGATAGAGGGTCTTGCCGTCCGGGCCGAGGAGGAAGGCCTGCGGCGTTTTGGTCGCGCCCAGGGCTTTCACCAGCGTGTGCTGCGAATCCAACAGGACCGGGCAACGAAAACTGAACTCCGTCGCATGTTTTTGGGCGTCCGCCGCTGAAAGCTCACGGTCCACATGCGCGAGGAAGAAACCGACGCCCTTGGCCGAATAGTCAGCGACAAGGCGGTTGATCTCCGGCGCGAAGGCGTTGGCGATTGGGCAGTCGGGCAGCGTGAAAACGACGACTGTCGCTTTGCGCCCGTCGGGCTTGAGCGGGTCGTGCAGCTTGCCGGCGATGTCAACGACTGTTGGCGACCCCGCCATCACGCGGGCGGCGAAAACCCCTGCAATCAGGCAGGCCAAAGCGTGGCGGCTCACTTCTCGCCCTCCTTCAGACTTTTCGGTTCGGTCGGCGGGGCCGGTGGCGGAGTGGGCTGACCGGTACCTTTCGGTGGCGGCCCTTTCTGGAAGGGGCCTTTCGGTCCCGGCGGGCGGTAACGTTCGCGCATCTCCTTGTTCACCCGGGCGAACTCCTCGCGCTGCTCCGGCGTGAGTTCGCCGGCAATCTCGTCATGGGCCAGCCGGATGACTTGGAGCGTGCGGCCGGACATTTCGGTGCGCAGATTCCACATCTCGCTCCCGGTGCGCTGGAGAATGGGGCTGATGCGCTCCACCTGCTCGGGCGTGAGCTTCAAGCGGCGTTGATACTCCCGCAGCATGGTCTGCGACATCCGCTCCGGGTTCGTGCGGGTATCGATGATGCGCTTCACCACCTTGAGCGTGATGGCGGTGCCGGTCGCCGCGCCGAGCAGAAACAGCGCCACCAAGGCGAGGATTACCTTCCAATGTTTGAGCCAGCTCATTGCTCGAAGAGGGGATCGACGGTCGCGTCGGCCACGGTGTATTGCTGCGTCCAGCCCGGGGTGGCCACGACGTCGTAGGTCAGGACCACCACGGCAACCATCAACGCGCCCGCAACCACGAGGCCGCGACGGGAAAAGACCTCCAACACATCCCACGTGGACGGGGCCGTCGTCTCGCCCTTGGCCCACCGCGTAACGACGCGGGCGGCGAAACCGAACGGAGCGGTGGCCTCCGGTGGTTGGGGAGCCTGGCGCGCGAGGCGGGCGAGTTTCTGCCAGTAGTCTTGCGGTTCAATCATGGCGTCTTGCTTTCTCAAGTTGTTCAAGCTGCTTGCGCAGTTTCCGCCGGGCGCGAAAGGCCCGGACTTTTACCAAGGTCTGACTCCAGCCCGTCTGGGCGGCAATCTCTGCCACCGGGCGTTCTTCCAAATCCAGCAGACGAATGACCAACTGATCCTCCACGCTGAGATTCTGCATCAACTTGCCCACCAGTTCACCCGCTTCCGCCGTGTGCGCGGGCTGCGGTTCGTGCCCGGAATGCAGGATCGCATCCAGGGTCTCGGCCTCTTTCTCGGACAAGTCCGCCCACCGCCACTCGGGCCGCCGCTTCTGCGCACGCAACCGGTCGAGACAAGTGCTCACGGCCACGCGCGAGACCCAGTGCTCGAACGGCACTTCGCCCCGGTATTGCGCGACGTTGGCAAACATCTTCATGAAAACCTCCTGCGCCAGGTCCTCTTCATCGAGCCGGCGCGGCAGGTGCGCCCGGACGATCTTGATGACCAAGGGGTAGAGATGCTCCACCAGCGCGCGGGCGGCGTCCTCATCACGCTCGCGCACGCGCGCCAGGCACACCGCGACATCCAAGCCGGGCTGCTCACCCATAAATCAACTGGACCAGATACCAGCACAGGACTGGTGACGCCCCACAGCCTAGCCGGTTACGCCCAACCCGATGAAGCGGGAAATTATCCTCCTGCTCATCCTCCTACTCATCCTCCTACTCTTACTCAAATTGAGTAGGAGTAGGAGTAGGAGTAGGAGTGGGAACAAAAAAAGGCGGGCCGGCCATAAAGGCCAGCCCGCCTGCGAGAGAGAACTGCGATTAGCGCTGCGCGGTTTTGGCTGACACGTCGAGGCAGGCGCCTTCCTTGGTGCTGCGGACGTAAATACGGCCGTTGCTCACGACGGGCGTGGACCAGCACTTGCCGGCGACGGCCTTGGCGCGGCTGACTTCCTTGTAACCGGCCGGGGTGGCTTCCACCACGACGATTTCACCCGCATCCGAGAGCGCGAGCACATTGCTGCCCACGAGGATGGCATTGCCCGGGCCAAAGCCGGCGTGGGTCCACTTTACCTTGCCGGTGGCCAGTTCGACGCACTTTAACGGGCCGGAGCCGTATTCCTTGAACTGGAACATGCCGTAGAGATGACCATCCTTGTAAACCGGGGTGCTCCAGTGGTTCGCCACGGCGTCGGGACCGGCATGGCCGGGAACGAACCAAATCTCCTCCGCTTTGAAACCGGCACCGTCCTTGGAGATCCGCGCCGCGCCGCCACCCACGCCGTAACCGGCCGAACAGAAGACGAGGTCACCCGCCACGATGGGCGTCATGGCCGTGGAAACGGCGAACTTGAACGGACGCTTCCAAAGCAGCTTGCCATCCTTCGCGTCCACGGAGACGAGGCCGCTCTTGCAGAAGAAGATCACCTGGCGCACGCCGTGAATGGTCGCCGCGACGGGCGTCGAGTGCGTGATGGTTTCATCATGGGCCTTCCAAGCCACTGCCCCGGTCTGCTTGTTGAACGCAATAATGGATTGGCCCGCGCCGCCACCGGCGACGTAAACCAGGTTGCCTTCGATCAACGGCGAGGCGGCGTTCTGCCAGCTGATGTTCCGGCCCGCGAAGTCCTTCATCAGGTCCTTCTGCCAGGCGACCTTGCCGGTCTTGGCATCGAAACAGCTCAGGTGACGAGCGTGAAGGCCTGGCTCCCGCTCACCGCAAAGGAACTGAAGCCATCCGGCGTGGGCGTCTTCCAGAGCGCCTTGGGCCCGCCGGCGGGCCATTTGGTGGAGATGGCCTCGGTGGTCGAACCATCCAGGTTCGGGCCGCGATATTGCGGCCAGTCGGCGGCGTGGGCGAGCGTTGCCGCCGCCAGGGTGGTGGTCAGAGTTAAAGCAAAAGTGCGTTTTGTCATGGCGGGGAGGGACGATAGGTGCTGACCTGAAATTCGCAATGTCGAATCGTACCCGGAGCGCCGATCTCCGATCCGGCGCGTTGAACGGGGCTTCCGTGCGTGGCGCGGGCAGCCCTGCCCGCGCGAACGATCCCGCCAGCGATTATCACGCGGGCAAGGCTGCCCGCGCTAGGCGCCCCTCACTTCAGCGTCTTCTTCAACCACTCCACGACCTGCGTCTTGTACTCCGGATGCGCCTTGTCCCAGCCACCCATGCCATGAACGCCCTCGGGGATGGTGATCAACTCGCAGGAGTTGCCCAGTGACTTCATCCGGTCCTGGAACTTCACCGACTGCTCGTAAGGCACCTGCACATCGGTTGTACCGTGCAGTTGGAGAAACGGCGGCAGCCCCGCACGCAGGTAAGTCGTCGGCGACGCGGCCCGCAGGGTCTTCCACGCGTTGTCGTTCAACTCGGTCAAACCGAACAAGGCGGTCATGGAAGGTCCGAGCGCGTTGCGGCTCTTCACCTGCAACTCCAGATCGTGCGGCGCGTAGAACGGTACCACCGCCGCGACCCGTGTGTCCCCTTCCCCACGCACGCCCACGTACGAAACGAGATGTCCGCCCGCCGATTCGCCCACCAGCGCGATGCGTTTGGGATCGGCCTTGTATTGCGCCGCATTGGCCTTCACCCAGCGGATGGCGCGCTCCACGTCCTCCGCACAGGCGGGCCAGCGATGCGCAGGCGCGAGCCGGTAATTGATGGTGAACCAGGTGAAGCCCGCCTGGGTGAGCGGCTCGAACAGCGGCTTGATGTAACTGGTCTTGTCCCCGCGCATGAAACCGCCGCCGTGAACGCAGATCACGGTCGGAAACGGCCCCGGGCCCTCCGGCACGTTCGCATCCAGCGTCAGGCTCAAGTCGCCGACCTTGGCGAACTCGATGTCCTTTTTCAGTTCGGCAACGGCGGTGGAAGCCAGCAGGAGCAGGGCCAAGAATAAGCGCATGGCTGGATTATCCGCCGTGGCCGCCGGGAAAGGCAAGGCGGCAGTCCGGCCCCAGCGCCCGGACGAGGTATCCCGGTTTCTTGCAACTGCCGGATGAAGCACTTTGCCGACATGGCGAAGCCACTGGGATCCGGCGTCCGATAACCCAACCTTGGCGGGCACGCTGGGCTTTGGGGTGGCACCCGCGTCTCGCGGGTCGGTTCGGGCGTCCCGCCCGAACCGCTGACGCGCGGAGTCCTGGTGCATACGGTTACCATGTGATGCACGTCCGTCCGAAGTTTTCGGCGGGACGCCGAAAACTACCCTCGAGACGCGGGTGCCACCCGAGGCCAACGCACGCGTTGGGTTCTGGCCAGCCTCAGGCTGCAAGAAACCTGGATGCGCCCAGCCCGGAACACCGCGCATCGCTCGGCTTTACTGGAGTTCGTTTGCTCTGGCCGAGCAATGCTCGGCGCTCCTTCATGCTATCGCACGAGGCTTCCTCAAAAATGCGCCTTGACCCCAATCCTCCGGCTGGCGAAATACGCCCGCCATGTTGCCGACCATTCTGCTCGTCCTCGCCGCCCTCGTCATCGTGCTCCTCATCGTCGCGGCCACGCGGCCCGACGACTTCCGAGTTTCCCGCAACGCAACCCTCGCCGCATCACCCGCAACCGTCTTTGCGCACATCAACGACTTTCACCGATGGGAGGCGTGGTCGCCCTGGGCGAAGCTCGACCCCGCGTGCAAAAATAACTTTGGCGGGGCATCTGCGGGGGTCGGTGCGAACTTCAGTTGGGACGGCAACAACAAGGTCGGGGCCGGCAGCATGACCATCACCGAGAGCCGCCCCGGCGAACTGGTCCGCATCCGCCTGGAATTCTTCCGCCCTTTCAAGGCGACCAACACCGCCGAGTTCACCTTCGCGGCCAACGGCCCGCAAACGGTCGTCACCTGGACCATGACGGGGAAAAACAACCTCATGTCCAAAATCTTCGGCCTGTTTGTGAACTGCGACAAGATGGTGGGCGGCGACTTCGAAAAGGGCCTGGCCACACTGAAGTCCGTCGTGGAAACCCCGGCGAATAGTTAGCGGGTACGCCCGGCCAACTCACCCTGCCCCAGACGCGATCAAAACAATTCCGGCTGCTTCTGAAACAGCTCCAACGGCGAGTGATCCGGCTCGTCCAGCACCCGCTGCCAGTCCCCGTCCAGCCACTCGTCATACTGCTCGGGCTTCAGGATGAAGGGCATCCGGGTATGAAATCTGGCCACCGTCGGGTTGGGTGAAGTGGTCAGCATGGTGTAACGCTTGCCGCCAGCTTCTTCACGCCACAATCCCGCGAGGCAGAAAGCTGGTTCGCCTGGTTGATAAAAGCGCGCGCCGCCTTCGTAGAAGCCATCTGCGAGGAGGAGACAGCGCTGGTTGAGATGCGGGCGGAAGGTCGGAAGGGTGGTGAGGGTCTCGCTCTTCGCGTTGATCAGCGGTTGCTTTTGCCACGGCACCGTCCAGCCCCACCGCAGTTCGCGCACGGCCGCCCCCTCGAACTCCGGGATGACCACCGGACCGAGGTCGGTGGGCCGGATGTCGGCCTTGGGCAACAACCCGTATGCCTCAAGCTTCCTGCGCAGGCGAAGCATCGCCTCTTCTTTATTGTAGGTGTACCGCGCGCACATGCCCCAGACCAAATCCATCACCCCTCCGCTTGTCGAGAATTTCCGCACGGACAAATCACGGACGTGCGTATCTTGGCACTGCCCCCGGAGCGCGGCTGTGTCCCGCTCGGCGCGGGATCAGCCGCAGCATCAGCAGAATGCCGGACGGGGACGAAACGCCACAACGCCACCTGCCAGGCGCAGCCGCTGCGGCTGGTCTCCGCGACACAGCCGCGCTCCGGAAGTTTTCGCTCCTCGGGGCAGTGTCAAGATACGCCCATCGCGGTCGGATGCCTCCCTATTCGTAACGCGGGCAAGGCTGTCCGCGCTACGGCGGTGCCGCCGATCACTTTTGCCCATTGCGGAGGCGGGCCGGACTTCCGCAGAATCGCGCCATGAATTGCGCGTTTCTTTCGCTGGCGTGCGCTGCGCTCCTGCCGCTCCTCGCCGTCCCGGCACGGGCGGAATTTCCAGTCCCCTACAACACCGAGCCGGATACGAATTCGGCACCGATGCCGCCCGCCCGGGTCGTCGCCGAAATGAAGCTCCCGCCCGGCTTCAAGGCCACGGTCTTCGCCGCCGAGCCGGACGTGCAAAACTCCATCGCACTCGCATGGGATGCCCGCGGACGGCTGTGGGTCGCAGAGAACTACACCTACGCCGAGCGCGCGACGAAGTTTGACCTGCGTCTGCGCGACCGGGTGCTGATCCTCGAGGACGCGAAGGGCGACGGGCAGTTCACTTCGCGCAAGGTGTTCACGGACGAGGTGCAAATGCTCACGAGCGTCGAGATCGGACGCGGCGGCGTGTGGCTGATGTGCCCGCCGCAGTTGCTCTTCATGCCGTGCGCCAATGGCGGCGACAAACCCACCGGACCCACGGAGGTCGTGCTGGATGGCTTCACCCCACCGGCGGAGAACTATCACAATTACGCCAACGGCCTGCGCTTCGGCCCCGATGGCTGGCTCTACGGCCGCTGCGGTGCGTCGGCTCCCGGTGAGATTGGCCTGCCCGGCTCGCCGAAGGACGCGCGCATTCCGCTGCGCGGCACGATGTGGCGCTATCACCCCACGCGGAAGGTCTTCGAGGCCTTGAGCAGTGGCACGACGAACCCGTGGGGCCACGACTGGGACGACCACGGCGAACTGTTTTTCATCAACACGGTCAACGGCCATCTGTGGCACGGCATCACCGGCGCGCACTACGTCCGCCCGCACACGATTGATCCGAACCCACGCACCTACGCGTTGATCGATCAGCACGCGGACCACTGGCACTTCGACACCGCGAGTGACTGGACCAAGTCCCGCGACGGCGCGGCCGATGCCTTCGGTGGCGGGCACGCGCACATCGGCATGATGATCTATCAAGGCGACAACTGGCCTGCCGAGTATCGTGGCCGGCTCTTCACGATCAACATGCACGGGCGGCGTGCTAACCAGGAAATCCTCGAACGCAAGGGTTCCGGTTACGTGGGGCATCACGGGCCGGACTTCTTCACCGTCACGGACAAGTGGTTTCGCGGCATGGAACTCACCTACGGCCCTGACGGCGGCGTCTATGTGGCCGACTGGAGCGACACCGGTGAATGCCACGACAGCACCGGCGTCCACCGCACGAGCGGGCGCATTTACAAGATCACGTATGGCGAGCCGAAACGTCCCGCAATCACGGACCTCACCAAACTCAGTGTGCCCGAACTCGTGCGGATGCAGGCGCACACGAACGAGTGGTTCGTGCGGCAAGCGCGGCTGCAACTGCTCGACCGCGCCGCAAATCTCGCCGAGTCTGCCGTCGCCATGAAAGAGCTGCGCGCTCTCTTCGCCACGGCGAAAGATCCGGTTCATCAACTCCGTGCGATGTGGTCGCTCCACGCGTTGGGCGGAGCCGACGAAGCATTCCTGCTCGCGCAACTGCGTCACGCGGACGAGCACCTCCGCGCCTGGGCCGTGCGCCTGCTGGCCGATGCGGGCACGCTCGACACGCCCATGAGCCAGCGTCCGTTCGTACCGGGGGCCGAGATGCGCCATTACCGCACGCCCCTCGGCGTTCGAAGTGAAATTGTCGATCAGAGCTTCCTCAGGTCGGAGGCCACACGGTTGGAATTGCACCGCCTAGCCCGCGAAGACCGCTCCGCTTTCGTGCGACTCGCGCTCGCCTCCACCCTCCAGCGTTTGCCGGTCGCGCAACGACCGGAACTCGCTGCCGCGCTCGTTGCGCACCCGGAGGATGCCGGTGACCACAACCTGCCCGCGCTGATCTGGTATGGCCTGATTCCCATCGCGAACGAGACCCCCAACGAACTCTTCCGGGTCGCCAGTGTCTGCGAGCTCCCGCTTACCCGCCGTCTCATCGCCCGCCGTCTCGTGGAGGACCTAGAGAAACAGCCCACACCCGTGAACATCTTGCTTCAAATCACCGCCACGAAAAGCGCAGCGTTCCAATCCGACATCCTCGCCGGCCTGACCGACGGCCTCGCCGGCTGGCGCAAGGCCACCAAGCCTGCCGCGTGGGACGCGTTGGCTACGAAGCTCGGCACCAGCACCGACACCACCCTCCGCGACCGCGTGCGTGACCTTAGCGTCGTCTTCGGCGATGGCCGCGCGCTGGACGAGGTGAAGCGCGTCGCCCTCGCAAAGGACGGCGACATGAACGCCCGCATGGCCGCGTTGCAGACGCTCATCGAGAGCCGTCCGCCGGACCTGCGCGCGATCTGCGAACAGTTGCTCGGAGTGCGTTTCCTGAACTCCGTCGCCGTGCGCGGCCTCGCCCAGTTCGACGATCCCGCCATCGGCGAGAAGCTCGCGAAGAGCTACCGCAGCTTTCACCCGAGCGAGCGGGCCGCCGTCATGGACACGCTCGTTTCGCGGCCGGTCTTCGCCCGGGCGCTGCTGGCCGAGCTGGGGGCCGGCAAGTTCCCGCGCGCAGACGTAACGGCCTTCCACGCACGGCAGATTCGCAGTTTCAACGACCCGGCGCTGAACGCACAGTTGACCAAGGCCTGGGGCGAACTGCGCGAGGCGGCGGCGGACAAAAAGGCATTGATCGCCAAGCTCAAGGCCCAGCTCACGCCGGAAGTATTCGCCAAGGCGGACAAGGGTGCGGGCCGCGCGGTGTTCAACCTCGCGTGCGCCGCGTGCCACCGGCTCTACGGCCAGGGCGGCGAAGTCGGGCCGGACCTGACCGGCGCGGGACGCGACAACCTCGACTACCTGCTCGACAACATCGCCGACCCGAGCGCCGTGGTGAGCGCGGACTTCCGCATGACCGTCGCCAACCTCAAGGACGGCCGCACCATCAACGCCCTCGTCGCCGCCCGCACCGAGCGCACGCTCACGCTCAAAACCATGACCGAGACGATCACCGTCCAACGCAGCGACGTGACTAGTCTCCAGGAATCCGCCCTCTCGCTCATGCCTGAGGGCCTGCTCGAATCCATGACCCCGGAGCAACAGCGCAACCTCCTCGCCTACCTCATGCACAAGTCGCAGGTGGCCCTGCCCTGAACTGCGTATGCAGTGATCTGAGACAAGCTGCGTTGCCCGTGATCAACGCGACTCAGAACGAAGTAAGTTCTCTCCCTCCCCATAGTGTACCGCAGGCGTCCTCGCCTGCGGTACACACGGTAAGCCTCGGGTGGCACCCGCGTCCTGCGGGTCGGATTCGGCGTCCCGCCGAATCCGCTGACGGGCGGAGGGCGATGAGATACGCACACTTTGGATTTCCGGACGTCCGAGTTTCCGGCGGGACGCCGGAAACGACCCGCGAGACGGGGTGGCACCCGAGGTGAGTGGACGTCTGCGGTGGTGTACGGAGCGCCGATCTCCGATCCGGCGCGTTCAGGCTCAGACTGGTTCGCGCCGGGTCGGAGACCGGCGCTCCGCCACACGAACGGGAGAGACCACTTGTCGCGCGAAACTTCTAGTGCCAGCTACTGGAATCGTTGCGGCGAATGGAATCGATAAGACTTCGGAGCCGCTCTCCCTCCCCATGAAACGGGACAGGTAGGGCGCGTCTGTCCTCAGCGCGCCGCCAGCCACCCGGACGCCACCAGACCACGGCGTCGCGGTGAGGACACCGCGCCCTACCGCCGCAGGAGCCGGACGCCCACGTCCGCAGCAGGTCGCCTATGTTCTACTACAGGCGTCCTCGCCTGCGAGTTCGCCCGGCGTCTCGCCATGCGCACGAACTCGGGGCGGGACGCCCCGGTAACTCGCAGGCGGAGACGCCTGCGGTACCTGGCCCGGCGACTGCGAACGTGGGGGTCCGCGCTCCTGCGCTAGGCGATTCAAGGGTTCAAGGCGCGAACTGCTCTTCCGAGAATTTCCACCCCGGCCCTCTCCCCGTTGAGGGGAGAGGGAGCAGCGGGCGGGCGCTCCTGTAGCTTTGTCCACGAAATCGAAACAGCGATCTAGGGTGCGAATTTCTCGTTGGGCGAATCCTCACCCTGCCTGCTAATCTCTCCCGATGAACAACGTGCTGCCCATAGCCCTCCCGCTGCTGGCGGCGATGATTTATGTCGTGGGGGCGCTGCTGGCGAAGCGGTCGGCGGAACTGGGCGTGGGCGTCTGGCGCACGGCCTTCGTCTCGAACTTCGTGTCCGCCGCCCTCTTCGCGCTGCTGCTGCCCCTGGGTGGCACTTTCCACGCCAACCTGCTCTGGCAACCAGCGCTGGTGGCGGTGTTTTACCTGCTCGGACAGTTGCTCAACTTCCTCGCGATCCAGCAGGGTGACGTCTCGGTGGCCACACCGGTCATGGGGTTGAAGATCATCCTTGTAACGATCTTCACGACGTTGCTGCTCACGTCGGGCGTCTCCGTGAAACTGTGGATCGCCGCCGGGCTCAGTTCGCTGGCCATCGCGCTTCTCAATCGCACCGATGGCACGGCGCACCGGAACGTGGGTTTGACGATCCTGTATGCAGGCTCTTCGGCGGCGATGTTCGCGCTGTTCGATGTGCTCGTGCAAAAGTGGTCGCCGACGTGGGGGCTTGGGCGGTTCCTGCCGGTGATGCTCGGATTCGTGGCCGTTTTCAGCGTGGTGTTTATTCCCTTGTTCCACGCCCCGTTGCTCGCCATTCCACGCGCGGCCTGGCCATGGCTGGCGGGTGGATGCGTGGTCATCGGGCTGCAATCGGTGGCCTTTGTCTGCACGGTGGCGCAGTTCGGCGGGGCGGCGACGGCGAACGTGATCTACAGTTCGCGCGGTTTGTGGAGCGTGGTGGCGGTGTGGGCCATCGGCCATTGGTTCAGCAACCGCGAACAACACCTGCCCGCAAGCGTGCTGCGCTGGCGGCTGGCGGGCGCAGTGCTGATGATGGCGGCGATTGCGCTGATTTTAGGAGACA
>RFSE01000060.1 GCA_009924135.1 Pseudomonadota bacterium | reverse complement strand
GCACCACCAACTGCGCCCACAGCTCCTGCCGCTCCCACCAAAGCAGGTGCCACCGCGCCCGCGACCACTGCGGCTCCCGCCTCCGCCGATGCCCTCATCCCCATTCCCGCCGGCAAGTTCATGATGGGCGACAAGGACGAGGTGGACGCACCGCCGCATGAGATCAGCGTCAGCGCCTTCCTCATGGACAAGTATCTCGTCACGCAGGACCAGTATCAGAAGCTCATGGGGGCCAACCCCTCGCGCTGGAAAGGCGGCCAAAATCCCGTGGAACAATTGCGCTGGTCCGACGCCGCCAAGTTCTGCAACAAACGCTCCGAGGCCGAGGGCCTGAAACCCTGCTACGACCTCACGACCCTCAAGTGCGATTTCACCGCCGACGGCTACCGGCTCCCCACCGAGGCCGAGTGGGAGTACGCCTGCCGCGCCGGCACCACGACCCCGTACTTCTTTGGCGCGAATCCCGCGAAGGCCGGCGAGTATGCATGGTTTGATAAAAACGCCGGCGGCAAACCGCGTCCCGTCGGTCAGAAGCAGCCGAACCCCTGGGGCCTCTACGACATGGCGGGCAACGTCTGGCAGTGGTGCAACGACTTCTACGAAGTGGAGTATTACGCCAAGTCCCCCAAGCAGGACCCGCCCGGCCCGGCTGATGGCAAGAACAAGGTCCTGCGCGGTGGGGCCTGGCGCTTCAGCGCAGACAACTGCCGCTCCGGCTACCGCTACAACGAAAACCCCGGTTCCGCCGACGTCTGCTTCGGCTACGACATTTATGGCTTTAGGTGTGTGCGAAGGGCCGTGCAGCCGAAGCTCTGAGGGTCTGCCTAATCAGACATTGAATCTCATAACTGCCCGGTTGGTTGGATGCGTTTCGTTGACACCGGTGGAGTCGCCAGAGACAGTGGCAGTGAACAAGCTCCTCATGCGGCCATTTCAAATAATGCTGGTTCTGGTGGTCATTGCCCAATCGGCAGTCACCCTGCCCGCATGCATCTGGGACAGCGATACGCTCGACAAAGAAAAGCGAACCAGCCCGAAACTCGCTGCTGCAATATTGGGCGGGCCGCCGCCTCCTGCCGACATACGCGGACTTCGAGCACGGATAGAAAAGTTGAAAGCCATGCCGCGCGAGTCAGACCCAAACTGGTGGAACGACTTGGCCGGGGCGCACCTCAGGCTCGGTGAGGCTGCTGATGCTATCCGCTTGTTGGAACCGATTGTCACCAAGTTTCCAGACAACTATGGAATCCATGCCAACCTGGGAACCGCCTACCACTTGTCAGGTCGCTATGCTGATGCCGAGCGACACATCGCCCGCGATTTAGAAATCAATCCGGACGCCCATTTTGGTTTGGAACGCTACCATTTGGCGTTGCTGCAATATCTTGTTCGTGATTCGGAATTTCAAAAAGCCCACCTCTACGTAGACGAATGCTCAGGTCTTTTGGGGCAAAATTGGATTGCACGGCATTTTTACTTTTCCGTTGATCGCGAACAAACGGCGTCAGACAAAACAAGTTTGCCAAACGACGCTGCGATGCCAGTGAATTACAGGAACAAGTGGAACCTTCTAAAAGATCCACATTTCGAGAAGGGCGTCATTTACATGGCAACGCTCAACCCTCAGGAACCGGCTTGTTACACGATGCTCGGTGTCGCCTGCCTGATGAAGAGCAATGAAGATTTACATCTCGCCGTTGCAGCCTTCAAACGAGCAATAGAACTCGGCTCGCCACAACGCCACCAACTTGAGGACTGGGTGATGGCCATTGAGAAGCATGTAGGCGAGGCGACAAAAAACTCAAGTCAACCGCAGACGCTTGCGTTGGCAGTCTCAGTAGCATGCATTTTAATTCTGATCGCGGGCTTGTACTTGAAAATCAGGAAACGCTCTCTCCGATGAAAACGACCTTCGTATTTCGATGCTTGCTTGCCTTATCGGCCCTTGGCTTGTCACTCCGCGCGGCCGACCCAAAACCAAAGGCCAAGGCCAAGGAGACGGCTCCGCCCGGAGTGCCGGCCATCACCCGGATCGAACCACGCGGCATCCAACGCGGACTGGAGACCAAGCTGAAGCTCGTTGGGAGCAACCTTACGGGACTGACCAACGTGACGTTTCACAGCCCCAAGCTAACGGGTGGACTGCTGCTGGAAACCACCTCGGGCGAGGTCTGGGTGAAGGTCACCGCCGCCGCCGAACTGGCGCGCGGGGCTTATGAGTTGTCCGTGAAGGGGCCGGCCGGCGAGAGCGCGCGAGTCAAATTGCAGGTGGATGATCTGAGACAGGCCACAGACCCGACCAAATTGGAATCGCTGCCGGTGAGTTTCTGGGGCGTGCTAGAGCAGCCGGGCAAGGCGGTGGAGTTCAGCTTTCAGGCCCGGGCCGGACAGAACCTGGTGTGCGACCTCGCCGCCGAGCGCCTCGGTTCGAAGGCCTTGAACGCGATGCTCACGTTGCTCGACGAACGCGGGCGCGTGCTGGCGGTGAACCGTGGTTTCGACGGCAGCGCAGATGCGTTGCTGGTGCACCGGCTGCCCGCAACGGGCCGCTACTCCGTGCGCGTGAGTGACCCGCAATACATGGCGTCACCCGAGCATTTCTTCCGCGTGTCCGTGGGTGAGCTGCCGGTGGTCACGGGCATCTTCCCGCTCGGCGTGCGGGCCGAGACGGAGACGGAGGTACAGTTCGCCGGGGAAAACCTGCCGCCCGGCGCGGGCGTGAAGGTGAAGACGGGCGCGGCGGGTGAAACGGTCGTGCCAGTGGATGCGGAGAAGCTCCGCGCACGGAAAGATTTCAAAGTGCTTGTGAGCGCGTCGCCGGAAGCACAGGAAGTAGAACCGAACGACACACCGGCCACGGCGACTCCGTTTCAAGTGCCAGGGGCAGTAAACGGGCGGCTTACTGGAGCTATCGCGGCCCTCTCCCCCGCTGGGGGCGAGAGAGGAAAAGCTGCGATCGATATGGATCACTTCCGCTTCGAAGCGAAACAGGGCCAGCACTTGGTCATCGAAACCATGGCCGCGCGGCGCGGTTCCCCGGCGGACACGAAGATCGAAGTATTGCACCCGGACGGACGCCCCGTGGAACGCGTGTGGTTGCAGGCCGTGCGCAATTCCAGCGTGACCTTCCGGGGCATTGACTCCGCCAATCCCGATGTGCGGCTCGTGAACTGGGAGGAGATGGAGTTGAACCAGTACCTCTACTTTGGTGGCGAGGTCTGCCGGCTTTTCCGTGCGCCACGCGGGCCGGACGCGGGCTTCCTGCTCTACAATCGCGGCGGACGGCTCGCTTATTACAACACCAGCCCGGTAGCGCACCCGCTCGACGAGCCTGCCTACATTGTGGAACCGCACCAACCGGGGGCCACGCTCGTGCCCAACGGCCTGCCGGTCTTCAAGTTGGTTTATGCAAACGACGATGACGGCGAGCGCAAGCTGGGCACCGACTCGCGCGTGTACTTCACCCCGCCCGCCGACGGCAGCTACGTCGTACGCGTCACGGAGTCCAAGGGATTTGGCGGCGACCGCTATGCCTACCGACTCGTCGTACGGGAAGCGAAGCCCGACTTCACGCCCACGCTGACGGGAGCGAACCAGTCGATCCCACGCGGAGCGGGTCGGAATTTTACGGTGAAGCTGGACCGAGCGGACGGCTTCGAAGGCGCGGTGCGGGTGGAGGTAAGCGGCCTGCCGAAGGGCTGGTTTGCCTCCTCCCCACTCGTGGTCGAGGCCGGCCATGTGGAAGCCATCGGCGTGCTCTTCGCCAGTACGGATGCCGCCGAAGCGGACGCGGAAGCATGGAAGCAGGTGAAACTCACCGCCACGGCGACTGTCGATGGCCAGAAGATCACGAAGCCGGCGGGCGACTTTGGCACGCTGAAGCTGGCGGACGCGCCGAAGGTGTTTGTGTCGATGCAAACCACGGCGTCGCCCCTGCCCGCCGCCGCCGTGGGCACGATTCCCACCACGATCCCGGAAATCATCATCGCGCCCGGCACGGAGGTCGCCGCGTGGCTGCGCGTCGTGCGCAACGGCGACACCAACCTCGTGGACATGGACATTGAGAATCTTCCTCACGGCATGATCGTGTCGGACATCGGCCTGAACGGCGTGCAAATCGCGGCGGGCGAAACCGAACGGAAAATTTTCCTGAGCTGCGCCCGCTGGGTGCCCGAGACGGACCGCCTCTGTCACGTCATCCATCGCAACGGTCCGGCGAAGGCAGGTGAAGGCAAGCCGACCAGTTCACCCGTGTTGATCAAGGTGCGGAAGAACGCAACGGAGCGGACGGCCAGCAAGGCGCCGTGAAAGCACTGCTGCAGGAAGTGGCAAGCTGCACCCTTTGCGCGCCATTTCTCGCGCAAGCGCCCCGTCCGGTGGTCGCCGCCAGCGCGGCTTCCCGCATCCTCATCATCGGCCAGGCTCCCGGAACGAAAGTCCACGCGACCGGCGTGCCGTGGAATGATCCCAGCGGGGACAACTTGCGGGCATGGCTCAACGTGGACAAGACGGCCTTCTATGACACGGCCAATTTCGCACTCATGCCGATGGGCTTTTGCTATCCCGGCAAAGGCCGCAGTGGCGACCTGCCGCCGCGTCCAGAATGCGCCCCGCTCTGGCACGCCCGGCTGCTGGCGAAGATGCCTGCCGTCCAACTGACCTTGCTCGTGGGCCAATATTCCCAGGCCCACTACCTCGGCGATGCCGCCGGGGAAACGCTCACCGAAACAGTAAAACGGGGAGTAGAGCACCTCCCGAGGTTCTTGCCCTTGCCGCACCCTTCCCCGCGCAATCGCCTCTGGCTGAGGAAGAACTCTTGGTTCGAGAAAGAGATCGTTCCCATCCTCCGCGCCCGGGTGGAAATGATCCTGCGGCCGAGCCAATAGGATTTATCCCGGATGCTGGAACTGATCTTGGGCCGGAAAATTTGGGACAGGGGAATTTAGGGCAGAGTAATTGGGACAAAATCTTTCTGCCCTTAATTTCCCCTGCCATTTCCCAAGCCACGATATCCGAAGTCAGCCAGTTTACTTCCCGGCCTTCTTCAGGACTTCGGCAAGCGTGACCTCTGCGCCGCCACGACGTTTGCTCTCGTCGGCCGCTTCCATGAACGCGAAGAGTTCGATGGTCTCTTCGGGTTTAACGGGTACGATACCGCTCTGGAAGGCCTTGATGACTTCGGCGATCAACGGATCGTAACCGTCGTAGGCTCCAACGGGGGCTTCGCCTTTGTCGCCCTTGGCGATGCCGGTGTAGCCTTTGGCTTCGCGGAAAATGCCGGTACGTCCGCCCTTCCATTTGCCGGTGACTTCGATGCGCCCGTCGTCGGTCTTGCCGCGCTTCACGCTCTCGCAACCCGTGCCCATGACGGAAAAGAGCGCTTCGCAGCCGTGAATGCCATACCAAAACAAGTCCGGATGTGATTTCTCCAGACTCGCCGGGCTGCTGGTCTCTGCGTAGCTGACCACGCCGATGGAGCCGCCGCGCACGGCAGGTATGCCCTTGCCGTAACGCAGGGACGAGGAACTCCACACTGGCACGTTCGCTTCCTTGGCGAGCCGGAAGATTTCCAGCACGTCCTTGAGTGAGCCGCCCATGGGCTTGTCGAGGAACAACGGCTTCTTCGCCTTGATGACCGGGATCGCCTGCGCCAGATGCGGACGACCGTCCACGCTCTCGATCATGACCGCGTCCACGTTCTTGCACATTTCCTCGATGGAGTCGTAAAGCTTCACGCCGTATTTCTCAACAAGCGTCTTGGTGAAGCCGTCCACGCGGGAGGCGCTGGACTCGATGTCCGGACTGCCGCCCTTGAAGGCCGCCACCACTTTCGCTCCCGTGACATGCTTCTTGTTCTGCGGGTTGTTGAGGATCTCGGTAAACGCCGGCACGTGCGAGGTATCGAGGCCGATCATGCCGATGCGCAGATCAGCCGCGACGGCGGGCAGCACGAGGACAAGGGCCAGGAGACTCGGAGCGAGGAAGGTTCGTTTCATGTTGATGGTTTACGGATGCGAGCCTTCGACCGCACAGGAGGTCGAAAAATTCGCCGGAGACGACGGAAGCTAGCCCTCCGGCCCGCTTCACCCTACAATTGGCCCGTGAACATCCGGGTCTGTGAGGGCGACTTGCACCTCCACAATTTGCACACGCGCATGCCGTTCAAGTACGGCATCGCCACCATGACACACATGCCCATGGCGTTTGTGCGGGTGGCGCTGGAGATCAACGGCCGGCCGCCCGTCCTGGGGGTATCGGCGGACTTGCTGCCGCCCAAGTGGTTCACCAAGGACCCGCAGCGGGACGTGCTGGATGAGATTCACGAAATGCTCGATGTGATCGAGGTCGCGCTGGAAGCGGTGGAAGGCCAAAACGCGCCCACCGTGTTTGACCTGTGGCTCCAACTGCATGATTCGCAAACGGCGTGGGCTCATGCGGAGAACAAGCCCCCGCTGCTCGCGCACTTCGGCACCTCGCTGGTCGAACGCGCCGTGATGGACGCCTTCTGCCGCGCCAGCGCCAAGCCGTTCCACCGGGCGGTGCTCGACAACGACTTCGACATCCGGCTCGGCGAGCTGCATCCGGAGCTGGCCGGCTTCGCCCCGTCTGCCTGGCTGCCCGCGCGCCCGCACAGCGAAATCATTGTGCGTCACACGGTGGGCCTGAGCGATGCCTTGACGGACGTGGACATCGCGCGGGGCGAGCAATTGTCAGACGGACTGCCGCAATCGCTCGCAGCGAACATCCGCTTCTACGGGTTGCGTCACTTCAAGCTCAAGGTGAACGGCGAGCCGGCGCATGACCTCGAACGCCTGCGCCGGATCGCGGAGGTCCTGCGGACGGAATGCGGAGAGGATTACGCGTTCTCGCTGGATGGGAACGAGCAGTTCCGATCGTTTACCGAGTTTCGCCAGTTCTGGGAAACGTTGCGGGCGGACGATGCTCTTAAGGGCTTTCTCACCAAACTGCTCTTCGTCGAGCAGCCTTTGCACCGTTCCGTCGCGCTCAACCGGAACGCCGCCACCGCACTGGCGGACTGGCCGGATCGTCCGCCCTTCATCATCGACGAATCCGACGGGGAACTGCACAGCCTGCCCGCCGCGCTCGCCCTGGGCTACGACGGCACGAGCCACAAAAACTGCAAAGGCGTGATCAAGGGCATCGCCAACCGGTGCCTGCTCGAACACCGCCAACGACGGAAACCGGTACGCCCGCTGCTGATGAGCGGTGAGGACCTCTGCAACGTCGGCCCGGTGGCGTTGCTTCAAGACCTCGCCGTATGCGCCACGCTCGGCATCAAAAGCGTCGAACGCAACGGCCACCACTACAACGCGGGCCTGGCGGAGTTCCCGCGTTCCGTGCAGGAGGATGTACTGCGCACTCATTTCGACCTCTACCATCCCAGCCCCGCCGGCTGGCCGACGCTGACGATTGAGCGCGGTCGAGTCGCGCTTGGCTCGGTGAACGAAGCGGCGTTTGGGGTGAAGACCCTGTTGAACACGAGCCTGTTCACCCATGCGGATGCTTGGGAATGGGACTGAGAAATGGGGAAGAAAATTAAGAGAGATAATGATTATGAAGCAGAGTAAAACCTTGGCAACGCACCACCCGCTTACTCTTGCTCTTACTCGCAATCTCAACCTCAATCCCCCACCTCCCCTGCCCTGACCGCCATGCGCCCGCACCACCGCACCACCGCCCTGATTTTGGGGCTCGTTGCCATCGTGTTCGTGGTGTTCTTCAACACGCTCGAAGCGGGCTTTCTGCGCTGGGACGACGACATCAACGTTTTCGAAAACCCGCACGTGCAGGGTCTGACCGGAGAGAACCTCCGATGGATGTTCACGGACTTCGAACAGGCCATCCGTTACAAGCCCTTGTCGTGGCTTGCGTGGGCGGTGACGTATGAGTGCTTCGGCCTGAATTCGTTTGGCTACCATCTGGCGAACGTGCTCCTGCATTGCGCCAACGCCGTCCTGGTGTTTCTTCTGTTGCGCCGCCTGCTGCAACTTTCCGCTCCGCCCAACTCGCAGCAGACGGGCATCGCCAGTTCGCAATTCGCAATTCGCAATTCGCAATTTCCCTCCGATTTGTTCGCCGCGCTGGGGGCCTTGTTTTGGACGGTGCATCCGTTGCGCGTCGAACCCGTCGCGTGGGTGACCGGCCTGCCGTACGGATTATCGCTGTTATTTCTGCTGCTTTCGACCCTGAGCTATCTGCGGGCGCACGCGCCGGAGCTGGCCTTCGCGCAACAGCGACGGGCTTGGTGGTTGCCCGTGGGCCTGTTCGCGCTCGCCGTGCTGGCCTATCCCATCGTGCTGGGTTTTGTCGCCGCACTGCTGGCCTTGGATTTTTTCCCGCTGCGCCGCTGGAAATCGTTGGCCGACCTGCGCCACTTGATCTGCGAGAAGGTGCCCTTTCTCGGAATTTCCCTCCTGCTCGTGGCTGGCACCGTCTATGGCCGCTTTCACATGACCGGCACGTGGGACAAGCCCGTAACGTTGGAAAATTTTTCTCCGTTCGCCCGCACGATGCAGGCTTTCTATCTGTGGGCCTATTACGCTTGGAAGCCCTTCCTGCCGGCGAATCTCTGTCCAGTCTATCCTCAATTGATGGAAAGCCGGTTCACCGAACCCGAGTTTGTTCTCAGCACGTTTGGGGTGCTGCTGGTGACTGTTGTCCTCTTCGCCAAGCGGCGCATCTGGCCCGGAGTATTTGCCCTCTGGCTCGCCCATCTCGGCCTGCTCGTGCCGATGCTCGGGCTCACGGAACGGCCGCATTATCCCCATGACCGTTACAGCATCATTGATGGCATCCTCTGGGCGGCCTTGGTGACGGGAGGACTGTGGCAACTGGCGCAGGCACGGTTGAAACCCTCTTCCGTGCTGGCTGGCGGGGTGGCGCTGGCAATCTTTCTGGCCGGCCTGAGCTGGCGGCAAACCGCCATCTGGCAGAGCGACCTGCCGTTCTTCACCGACATGGCGGCCAAGCTGCGCAGCCCGCACTATCGCAGTCAGGCACTCCTAAAGCTCGGGAATGCCCACGCCGATCTCGGAGACGACGCCAGCGCCGTTGCCAGCTACCGCGAAGCCCTGACGCTCAGCCCGGCTACCGCGACTTTTCAGCTTCATTACAACCTCGGCAATGCCCTCGCCCGCCTCACCCATTGGAATGAGGCAGCGGCGGCGTTTGAATCAGCCTTGCGTTTCAAACCGGACCACGCCGGCGCCCACCTCAACTACGGCGTCGCCCTCGCAGGCCAGGGAAACCTGCCACAAGCAATCCAACATCTCCTCCGTGCCGTAGAGCTTGAGCCCGAAAGTGCTGATGCTCACGCGCAACTCGCCGAAGCCTTCACCAAACAGGGCAAACCCGATCTCGCTCGGGAGCATGCCGCTGCTGCTGAGCGGCTGAAGGCTCAGACCAAACCCTGAGACACCGACTGCTGCGATGACCACCAGCGGTCGAACAATCTTCCAGCCATGAGCGCGACCATTCAGCCGCCGGCGCTCCGTTCGCACATTCCACGCACCCTGTGGGCCGTGCTTGCGTTAATGGTCGTCTCCGTGGCCATCAACTACATTGATCGCGGCAGCCTTTCCACGGCGGCCCCGCTGCTGGGGCCGGAGATGAAAATTGCCCCGGACAAACTGGGGTGGCTGCTGTCGGCGTTTTTCTGGACGTACTCGCTGCTGCAAATTGCGTCCGGCTGGCTGGTGGACCGCTACGAGGTCAAGTGGGTGATGGCCGCCGGTTTCTTCGCCTGGTCAATCGCCACAGCGGCGACCGGTTGGGCAGACACCTTCGCCGCCTTGTTCGCGTTCCGTTTATTGCTGGGTGTGGGCGAATCCGTGGCCTACCCGTGTTACTCCAAAATCGTCTCCGCACATTTCCCCGAGCAACAACGCGGCCTGGTGAACGCGTTGATTGATGCCGGCACCAAGCTGGGACCGGCATTGGGCACCTTGGCAGGCGGGTTGCTCATGGCCCGATATGGCTGGCGCCCCGTGTTTGTCATCCTGGGACTGGGCGGCCTGCTCTGGCTGCCGGCGTGGTTCTGGTGGATGCCCCGGGGACGCGCCCCCGGCCAGACCGGCTCAGGCGACGGCCCTGGTTTTTTAGAAATTCTGGCCCAACGGGCGGCCTGGGCGACCTTCCTGGGACAATTCTGCGGCAATTACTTCTGGTATTTCCTGCTGACCTGGCTGCCGTCCTACCTCGTCAAGGAACGCGGACTCTCCATGGATCAGATGGCCTGGGTGAGCGCCGCTGCGTATTGCGTCACCGCTGCGGCCACGATGGTAACCGGCTGGCTGGCAGACCGGGCGATCACGGGCGGAGCCACGCCGACCCAGGTCCGCAAAGCCTGCGCCAAATATGGGCTCGGCTTTGCCACCGTGGTGTTGGGCGTGGTGTTCGTGCCGGGGACAATTCCCGCCATGGTCATCCTCATGCTGGCGTGTCTGGGTTACGGGATCTTTGCCTCCAGCCACTGGGCGATTTCCCAGACCATCGCCGGACCTTCAGCGGTCGGCAAATGGACCGGGCTGCAAAACTGCATCGCCAACATGGCGGGCGTCGCGGCCCCGGCGATCACAGGGCTGGTGGTGCAGCAGACCGGCCAGTACTTCTGGGCCTTCGCGGTCTCCGCCGGGGTGGTCCTCACGGGGTCCGCCATTTACACCTTCATGCTGGGTCCTGTGGAACCCCTCAAATGGCGGCCCGGCGAGGCTGGGTCAGGTCCTCCAACCATTGGGTAAGACCGGCGCATCAGCCTGCAGCGGTGACAGCAGGTTGCCCCGCGTGATGGAGACGGAGGCCAGCGCGAGACGGTTCCGGTTCCAATGCGCGGACTGCTCGTTGCGATAATCCTCACCCATTCCCCATCTTCCCGCGACCTCAGGGGGTTTCAACTACTTTGTAGAAACGGAAACCCGCGCTGGCGGCATCGGGGTCTTGCAACTGCACGGCCCCATTTTTCAGGGTCAGCGCGTTAGTTAGGAGTTCCCACGTCCCGCGTCCAATATCGCGCGTGAACCAGGCCTGCAACCGCGCCAGTTGCGCTGGCGTCACCGCGCTCTGGTCCCGCGCGCCAAAGGCAAATTGCAGGGTGCCGTCGGTGGCACGGCGCATGGCCAGCAGTTTCAAGTACGGCGGCAGGATGATGGGGAAACTGGCGCTGGAAAACTGTGCGGGCAATGGATTCGCGTTCACATCGGTGACTTCGCGCACCACGGGCTGGTCGGAGTTCACCACGAGCGGCGTGTTGGCCGGCGGCGTGACGGTGACGGCAAACGTGAGGCGGACGATTTCGTGGGCGCCAGCGGCCAAGGTTCGACCGGCCGGCAGCGCCAGGACCAGGCCGAGCTTCCCCTTGCCCGCGAGCTGGTCATTGACGATCAGTGCGCCCCCCGTTGCACCGGAGCCGGAGGTGGCACCAAGGTAACGCAGGACCGCCGGGTCAAACCCGAGGCTCAGCGCAGCTCCGGATTCACTGCCATCCCCGGTCAGGATGAGGCTGACGACACTGGCCGTGAACGTTGGCAACGGATCGCCGTAATACTTGGCCTTGTCATCCGCTTTGATGGTCAGCGGAACGGTAAGGACGGTGACCCGCTGCGTGACCGTCACACTGCTATAGTCATCGGTGTCGCTCGGGGTGAACACAGCCACCAAGTTCTGACTCGGACCTGCATTGAGAACCGTGCCGCTCGCCGGTTGAAAACTGAAAGTACCCGCCACGGAGGCGGCCGCGTTGAGCTGCGTCGCGCTCAAGGGCGTGCCATAAGTTACGCTCGCCGGAGCTGACCAGGTGACCACAGGGACACTCTTCGCGATGGCGAGCGTGGCCGGGCTGCTGATGATTCTCCCGATGGAGTTGCTGACCACCACATCATAGACACCGGCATTCGTCTTGAACGCGGCGGGAATCGTCAGCGTGGGGTTGGTCTCGCCCGGCAGATTCATACCGTTGAAACGCCACTGATAGTTCGGCGGCGTTGCCGTGCCCGAAGTCAGCAGCGTCACGCTGAAGCTCGCGGGCGATCCCGCCGCCACGGTGATGCTCTGGGGTTGCGCGGCGAAGAACACCGGCTGCACATCCCCGTAGAGACGGGCCACGCGGCTGCGCGACACCCCGTTGACGTGGGTGAAGGCCCCGCCAATGACCACGCGCCGCGAGGAGTCACTCAGCACGGCATACACCAAGTTGTCCGCCCCCGTGCCAGGATCAAAGCCTGTGTCCAGCGTGCCATCTGCGTTCATCCGCGCGACCCCGTTCCGTGAAACCCCACCAACCGTCGTGAAGTAGCCGCCAACCAGAATTTTGCCCGAGGGATCCACGGCGACCGTCAGCACGTCGGAGTTGAACTTGTTCCCCGTCAGAAAAGTTGCGTCACGCGTGCCATCGTAATTCAGGCGCAGCAACTTGCTGTTCCGGCCATCCACTGAACTCAGTCCACCGGCCACCAAAATGCTGCCATCCGGCTGCACCGCGATTGCTTCAGCATACCCAACCAAACTGGAGCCCGCCCCGAAAGTCGAATCCAGCGAACCATCCGTGTAAATCCGGGCGATGGGACAATGCGTCGAACCGTTATAGGAATTAAACTGGCCAGCCACTAGCAGCAAGCCATCCGGTTGCAAAGCCAGCCCGAGCACCGCGTTGTTCGGGCCACCTCCCGGCACGAAGGTCGTGTCCAGGGTGCCGTCCGGATTCAAGCGCGCAAGCCGGTTGCGCGCGACCCCGTTGACCGCACTGAACGTGCCGCCGATGACAATCTTCCCGTCCGGCTGGATCACGACGGCGTTCACATTTCCATCCGTGCGCGCACCGTTGCTCTTCCAGTTGTCACTCGTGTCCATGGAACCGTCCGGATTAAGCCGTGCGATGCTGCGACGACTCACGCCATTAACATTGAAGAAGCTGCCACCCAGCACGATTTGCCCGTTTGCCTGCAACGCGACGGCATACACCGAGCCGTCCGCCCCGGTGCCGGGACTAAAGGCCGGGTCCAGTGAACCATCGGCCTTGAGCCGGGCGATGCGGCGCAAGGCCGCACCATTGAAGAGGTCGAAGGCGCCGCCGATGACGAGCAGGCCATCGGGCTGCTGGGCCATGGCATACACGGGAGCGTTTCCGCCTGTGCCCACATCGAAGCCGCTGTCGAGGCTGCCCGCCCCCGGGACATCCACCACCGCCAGGGCCGCCACGGAACTGAGCACCCCACCGGCCGCATTGCTCACGGCCACGACATAATTACCGGCCTGCGAAACCTGCACGTTGGTAAGCGTGAGGGTCGTCGCAGTGGCACCTGCAACATTCGTTCCGTTCAACTTCCATTGGTAGGTCAGCGGCCCGGTGCCGGCGGCAATCACGGTGAAGACCGCCGTCCCTCCGCGGATCAAAGTCTGACCTTGCGGCTGGGAGGTGATCACCGGCTGATTGGCAATGACCAGCGTCGCATCCGTGCTCGTCACCGTGCCCAGCGCATTGCTCACCACCACCGAAAACACCCATCCGTTTTGGGCGAGCTGGACATTGGCAACAGTGAACGTGGCATTGGTGGCATCCGGCACGGGCACGCCATTGGTGCGCCACTGGTAGCTGGGTGAAGGGTTCGCCACGGCGGCAACACTGAAGGTCGCGTCCACGCCCAAGGGTACGCCCTGCGTTTGCGGCTGCGTGAGAATCACCGGCGCGGTAAGCACGGTCAGCGTGGCGGCGGTGCTGGTGGCGGTGCCCAGCGCGTTGCTGAGCACCACACTGTAGCTGCCCGCTTGGGCGATTTGCACGTTGGCCAGGGTCAACGTCGCCCCGGTCCCACCGGACAGATTCGTGCCATTGAACTGCCACTGATAGCTGACGGCCGGAGCCCCGGTTCCGGTGGCGGTGAAGCTGACCGTGTCACCTGCGTTGTTCGTCACACTCACCGGTTGCAAGGTGACCACCGGAGCGGTGCCCAGTACCAGCACCGCCACACTGCTGGTCACACTGCCCAACGCGTTAGTAACGACCACCGTGTAGTTGCCCACATCGGCCGCCTGCACGTTCAACAAGGTCAGCGTCGAAGCGTTGGCCCCTACCGGATTCACCCCGTTAAAATACCACTGATAACCCAGCGGCTGGCCACCGGCAGCCGTCACGCTGAAAGTCACGTTCGCTCCGGCGACCGACAGCACGCTTTGCGGTTGTCTCGTGATGCCGGGAGCCGAAAGGTTGTCCAGTCGCACGATGTGATTTTGCACCTGGCCACCTGCCCGGGTGAACTTGCCACCCACGACCACCTGCCCGGAACCATCCAACACCACGGCATAAGGCAGATCGTTCAAGCCCGCGGCCGGATCAAAACTTGTGTCCAGGCTGCCGTTGGCATTCAACCGCGCGATGCCCACGCGGCTGACGCCATTGATGGTCGAGAAATATCCGCCGATGACAATCTTCCCGTCCCCCTGCACTGCGGCCGCAAGCAGTTCGGAATTGATCGTGTTGCCAACATTGAAACTCGTATCCAGCGTTCCGTTCGCCGTCAGTTGCACCATCCGGCTGTTGTTACCCGCACTGATGCCGCCGCCCAGCAGCACACTGCCGTTGGCCAGCAGATTGATGCAGGCCACGTATCCGTTGATGAGCAGACCGGAATCAAAACTCGTATCGAGTGTACCATTCGCATTCAGGCGGGCCACGGGACTATGTGCCTGTCCGTTGAAAGTGCTGAACTGTCCACCCACCAAAATGCGACCATCGGCTTAAACCGCGATGGCCGCCACGGCTCCGCCCGGCCCGCCAGCAGGATTGAAACTCGAATCCAAGGTCCCGTCGGAATTCAACCTGGCAAGCCGATTGCGAAGGACTCCATTGACCTGCCCAAAGGTGCCACCGATGAGGATTTTCCCGTCCGGCTGGAGGTACACCACATTGACCGCTCCGTCGGTTTTGACGCCGTTGCTGGCCCAGTTGCCGGATGTATCTGACGAACCATCAGGATTGAGACGGGCGATGCTCCGGTTGTTCGAGCCGCTCAGCCCGTAGAAGTTGCCGCCAATGACCACCTTGCCATCCGGTTGCAAGGCCATGCCGTACACGGTGCCATCAATGTTACCCGGCGGAATGAAGCTCGTGTCCACCGACCCATCAGGATTCAACCGCGTCACGCGGCTCCGCGCCGTCCCATTGAAAATGCTGAATGCACCACCGAGGAGCAGCTTCCCATCGGGCTGGATGGCAATCACTTGAACGTTGCCGTCTGCACCCGTCCCTGGATTAAAGGCAGCATCCAGCCCACCGGGAGCAGCCATCGCGTTTAGAACGAGGCCGACCAGCAGCGCTAAGAACTGCACGAATTTCAAACGATAAAACATGCCATGAGGCACACAAACCACGTTACGCCGACACACCCATCCCCTCCATGTCATCGCTCAAGTTTTGCCAAGTCAACCAGTTGAAGTCTAGTCGCAATTCCTAGGGGAATTCCTGAATCGCAACCCCGGAGGAAACGCAACAGCTTGTGGTTAAATGCATTCGTCCGATGACTGGGACAAGGTCCTCTGAAATGGCTCCGGGTTCCTAACGGACCAACGGATAACCCACCCATTCAGATTGAGTCTTTACTTTAAGCCTTTCCACAAACAAAACGATTCCCGTTGGTGCGCCAACCTACCTCCTGGAGGTGTTTCGGATTTGACGCCCCCAAAACAGCTACCCTCCAGCTACCTCACAATTTGAAACTCTGCGGAGACTATCGCCCGATAGGATTTCTCGCCAAAGCCGAGCCCCTCGTCGCCGCGTTGTTCATAGGCACGAGCGTTGATCCGGAGAGTCGCATCGGGAGATAAAGATGGGGCTGTCCCTCCCTGCCCGACCAGCGGCCCCAACTGTGTGAACGGCGGTGGCACGCCAGTTTCAACCCCTCCCAGCCGGGCGGGAGCAAGCCGGATGTGGAAGGACTGCTCGACTGCCGCCTTTTTCCCATTGATGTTTTCGCACGCCTGAGCCAACGCAGCGGCCTTGTGCTCGGCTTCTTTGGAGTCCACCGGTTCCAATCCCTGATAGGTCATTTCTGGATGAGAATCCACCTCTGCGGCCACCGCCTGAAACTCAGTGTCGTTTTCAATGGTGATCTTCACCTGATTATCAACGCGATTGCTCTTCACCTTTGAGCTGAACATGCCGGTCTGCGGTGTGGAGGAAAAACGGGCCGAGCGAATCCGGTCCGCCGGAATGCCCTGTTTCCCGAGGGTCTGGACCAGCGCTTCCCGCAGCTTGCGGTTCTTCTCCAGCCCTTCCGACAAAGTCTTCCCCTCGGTCGTGACCGAGACCTTTACCACGGCGCGGTCGGCGGCCACCCGGAGCGTTGCCTCGCTGGCCAGCGACACAATCTTGGAAGCCTCAATCAGCGCGGCGGTCGCTTCCGCCGCAGGAGGCAACGACTTGGTTTGAGACCGGACGGTGGAAGACATCGCCACGAAGGCGACGAGGGCGACTGCGCGAATTGCTTTCATAATTTTCGAGTGCGAAACCACTCGCCGGGTCGCAGACGGACGCTCCGCCTAGGTGATATGAGCGCCCTGCGTCTCCACGTACACGGCGTAGAGCGAGGTGCTCGCGGCCATGAACAGCCGGTTCCGTTTGGCCCCGCCGAAGCAAATGTTGGCACAAATTTCCGGCAGCAGAATCTGCCCGATGCGCTGTCCGTCCGTACCGGCGAAGATTTGCACGCCATCGTAGCCCGCGCCGACCCAACCGGAAGCGGCCCAGATGTTGCCGTCCACGTCGCAGCGGATGCCATCAGCGAATCCCGCGTCTTCGACCTCCTGGCCATCGCGCTTGAACTTGAGCTTCATCGACGTGAACTCCTTCCGATTCTTGAGCTTCTTCCCGTCCACGTCGAACACCCAGATGTTCTTCGGCGCCTCGGGATAATGGCTCGCCCCGGTGTCCGCCACGTAGAGCTTTTTGTAATCAGGCGAGAAGCACAGGCCGTTCGGCTTGAACGCCTCGTCCGTCACTTTCTCGATCTTGCCGGTCTTGCCGTCGATGACGTAGATGGCTTCCTTTTGATTCGGCTGCACGCTGGTGGACTTCAGGCGTTCACCCTCGTAGTTCATCAAGCCACCGTAGCCGGGGTCGGTGAACCAGATATCACCGTTCGGGTGCACCACGATGTCGTTGGGCGCGTTGAAGGGTTTGCCGCCGAACTTGTCAGCCAGGACGGTTACTGAACCGTCGTGTTCATGCCGCACGACCCGGCGGGTCAAATGTTCGCAACTCAACTCGCGGCCCTGATAGTCAAAGGTATTGCCGTTGGTGTTGTTCACCGGATTGCGGAAGGTGCTCACGTGGCCGTCCTCTTCGAGCCAGCGCATCTGGACGTTGTTCGGGATGTCGCTCCAGAGCAGGTAACGGCCCACGGCGTTCCACGCGCAACCTTCCGCCCAGAGCATGTTGGGGTTGTGATAGAGCCGTTGGATCGGCGTGTTACCCAGCTTGGCCTTGAAGCGCTTGTCCAACGAGATGATGTCCGGGTCCGGGTAACGCGTGGGGATCTTACCGGTCCAATCGCGGTCGGCAGCAGTGGCGGCCCCGGCGACGGCAGTCGCGGCGGCAGTGAGGAAGGAACGACGGGAGAAGGCTGAATCAGTGCTCATAGTTTGTGGCGACACGCAGAGAGTGGAAAGACCGCCGGAGCAAGGCAAGGAAAACGTGATCAAGTAGTCGCAGGCTTCAGCCTGCGCGTCAAAGCACCCTATCGATGTGGCGTCAGGCGTCCCGCCTGACGTAGAGGGTGGCATCCTGCCACCCGGATGGAACGCAACCAGCGAATGGTGGGCTGCGAAGTTCAAATGGTCTTTCTTCTGGGTGGCCTTTCCTCCGCCGGGCGGGACGCCCGGCTCTACGGCAGGCAGGATGCCTGCCGCCACGAAGATTGATGCGCAACCTGAAGGTTGCGACTACGGTTGGAAGTCGCGGTGCTTGGGGTCGCCGCCGGATTCGAGGTAGGCGAGAAGGTCGAGGATTTGTTCGAGACGCAGGCTGTTGAGCAGGCCGGTGGGCATGGGCGAGACTTCGGAGAGGCGGCGCTCACGGACGTTGGCCAGCGGCACTTCCACCAGCTTGTCCTCCAACGGGCTGGGGCGCACGAAGAGCTTCCCGTCCGCCTCGCGTTCGACCATGCCGCTCACGTCGTCGCCGTCCTTCATGAGCAGGCGCGTCTGGCGGAATTTTTCGTCGATCACCGCGCTCGGTTCGAGAATGTGAAAGAGCAAATCGCGCCGGTTGAAACGAGCCCCCACGGCCAGCAACTCCGGGCCGATGACACTGTTTGGGAACGCGGGATCGTTGCTGACGCGGTGGCAGAGGATGCACTGGGCGGTGATCAATGCGGTGCGCGCACCTTCGTAACTGCGACCCTTGCCGACTTCAGCGAGGCGGGGTTCGAGGTCGGCGAGCTTCCAGTCTTTCACAAAGCGCGGCGGAGGGACGGCTGGCAAATTCGCTTTCACGGCGGCGGGCAGGCTGCCCGCGTTCCGGCCGAGTGCGGTGCGCTCCTCTGGCGTAAGCGAGGCCAGGATTTCCTTGCGGACGTTCGCGATGGACGTGAAATAGGTGCGCCCGCCGGAGAGGCGCTCGGCGCGGTCGAGCGCGTCGAAGACAGCGCGGCGTGCGTCCAGCGTCCACCCTTCGCGGGCGTAGCGGAGGTAGAACGGGTAGAGCAGCAAGTCCTCGCTCGCGGTCGCGGCACGCAGCAGCGGCATGGTCTTGGCGATGACCTGCGGCGAGCGCAGATAGACCAGCAGCTCGACGAGCATCTGATTCACGCGCGGGCTGGCGTTCGGGTAAAGCGGCTCAAGCCATTTCAAACTGGCCTGCCGTTGGGCTTCATCGGGCGGGCCGAGGCGGATGAGGGTGAGGGCGAGGACGCGAAGACTTATTAAGCGTTCCTCTTCTCCAAAGGCAGCGAAGTCAGACCTCGAAATCAATCTTACAATCCTATCGACTGTCTCCCCTGACCGGCCTGAAAGGTTGGCGGACCGGAGGAAGGCAAGCATCGGGCGCAGTGGAGTTTTGCCGTCAGGAGCGATTGACCAGTAATTGGACAAGCTTGTTGCGTTCATTTTCTCCATGACAACCCGCGCGGCGTGTTGCACCCATTTATCTGGAAAAATGAGGCTCTTCTTAAAACCATGAGTATCAAAATCATGACCCGTTAAGTAACCTCCTGGGAAGGAGCTAAATATTTCGCCCTCTTTACGCAAAGTTACGGCCTCTTCAATGAACCTTGCCTCCTCCGGCTTGGTAAGAATTGCTAGGGCCGAACTTCGCAAGTCGCCTTGAAAACTGATGCGATACAACCCCGACTGCGTCCCGCGCCCGCCTGTCGTGAACCACATCGCGCCGTCAGGACCGATGCACGCGTCAGTCACGTTCATTGGGCGGCCACCGACGAAGAGTTCGCTCGTGCCGGTGTAGCTCGCCCCTTGCGGCGTCAGATGCACGGCGAGGATGCGTCCGTAGGCCCAGTCGCAGAGGAAGAGGGCTTTTTGATACTTCGCCGGGAACTTCGAGCCGTGGCCGAAGATGACGCCGGTGGGCGACGCGAGGCCGATGTCCACCACGCTGGGCAGCGTGTCGGGATACCACGCGGGCCAGCGTCCGGTGCCGCGCCGCCAGCCGTAGTCCGCGCCGGGCACGATGTGCAGCACGCGGTTAGGCATGTACCACGGGCAACCCACGTCCCACTCCATGTCGGCGTCGAAGGTGAACGCGTCGCCGTGTTCATTGAAGGCAACGTCGAGTGGGTTGCGCAGGCCGCCGACCCAGAGCTGCACCTCGCTGCCGTCGGGCTTCATGCGGAGGATATGACCCGCAGGCAAATTCACATCGCCGTCGAACATGCCCGCGTCCCACGGGCACGGGATGAGGCGGTCGTGCGCAAAGTTTTTCAGCGGCGAGTTGGTGGACAGGTTCTTCGGCAGTTGGACATTGTTGCCGTGCGCGATCCACAGCCAGCCATCCGGCCCGAGCTTGAGGTGATTGCGCCCATGTCCGACGCCGCCCTCGGTCTTGAGCAGCTCGGTGATCTCGTCGAACTGGCCGGTACCCTTGGTGTCGCGGAGGCGGACGAGGGTTTTGGAGTTGTTCGCGTTCGCGTAGAGCGCGCCGTGGGCGTAGAGCAGTCCGCGACATTCGAGCAGTGTGTCGTTGATGACTTCGACTTTCGAGACGCCGGCGGAGTCGAGCGAGAGCCGCAGCAGCCCTTTCTTCTCGCGCGCCAGCGTGAGCCGTCCCTGCGGATCAAAGGCCATCGCAATCCACGAACCTTCCTCCGGCAGTGCGCTGCGAACCAACTCGGCCTTGAAACCCGGCAACACCGTAAACGTGGCAGGATCGGTCGCCTGCCCTGCCCCGGACGCGAGCTTCCAACTGTTGTAGGCATCGATCGCCTTGTCCGCCGAGAAGGGATTTGCCCCGGCGCGCGCATCGGCACGCCCGAGGCTGCGGGCGGGTTTGAGCCCCGCCAGCCAGGTTGCATCCGAGATGAGCCAGCTTTGCCGGGCGACATCGGCGTTCAACTCCAGGAGCACCGCGATCGCGGGAGCGGCGGCTGGATTGACCACGCGCACCACGAGCAGGTTCGTCTGGCCGGGCTTCACCCGCCCTGTAACGTCGAACCCGGTCGCCTTCGCCGCGCTGGAGAACTCGCCGATGCGCACCCCGTTGAGCTGAACTTCCACCTGACCTTCGGCCGCGCCCGAGAGCACGGCCTTCAACAAGGACGGGGGCGCAACGAACTCCCTTTGAAAAGAGGCGCCCTGGCCGGGGCGTCCGTCAGCCTCGGCAATCCACTCCGGCACCGGCGGACGGTTGACCACCTGGCCTCGGCAAGTTGAGGCAACGGCACAGCCTAACGCTGCAACCAGCAGCAAACTGAGAATGGGCTTCACGCCGAAAGTAAAACCCCGGTCCCGTGCCCCGTCAACGTGCAGCGATGGCAACCTCGAATCCGACCATGTCGCGCGAAGGCCGCCAAGGAAGCGAAGCAGGCAGTTGGAACCGAAGCATTCTCAGCTTACTTCACAGCCCTCGCACGATATCCATCAAATCACCTTCCCGCAGGAACGGGACCGGCAGTTTGCATGCCGGGCGGCAACAAGGCCCGCAGCTTCTCGATCCGGCGACGGTTCACACCGAGGTCGTAATAGCCCACACGCGAAGCGGAACGGACCTGGATCGTATTTGTCACCGCATCGAGGTGAAATTCCACGTCATCTACGAAGCGGAAAATCAGACTGCGAAATTCGAAATGCAGGTAATTGTCGTGGTCCGTGATGAGTTTCGTGCGGGGCATCCGGGCGACGGCTTGCCGCAACTCCTCCTTGGCCGCGCCCAGCGAGCGGTCCAGCGCGTACGGGGCAATCGCGTGCCTGATGTCGGTCGCCGAGCTGCTGACACAGTTGGGCGAGTCCGGACACGGGGCCAACTTGCCGTTGGTCAGGCCGAGGTTCATGGGCATGGTTTCAGTGAAGGCCAGCACAGCCATCACGGCAACCACAATCAGCCCGGCCCGGCCCACGCGCAGTGCCAGACGCCGGGGCCACGAAGACTTGGCGGGAACAGGCATCAGCGGGCAGGACGATTCCGATGGAGGCTAGGATAAAAGCGTTTGTGGATCTCGAGCAAACGCGAAAGCTCGACATTCGGGTCCGGGTGATCGTCCACGCGCACATCAACATAACGGTCGGTCGCGCGCCCGAAGCCGCCCTTCTCCCGCACCACGAGCAGTGCGGCAGACTGGCGACCACGGATGTCGCCCCCCTGCCCTTCTCCGGCGTGAAGTGCCGCCACCAGCCAGTCGGCCAGCTCGCTGCCTTCGACCGATTGGGCCTTTTCGTACGCCTCGGCCATCGCCTTCACCACGGCTTCGCCCGCGAGGATGTTTCCTTGGACGGCATAGTTCGGGCGGACGATGTGTCCAGCCCAGGCGTTGCAGGCTTTGCCGGTGTGGCTGGCGGCCCGGCCCTTGGCATCGACAATCCCCAGCTGCCGGCTGTCACGGCCCTCGTCGGTCTCAGTCAGCAGGCGCACGGCTTGCTCCGGCGTGCTGCCGTTGGCAAGCAGATCTAGACCACGTGGACCGTAGGTGATGTTCGCCGAGGACTGCGTGGCCACAGCTCCCACTCCTGCCCGGGCCCAGGGCACGACGGTGCCGACCCCGAAGAACTTGCTTTGCACGGCGACCCCGAGATCGCCGGTGGCGGGATCAAACGCAACGATGGAATAGGTGGCGATGATGGGTTCGGTGCTCATGGGAGGCTTCTTACACACCCAGCCATTCGCGCAGGACGCGGAGGTCCTGCTGCATCTTGGCGATCATGGGTTTGCCTTCGCCGTGATCGTATTCGTGGTGCTGCGAAATTGGGCCGTTGAACGAGGTCTGTTTAAGCCAGGCGAAGAAGCTCTTGTTCACCGTGCCCTCGCCCAGCGGACACCACTCGGCCTTCCACCCCTTCTCGCCTTTCTTCCACGCAAAGTCCTTCACGAACACGGCGCTCAAATGTGGTTCCATCAAACGGGCCGTGGTGGGCCACGAGTAACCACCTTCCAGCGTGGCGTGTCCGATGTCGAAACACGCACCCACCTGTTTCGGGTCCAGTTCATGCACGAGCTGCCAGATGTCCCAGACCGGCGCGCCGACATAATCGGCCCCGGAGTGATTTTGGAAGCCGGCCTGCAAGCCCAGTTCCTGATTCAGCGCGGCGAGGTCACGCAACTCCGCCCGGATTTCAGCGAGCTGGGCGGGGACAGACCTGTCCTTTGCATATTTCCAGAAGGAAAGCCGGTAGCGTTTGATGCCGAGCTTGGCGGCGGTGCGGAGGACTTTCTGCGTGGTGGGCTGCGCGATGTTTTTCACATCGGTCGTGATGATGTGGATCTCCTTGCCCCGTTTGCGCAAAGCCTCGACGAACTTCGGCAGATCCTCCTCGACGCGTTCCGGCAGCACCTGGCCCTTGGCCCGGACGGGACACTCGATGCCATCCCAGCCAATCTCCGCCACGGTTTCGGCAGTCTGGTCGGGGCCGAACGATTGAAAGGGTTTGCTGAAACCGATGATGGGCCAGCGTTTCACGGGCCCGCCGGCCGCAACGCGAGGGTCGGCGAACGCGGCGAGCGAGGCCGCGGCGGCAAGTTGGGCGAAGCGGCGGCGGGAACACCCGATGGATGGCATGGAAGTGTGCATGGCTACGGCCGGAAAGTCTGCGCCCTCCGGAGTACAAAGCAAGCCGGTTGCAGAAGGTGGCAGGCCGATTTTCATGTTTCTTTTTCCGTGCATTCCGCCTGCCTGCCGACTACTTCTTTGCAACTGATAGCAAGATGGCCTGCAAGGCACGGCTTCGAGCAACACGACCATATGGCTGCGCGCGATTACCCACCGGAGAACCCGGGCGATGTTCCACCTACGCCCGGCAAGGCCCGCCCCCGCGAATACGGCATGCCGCACGGAGCCGAAACGAGCATCAGTCAAAAGGTCCTTGGCTGGGCGCGCTGGCTTCTGACGGGCGTTACGGCCATCTACTGCGTCGCCTATTTGGGAATCCTCTATGGGCTGGAAAACGAGGCGGAGAACTCCGAGTTCTTCAGCGTGATGATGTACGCGCCACCCTGGGCGTGGCTGTTGCCCATCATACCGCTCGGGGCGCTGGCCATTTTCATCTATGCGCGGCTGCTGATCCCGCTGGCATTGTGCATCCCGATCATGGTCTTCGGGTACATGGATTTGCGCTGGCACAATCACCTTACCCCGTCGGGGACATCCTTCAAGGTGGTCAGCAACAACATCGGACAGGACCACGCTGACAACAAAGGCTACAAGGATTTTGCCAAACTGCAAAAGGCGGACATCATCGCCCTCCAGGACGCCAACGCCAAACGGGACGGCTCACGGGCAGCGGAATTCTTCCCCAACTACTACGTGGCCGCCCAGGATCAGTTCGTCTTGATCAGCAAGTACCCCATCCGCGCGGCGGACGTGCTGCCGATGCCCGATCCGGCCGACCCGCGCGTACGGCTGGCCGCGTGGTTCGAACTGGAGGTGGACGGCCGCCCCCTGCTGGTCTTCACGCTTCACATGCCCACGCCACGCTCTGAACTCATGGCGGTAAAAAGTCCCAGCGCCCTCCTCGCCATGCTGGGAAAGAGCACAGGCTATAGCGGCGAGATCCGCGAAAAGAACGAGCACTTTTTCCAGCACCAACAGGAACTCGCCCGGCAGATGGTGCAGATTACCAAAGCGGCGAAAGCCCCGTTCATCGTGTGCGGCGACTTCAACGTGCCGACGCACGGCCATTGCTACCAGATCTATCGGAGCAACTGGCGCGAAGCTTTCAGCGAACGCGGTCAAGGCGTGGGCGCAACCTTCCCCGGTGATGCCCACCTGCCCGCCTGGTTGCGCCTGGACAACATCTATTGCAGCCAAACCGGACTGCGCCCCGTCCACGCCGAGGCGGAAGAGGGACGCGGTTCACAGCATCGCGCCATGGCGGCGACCTTCGAGTTTACCGACCCCATTCGTCGTTAGGTCCGGGATCTTCCGGTCGAGGATCGCGAAAAGCTGACAGGGAGGAACGCGGCGAAAAACTCAGGGGCATACCAACTCGCAAAGCGCCCCGGCAAATTACACCAGTTGCATGACTTTCCCTTCCCCCATCCGCAGGGAGAAGGGAAAATCAGCCAGCACTCGAAGCAGCTTCCGGAGCACCCTCGGACACGGACTTCCCCCGGTGAACCTCCGCAGGCATCCCGCCAGCAGCGGTCACACCGCCAACTTAGGATTGCGGATGCGCTTTCGTCCCACTTGCGCAGAGTCGCTGCTGTAGCCCGGAGGGCCACAGTCCAGTTTCCTAGGTTCAAATTACGCGCTTCCCGTTGTGCGAATTCTCACCCGGAAGGAGACGCCGGAAGGACGCGAACTCCCACCGCCACCTGCCGACGCTATTGAGATTTCGTGACAGGCACGCGGCACAAGAACACCGCCTGTGATTCTGACCAGACTCAAGCTCGAAGCTCGATTCCAATTGCCGGTCAGTTCAGGTAGATCAGCTCGTTGCTCATCAGCAGGGCCTGCGTGAGGCGTTCCCAGGCGGTGAACGGATGGCTTTGAATCTTCACCTTGATGGGGCCGCTGAATTCCTGCTGGGCATTCCAGACGTATTCTTCGCCCGGCTTCACCCCCGGCATGTGCACCACGGGCGCCCAGCGGAACGCATCATCTTCCGAGTTGCCCCGGCTGGTGACAATGAAGTCAATCGCGTCGCCACGCTTGACCGAAATATCCTTCACCTTCGTCACCACATCCTTGCCGGCGGCCTGCCAGGAGCCGAACTGTCCGCCCGTGGATCGTGCCACGATGGCCTCCACTCCGTCGCCCGTCTTGGCGTCGTGCTCCAGTTTGCCCTCAACGCTGATGACGCCATCACGCGGAGCCACCCACCGGCGCACGACGGAGTGCTTGAGGTCGCCAGGCACACCACCGACCGCGTTCAGGGAAACGGAGAAGGACATGGCACGAATCGCGGGCAGGGTCGCCACGCCTTTCTCCTTCTTCGCCGCTTTTGGGTCCACAGCCTTCTTCAGCTCAGCGCGGTCAGCCAGCACCCAGGAATCGCGGATGAACGCCGGCATGGCCTCGAAGCTGGTGAGCTTCTTCGCGTCAACATCGTATTCGCCGTAACCGTAGTGCCACGCATGCAAGTCCTCCCCGCCGAGGGCCGACTTGGCTTCTTGTTCTGCCAGGTAGTCGAGGGCGAGCTTCTGTTCCATGGCCGACGGCGCACGTTGAAAGAAGAGCTGGTACATGTAGGCAACCTTCTCCTCATTCTTGGCGCCGGAGAGCAACTCCGGACGCGAAGCAATGTTGCGCGTCTGCTCCACCACGAATCCGTTGTTCATCAGGTAAAGCGCCTGCAGCGGGACCGTCGTCAGCACCCGCGAGGGCGCGGTCATGTCCGGGTTCGCAAAGTCGAAGATGCGGAAAGAGTCAGCGATCTTCACCCGGTCGATGTAACCGTAAACGGTGCGACGCCCGGAACCGGCGAGGTCATCGGACGGTCCGCCGCGCTCCTCGAACTCGTTCTTGCCCCCCAGGGCCAGCAGCGTGTCACGCAGCGATTCGAAGTCCAGACGCTGCAGGTTCTGCCGCCAGAAGAGCGCGTTGCCGGGATCAATCTTCGAATTCGCCGGATTGTCGGTGGTCACCTGCTGCCAGGTGGCGGACAGCATGATCAATTTGTGCAACTGCTTCATGCTCCAGCCGTCCGCCATGAACTTGGCGGCCACGAAATCGAGCAACTCCTGATTTGACGGGGGTTCGGAACGCAGCCCGAAGTCACCCATCGTGCGGACGATGGCATCACCGAAATGCCAGTTCCAAACGCGGTTGACGAATACGCGCGCGGTCAGCGGATTGTCCTTGCTGGTCACTTCTTTCGCGAGATCCAGCCGGCCGGAGCCCGTGGTGAAAGGCTTGCTGTCCGAGCCACCAAAAATCTCCAGCCAGCGACGCTTCACGACCGGGCCTTTGTTGGTCGGCTCGCCGCGGATCATCACAAACGAATCCTTGGGCTTCTCGGAATCCGTCAGGGCCATCGCCCGCGGCGGACTGCCGGGATGAACGCGCTTCAGTTCCTCCAGCTTGGCCTGCTCGGCCGCCTGGCGGTTGCCCAGGCCGGCACCGGCGATGCGGCGCAGGCTCTTGTCAGAAATATGAACCGGCGAGGCCGAACCGTGGAGTGCCGCATACAATTCACCACGTGCGCCTTCCGGCGGGCCGGACTTGTCGGCCAGCTTTTCGTTCTCGCGGAACAATTTTCCGTAGCTCTCAGCCAGCGCGGTGATGCTCTCCGGCGGCGTGGTGAAAATCTTTGCAACCAATTCGTTCACCGTCTTATCTGCGGCGTACTTGGCCGACAACGTGGCGGCGGAGCCGGCAAACTCGCCCTCCTTCAACGTTGCAAAGGCCAGCCAGGGTCCGAACACGGAATCGGTCTTGCGTGCCGGGTCTTTGAGATAGGTGCTCCATTGGTCAAAGAGGTCCAGGTCCAGCCCGCGCTTCTCCCGCACTTGATTGGGCTTGTTCCCGGGCAACTGCGCCTCCCTCACCCCAATCATATACTTGTCCGCCGCGCTGCGGAAGCCCGCCAGCAACCGCGCCTCCTCGTTGCCGCGCACTGCGGCGACCTTGGCCAGGATCTCCTCGGACTTCTTCTGGAAATCCTCGTAGTCCTTGTCGGACTTGGGCTTGCCTACCACAGGTTCGTCCGCCGGCTCGATGGAGGAGGTGAACACGCCATGCAGCGCGTAATAGTCCTTCTGCGAGACGGGGTCGAATTTGTGGTCATGGCAGCGTGCACACGAGGCGGTCACGCCCATGAGCCCCTGGGTGATCACATCGATGCGGTCGTCAATAACCTCGTTGACGTTGCCCATGAATCGCTTGCCCACGGTGAGGAAACCCATCGCCGCCAGCGGCTCCCGGTGCTCCGCCGAGGCCAGCCGGTCACCGGCGATCTGCTCGCGGATGAACAAGTCGTAGGGCTTGTCCTCGTTGAACGCCTTGATGACATAATCACGGTAGGTCCAGGCAAAAGGGTACAACGGCTTGTTCTTGACGTTGTTATTCCGGTCCCCGCTGGTGTCCGCATAACGCGCCACATCCAGCCAGTGCCGGCCCCAGCGTTCGCCGTACGCGGGCGAGGCGAGCAGACGGTCGACCACCTTTTCAAAGGCGTTGGGCGAATTGTCGGCCAGGAAATCATTCACTTCCTGCGCGGTCGGCGGCAGGCCGGTCAGGTCATAGCTCGCCCGTCGGAGCAGCGTGCGTTTGTCTGCCGAGGGCGACGGCTTGAGCCCCTTGGCCTCGAACTTCGCGAGAACAAACTTGTCGAGGTCGTTCTTGGCCCACTTGCTGGAGTCTTTCACCTTGGGCAATGCCGGGGCTTTCACCGGTTGATACGCCCAATGCTCCCGGGTCTTGTCCCAGTCCACTTTGAGCACGGCCATGGCCCCGCTCGCTTCGCTGCGCGGGTCAGGAGCACCCATGCGTATCCACGTCTCGAAGTCCGCAATCACCTGCGGCGACAGACGGTCGCCCTTGGGCGGCATCATGTCGTCCGGGTTGGTGGACTTCATGTCCTTGATGAAAAGGCTCTTCTCCGGCTTGCCGGGGATGATCACCGCGCCGCTGGAACCGCCCTTGAGCAGGCCTTCCTTGCTATCCACCAAGAGGCCGCCCTTGATCTTCTCGGCCTTGGCGGAGTGGCAACTGTAACAGTGCTCAGCGAGCACGGGCCGGATCTTTTTTTCGAAGAACTGGAGTTGTTCGGGATCAAGCTTGGCCGGCGCACCCAGCGCACTGACGGCGAGGCTGGACGTCACGGCTCCGAGGACGAAAAAGGACGGCTTCATATGTTCAAAAGGTAGGACGAAACGGAACGGACTAAGGATACCAGATAAATATCAACCTGTTTGGCGCTATCGTGGACAAAAAAGGGCAGGCCGTCTGGCCTGCCCTGTGATTGGCGAAAAGATCATTTGATCCACGATCGCGGGCCGGCCACCTCAGGCTTTGAGGATGTCCTTCACCACGCTGCCGTAAACGTCGGTCAGGCGGAAGTCGCGGCCGTTGTAGCGGAATGTGAGCTTCTCATGATCGAAACCAAGCGCATGCAACAGCGTCGCGTGCAGGTCGTGGATGTGCACCTTGTTCTCGACGGCGTTGTAGCCGAATTCGTCGGTCGCACCGTAGGTCTGGCCGCCCTTGACGCCACCGCCGGCCACCCAGGAGCAGAAGCCCTTGTTGTGGTGGTCGCGACCCGGTTCACCGCGCTGGCCACGGTCATGACGCGGCGTGCGCCCGAACTCACCGCCCCAGACAACCAGCGTGTCATCGAGCATGCCACGCTGCTTGAGATCCTTGAGGAGAGCGCCGATGGCCTGATCGCACTCGCCGGCCTTTTTGCGGAGGTTCGTACCCACGGCAGTGTGATGGTCCCAGCCACCATGCCAGGTCTGGACGAAACGGACGCCCTTCTCGACGAGGCGGCGCGCCACGAGCAACTGGCGGCCCTGCGCGGAATCACCGTACATGTCGCGCACACTCTGCGGTTCGCGTGAGATGTCGAACGCATCCGTGGCCTCCGTCTGCATCTGGTAGGCGAGTTCGAAGGACTGGATGCGGGATTCGAGCAGGGCTTCCTGCCCGAGCTTCTCCTGATGCAGTTCGTTGAAGGCCTTGACCAAGTCCAATTGCTCGCGCTGCCGGGCGAGGCTGAGGTGCTGGCTCTTGATGTTCTCGATGATCTTGTCAACCGAAGCCGACGGATTATTGACCAGCGTGCCCTGATACGCGCCGGGGAGGAAGGCCGAGCGCCAGTTGGACGCACCGCCCAACCCGCCACCTAGAGCGATAAAGCCGGGCAGGTTCTGGTTCTCCGTGCCGAGACCGTACGTCACCCAGGAGCCGAAGGACGGCTTCACCAACCGTCCAGCACCGGTGTTCATCATCAGCGTCGCAAACTCATGCGCCGGGATGTCGGTGGACATCGACCGGATGACGCAGACGTCATCAATCATCTCGCCAATGTGCGGCCAGATTTCGCTGACCTCGACACCGGACTTGCCACGCTTCTCGAACTTGAACTGGGTCGGGAGCGGCACGCCGCCGATGGCGTCCACCTTGTCCTCGCCGTGCTTGCCCAGCTCGGGCTTCGGGTCCCAGGTATCGATGTGCGACGGACCACCCTGTGCGAAAATGTGGATGACGCGCTTGGCGCGACCGGCGAAGTGCGGCTGCTTCGGGGAAAGCGGACTGATGGAGGTGCTGGCGCGGGACGCCCCTTCGGAGCCCAGCAACCACGCCAGGCTCAACCCACCCATGCCCATGCCGAACCGGTTGAGAAACTGGCGGCGGGTGCTGAAAAAGTCTTCGATCTGCGGCTGATGTTGCTTCGGGTCCATACTAGAGTTCGTTTTGCTCCGCACCCCTCATCGGGGCACTGCATCATTTACGGCCAAAGGTGACGAAATATTCACCACGTACTGGTGAGTTGGACGGTGCGCATCTCCAGAGGGTTACAGGCGAAATGCGAGATTCAGCGAGTCACCCACGCATCCCACGATGGGCGAATCTTGCTCTCGCTCCCCTTTCTGGTCCGGTCGAGCCGAGCTTTCACCCTGTTGGGAACCAAATCGCGCCATGACGCGTTGCCGAAAATGCAGGCACTTGGGCTTGTCAGCAAGTCGTCAAGAGGCACTCACTATTGGCTTTTGAACGCCTTCACGATGGTGCTGACCGCCTGCACGAAATCAGCTGTGCCCTTGATGACCTCCGTGAGTTCCCCACAGGCCGCCACGATCTCGGGCTGGTGGAATTTGGCTGAGGCCAGGATCGGGTGTTCAACGGCATCACTCGCCCATTGGTTCATGGCCCGGCCCTCCAACTGGTTCAGATAAACGTCGTCCAGGCGCCAGGCCGTCCCATTGCGAACCAAACGGACATGTACCTTGGACACCCCCTCCAAAGTGTCCCGGACCATGAGCACATCACTGAGCGAACCGCTGTTCTTAAATCCAACGACGGAGAAACCGGCGCTGGCATCCGGGTATTGCTGCTGTATGGCGATCCAGATGCCATAGCCCTTGGCGGTGCAAAGTTTGCCGGCCTCGGCGGCATCCTGCGGCAAACGGAAGGACTGGAGCCGCTCGATCGTCTCAAGCTTGTCGTGGTTGGTCTGCCAGACGATTTGATGGGAGACACTGCGAAAAGCAATCACGCCGGTGAAGCAAACGACCAACAAGCCAACTGCCGCAGTAATTGCGATGGTGCAACGCTGGACCAGGCTTCGTGGGGTGCGAAGTTTCCGCAACGAGAGCGGCGG
>RFSE01000059.1 GCA_009924135.1 Pseudomonadota bacterium | reverse complement strand
CGGTTTGAGCGCGACGTGCTGCGCCGCGCAATCCCGTTCTACTCGTGGGTCCGCGTGATTAACACGTGGCTGTTTGGAATGCCGTTCCGAAGCCCTCTGCGCGCACGGGCGCTTGTGCTGGCCGGTCAGATTGGGCGCGAGTTGCAGGGCGATCGTTCGTACCTCCCGTGGTGGGAGCAGGGACGTATTGAGGATTTCCTTGGCTTCAACGGCTGGGCGCTGCGCACGCAGGGGCTGAACCCGATGTCGTCGGTGATGGAAGAGCTTGTGCCGTTCGGGATGAAGGGTGCAAGCCCCACCGACATCGGGCAGGAACTGCTGGCATCGTTTGGTGGTCAGAGTTCCCCCGCAATTCAGGCAATTGTCGGGATGATGACTGGACGCAAGATGTTCGGCGACCGCGCGTACACAGCGCCCGCAGGTTACGGGGGCACGGTGCAGGCGTTCGGCAAGGAGCCGCAGTACATCAACACGGTTACCGGTCAGGTCGAAACGCGCAGCAACCGTGGTCAGGCACTGATCGAGGGTGCGCTTCAGATGGTGCCGTTTGCGACACAGGCGCGCGACCTGCTCTCGTGGGGCAAGACGCCGTACGACAGTTCTTCGACGCTGGAGCTTGCGCTTGACAGGCTCACCGGCAGCGGTTCGCCGGACCTGTATCAGCCGCCGAAGCAGTCGTCTGGGCGCGAGAAGATTCCGGGCTTGTCACCGCTGCTGGGGCTTGCCGGTCTGCCGGGGTCGATGTACGACAAGAACGTGGAGCGCGAGTCCGACCGTGGCAAGCGCTTCAAGTACACACAAGCGGAAATGCAGCAGCGTCGTTTGGCGGCGCGTCAGGCGCTGAAGAGGAGCGGGCAGGGTGGCTGAGGCATCGCTTTCGCAGCAGATTTCGGCGTACCTCAGCCGTAAGGGCAGTCCCCTTGCGTCGTACGCAAACGACTTTGTGCAAGTTGGGCAGAAGTACGGTCTGGACCCACGCTTTCTTGTTGCAATCTCTGGCGCAGAAACGTCGTTTGCAAAGGCTGGGTCAAAGCTTGCAAACCCGTTTGGCTACAGGTCCGCAAAGAAGTACTCCGGCCCGCGCGAGGTGCTGGAGCTGCTGGGGCGCGACCTTTCGCGCACAGGCGCTGGAGCGCTGTATTCCGGCAAGAACACGATTGGTCAGATCGGTGCCACGTGGGCACCGCCCGGGGCCTCCAACGACGCCGGAGGGAATCAGTACTGGCCACGAGCGGTGTCGCAGTTTTATCGCGAGCTTGGCGGAAACCCGAACGCTTCGGTTAAGACCCGTGGCGGTGGTGGCGGCGGGGCAACGGCAACGACTCCGGTCACGCCAACCGGCACAAGTGGCGCAGTAACGGGAAGCGAGCAGCTTTCGGCGCTGATCGGGAATAACCCGGGCGCACGTCTACAGGCACAGATTCTTGGCAACAGGGTCCAGCAACTTGATCCAAAGGTTGCGGCGGCAATCAAGGCGTACGCGGACCGTGGTCGTAGCGCGGTGTCGGCGGGAACGTACGTGCGGAATTCCAGCGAGTTTCAGTTGGTCAAGAACGCGCTGCTGCAAAACCTTGCCGAAGGTCAGGGCGCAGCAAAGAGCGCGCTTCAGGCTGTTGGCGGCGCGGCGGCTCCGACCGATATGAGCCTTGGCCTTGGCGCAGCGCGCGGCGGGTCTGGGGCTGTGCAGGCGGCGCGGAAGTACATCGGTACCCCGTATTCGTGGGGTGGTGGAAGCACGAGTGGGCCGTCTCGCGGATTTGGTCGTGGCGCAAACACCACTGGCTTTGACTGCTCGTCACTTGTGCAGTACGCGTGGGCAAAGATGGGCGTTCAGCTGCCACGTACGACCTACGACCAGATCAAGGTCGGGCGTCCAGTGGCAAATATTTCGCAGGCGCAGCCCGGCGACCTGCTGTTCCCGCACGCAGGGCACGTTCAGATGTACGTCGGCAACGGCATGGTGATCGAGGCCCCGCAAACCGGCGGTCACGTGCAGATCGTGAAGCCGCGCAGCTCTTATCTGGCAATCCGGCGACCAAGGTAAAGAATGGCCACAGCAGCCCCCCAGCAATTTGTTGACTGGCACGTGTACGAGCGCGACCTTGCCCGCGTTGAGCGGCAGTTTGAGCAGCTGTACGGTCGCCTTGATCGACTTGCAAACGCGATCGAACTCCAGAACACCAATGCCAAGAACAATACGAAGATGCTGCAAGCAGAGTGGATTCGTCTGGTGGGCGCGTTTGTGGCCGGTTCGCTTCCTACAATTCTGCTGATCCTGATTCAGCGCTAGGAGTTCGTATGCCCGTTCCCGTTGGCCCCCAGTGGGTTGTCCGCAAGAAGCGCATGGTTGCGTACGCGAAGCGTCGCGGTATCGCAATCCCCCCGGGGCTGAAGGTCAATGCCCCCTATTGCGGAAGCTCGTGCAGGGCGCTCATTCGCAGAATTCAGCTCTCCGCGTGGGGCGCAAACGCCGCAACAGGAAAGTGGAACCAGCGGCTTAAGGACCTTGTGACTCCGAAGCTGTCGCTGAATCAGAAAGCGTTGCGACTGGCGCGCACGCAGCTGGGAGTCCGTGAGGACCCCGCAGGTTCCAACGACGGCAAGACCGTGCGCAACTACCAGCGCGTGACTGGTGCCTTCAGGGCACCGTGGTGCGCAAGCTTTATTGCGTGGCTGTACGCGTCGCTTGGCACACCGCTTAAGGGCCTCAACACCGCGTACGTGCCCTCGTACGTGGAGTCCGCGCGAAGGAAGCAGAACAACCTTACGACCGTTGGGCTTCCCGCGCTTGTGGTTCCGGGTGACCTTGTTGCCTACGACTGGGGTGGCGACGGTACCGCTGACCACATTGGCATTGTTGCCTCAAAGGTTGACGGCGCTGGCAATTTCACCGCGATCGAGGGCAACACCTCGTTCGGGAACAATTCCAACGGCGGTGAGGTGATGCTGCGGGAACGCAACATCAGGCAGGTGCAGGAGTTCATGCGAGTCAAGAGCTAGGAGAGCAGTTGAAGTTCTACAAGATCCCCATTGGCCCCTCCACGTGGATGCTCGGTGCGCTTTTCGTGGGTTCAGCGGTGGACGCGGTTATTAAGGCGATTGCGGACGGCGAAACGTCCGTCGCAGCGTTGGCAACCGCAGCAACGTCGGCGATTGTCCTCGCCGTGACCCGCGCGTTCCAGACGTGGGTTGCGTCCCGTGACCCGCTGATCGAGCCGGTTCCGGTTAACGAGTAATGCCTTACAAGGACCCACACGGCGGACTGACTGCGGCTGGGCGTGCGCACTACAAGCGGACCGAGGGCGCGAACCTAAAGCCCGGAGTCAAGAACTACAGCAGCGCATCACCGGCTGACAAGAAGCGCTGGATTTCGTGGGCCTCACGTTTCTACGGCCAGAAGAATCTTCCGCCGATGAAGAAGCCGAACGGTGAGCCAACGCGCGCGGCGCTTACTGCTGCGGCGTGGGGCGAGCCGGTTCCGTCTGACGAGCGCGCAGCACGAGCAATCTACGCAAAAGCAAACGCGCGAAAGCGTGAACTACAAGGTGGAGAAGTGAAGAAGAAGAACCCGAAGGCGAAGCCAAAGCCTCCGTTTCTAAAGGGCAAGGGCAAGCCCCCCGCAAAGGGCGAGAACTCGCCAATGGACAAGAAGGCCGATAAGGGCAAGCCCGGCGAGAAGTCGCGGTTTGATCAGCTTGCCGACAAGATGGCGGAGCGCGGCTACAACGGTAAGGTGCCGCCGCAGTTTCTGAAGAAGTAATGAGCGAGACGTCGTCAAAGGAGTTTCAGGAGCGGGTGGGAAGTGCGTTTGAGGTTGTGGACGCAATCCTGAAGGGCACGCTATTGCCCGAACCGACCGAGGCCGAAATGGCGCGTCTTGGGATTGCCGACTATGACCCGGAACTCAGGTACAGGGTTGCCAAGGACGTGCTGGAACAGTGGGCGGGCAAGCCGAAGCAGCAGATCGAGCAAACCGGTGACAAGGTTCCGCTTGTGATTATGTTGCCGGAACACGCCGCTGGTCGCTCGGTACAGGAAATACAGGGCACACCGGCTCCACTGCGACAGCTCTCCCCGGGACAGGACGCAGAATAAAAAAGGGGCGGGGCCTACTGGGTAAGCCCCGCCCCTACGTGCCACCGCTTCCGCCCCGAAGGGAACATCACGAGCGGTCGGTGTGCTCGGGCGTTATTTAGTCAAACGGCTGCCCATGAACCATCAGCCGACGGCGACGACCCGCTGCGCGATAGGTTTACGCCACGAGGTGCGCCGGGTCTGTGAAGTATTCGACAGCGTCCTCGTAGACCTCGCGCGCGGACTCGTCGGAGTCATAAAGCGTGATCCACCCGTTCGCCATTACAAAGCGCTTGGCAAGGTAGACCAAGCCCTCGTGCTCGTCGGGGGAGGAAACAATCGTGTCGTGCAGTCGCTTGTAGTTGGGGTGCTCGTGCCCCATTTCTGCCAGAACCTTTGGACGGTGAAACGCCACTAGAAACACCCCCATGCCGAAAAGCCATAGCGCCGGGCAAGTGCAAGTGCGTGGAACGCCTCTTCGGCCTTGTTATTGGTGGGCCAGCTATAACCGGTTACTGATTTGGTGTAGGCAAAGTTGCCGTTCCAAATGCCAAACGCAGAGCTGTACGTGCCGCCCTGAAAACCCCAGCGCACGTTCCACGGTTCGCCTGACGCTGAGCCGCCTTCTTCGCACACTGCGATTCTGCGCAAAGTTGCGTACTCGAACGGGTTTGCTCGGCGCTTAAAATCTGCCCAGCTAGGGTTAGTGGGGTAAGGGTCAGCTGCGCGAAGATGCGCTTTGTGCTGAGCAAGGCAGGCGGGCTTTGCCGCCGCGCTGTGCTTGTAACAGGGCTTTGGTGTCGCACCAAAGGCCGTGGCACTCGTGAGGGCGAGTGCTAGGATTGCGGACTTTGCGACAAGTCTCAGGGGTTACCTCCCTGTGGGGGTTCTCGCTGCGTCGCGTCTTACAACCGCGAGGGGGGCCTAGTGACACCACTCACCAGACCCCCCTAAACCCTTCCCGCAGCGCGGAATATACAACAGAAACTATCAGAGGTGCTAGAGATTACGGAAGTCGTCGATATCGTGGCCGGAGTCGCGAATAATGCCAGCTACCTCGTTGTGGGTGCTGGCCCAATCGCCCGGGGCGTCAAGTTCCAGCTCGTCCATAAGCTCATAGAGGGGCTTACCAGCGCGACGAACAGGATTGGGGTACATCATTCTGAGGAACCAACAGGTTCCGAGGACCCAAGCTGCTTGTGCCTTTGGGTTGGCCGCATCGACCTTTGCGACTGCGTACTCGGGAACTAGGCCACAGCACGCAAGTGCAAGCGATTGTTCGTGAGTGCGAAGCGGCAGATTGTCGTAACACTCCTGCAAGTACTCGCGCGAAAGCTTGACGACACGTTCAAGTGCTTCGATCTTAATAACGCTGTCTGTCAAAGTTCCTCCGGTGTTGTGCTGAGCGTTTCCAACTTCTCCCACAAGAGTGCGAGCAGCGGGAACAGGCTCAGCCATTCTGGATTATGGGTGCGCCACGCGATCGCCACGATGTACGCAAACGCGTCGGCAAGTTCTTCGCGCACGTCGGTGACAAGTGCGTCGATCGGGACATTTTCCCAGCGCTCGGTTCCGTCGTCGGCAACGTACTGTTCGTGGCCGGTCGCCTGACAACGTTCTTCAGCAAGGTTTGCCAGCGCGGCAATCCCACGCATCGGGTAGCGGAATACCGACAGGTGGTTGACAACTGCCGACAGTTTCACGCGCGGCCAATAAGCTTGAGCGCGAAACGTGCCTCGTTGCGCATATCGTTGATATCGCAGGACTTCCAGTCAGCAAGGTCCTCCAGCGTGTCCATCGCGATCTTCAGCAACCATTCTGCACGGTCAAGACGCGCGGTCAGTGACAGAGTCTGCTGTTCGTTGCGGAGCTTACGCGAAGTGTGTTCTGGTTCCGGGCGTGGGCGAACGGGCCACTCCCAGTGATCTTCGTGAGCCACGATTACCTTTCTGGCGGTGACACGATCAGAACCTCGCGCCCGCCGTTGGTGTCGCGCGAAAGGGTGAGCTGTCCCTCGTCGTGCAACAGTTCGACAAGACGGCGGAACCGGTCAGCGGTGATCCCGCGCGTACGCACAGCACGCTGCAAGTCGGTGAAACTGACCGGTCCGCTACTGGCCACGTAATCGGTGACCCGGCGCTGGTGCCGGTACTCCTTGTCCTCCAGTGCTTCCGTGGCAACTGGGACCGAGAAGCGCATTACGTGGTCGATGTAGGCGCACGCGCTTTTTAGCGTGTCCGCCTGAACGAGGACCCGTGGGACCCCGTCGCCGGGGTTCCAGCGACTGACCGTCTGGACCCCTGCGAATTTGAGCGCTGTTGCCTGATAGCGGCCAAAGAGCGCTGCTTGTGCCTGCGCCCGCGTTTGGTCGATGCGCTCCAGCGATGCGATTTCGTTCTTGTGCTTGGTGTACCAATCAACCCAGTAGTCGGTGGCGTCGGGCGTCAGCTCAACGGGTCCCCAACTTGAAGTCGGGACCGAACCAAGCGCAACCAACCATTCCACAAGTTCGCGACGGCGTGCTTCGTCAACCGGTGAGGGCAACGGCACCCACGACGGCGGAGGCCCGTAGGGAATGGCAAGCAACCGGCCCATCATTCCGCCGGACACTGCCTCTTCACCGAGCTGTTCCTTCCAAGTGTTGAGGGTAACTGTGCCCATAAGCGCGCAACTGCAACGAGACGGTCGTACGTAGTTCGTGCGCGTCTGTGAGCCGGGCTGAAAGCCGGAGTAGATACGCAGCAACATTTGGCGCGTTTCACCAAGGAACGAGTACCCCTTGTCCTGCACCAGCAGGTCTTTCAGCTCGTCCCACAACAGCAAATGACACGGCGGCGTTGCGCCCTCGCGCTCCCACTTGTGTGCTTCTTCGGCGTCTTTGGGGCCGAGCAAATCGAGCAAGCGCGCCTGCGACATATGGCCACCGGTGATCACCTTGACAAGGTTGTGCTCTTCTTCGTCGTCAAGGCTTACGCCGCACAGGTGCTGGTACTGGTAGTTGGCGTCGCGCGCTACACGTTCCGCGATCGAAAGCGACGTGGTCTTGTGTGCGGTTGCCGATGCCCCAATAAGCGCCGTGTACAGCGTCAACGGCTCGGTCGCGTCGGCCCACTGAAGGTACGACTTCCAGCCGATTACCGAGGACAGCAGCGTATACGCAGCTCCCGCAAAGGCTTCCGGTGGGACCTCAACGTGCCCGTAGTAGGTGTCGGTGTAGCGACGAATCCAGCCGTCGTCTGGAACACACAGTTCCTGAACGGTACCTTGCGCAATCTCGTATGACTCACTCATTGCCAGCCGAGAGCCAGCCGATGCGTTCTGCAAGTGACGCAATCTGTGGTGCGGCGTAGGTAAGCGTGCGATCGTCGGCAACGTAGATCGCGGCGATTAGCTTGCGCAGCAAACCCTTGTCGGACTCCGTTTCGTCGTCAAGGATATTGAGCATCAGCTTGTCGCTGCCCTGCTGGAACGCGGCTTTCAGGTCTGTTGCAAGTGCAACAAGCTCTGGCGTCGGACGGGGTTCTGTCATAGTCACATCCCTGCGATAGTTCTTGTCAGTTCGCGCGCACGGGCGAAATCCTGCCCCTGCAACTTGTACTGCGGAGCGACGACGCCTCGGGTCCACGCGACGAGTTCGTACACGTCGGCGGATTCGATTCCGCACACCCAGCACCCCCAGCGGTCCTCGCCGAGCCATGCGCCGGGTTTGCGGCCGTCGTCGTGAAGGGGGCAATACGCCTCACGGATTTCTCGCCCCTGTGCGTCGGTGCGTGCGGGGCGGTTAGGGAGTTTGGGGCAAATCTGCGACCACACGTGCGCGAGGTCGGGCTTGTCGTTGCGGATTGGCCTGCGGAAGGTGGGTATTGAAACACGAAGCGGCTGCGGGCGTGGTGCGACCGGCGCTGGCAAATCCCCAATGAGCGCGGAAATCTTTGCCCAGTCGGCCTCAGCAACGCGTGGCGTGCCTGCCTGCAACCACTCCTTCAGGTCTGAGCCGTTGGGCGGCAGCAGTCGTTCAACGGGAACGTCCTGTACGTGTTCGGCAAGCAGCGCTGCGCCCTTGTTCCCGGCGTCGTCGTTGTCGAACGCGCAGACAACGCGGTCGATGTTGTAATCGTTGAGGAATTCGTTGATCAGGTCGGAGTGCATCGCCGCACCGGGAACAGCGGCAATCTTGTACGGGCAGTGCGACTGCACGGCCGCAAGTGCGTCTGTTTCTCCCTCGCACAGCAACAGGGTGTGACGTTCTGTCTCTGTTGCCGAAAGCGGAAACCACAGCGCGCCCTTGGCTTTTGCGCCGGTGCGCCAGAAACGCGCGTTCCCCTGCCCCTTGATCTCGCGATACGGCTCGACGTAGCGCTCTGCAAGCGTGCCGTCGGGTCGTTCGTAGTTAAACCAGAGCCTTGGGCCGGGTGCGTAATGCACGCCGGATTCCAAGGCAAGGTCCATATCAAGTCCTTTTCGCGCGAACCACGCGCGGGCGATCTCCCGATGGCTTTGGCTTGGGCTTGGGCTTGGTGCGTGGTCGGGTGGCTGGTGCTTGTGCCCTGTGGGATCCACGGGCTGCGATTGCGATGAGTATGGAGTCAACTTCGTCCTGTGGTGTGTCCGGTTCTGCGCCAAGTTCTGTCGCGCGTTCTACGAGCGCTGCTTTGGACGCGTTGCGTTCAAGGCCGCACTTCTCGCGCCAGTCGGGCGGAAGGAAACGGAGGATTTCGATGTTGGGAAACGAGGTGCGTGTTGCTTGGTGCACCGCACCGGCACAATACGCCAGTTCCAGCGCGGTCTTGGCGTTGATACCGAGGAACATGCGCTCGATACCGACAACGCGCAACCTGTAGGTGACGCCGTCTTTCTCGGAACGTGCGTCGAGGGTTTCTTTGAGAATTCTGAGCTGCTTTGCGATCTGCTGGTCGCGCCAGCCCTTGTCGGGTTCGTTGATCTTAAGTACGCCGTGCCACTTGATCGCGCCTTCGGCAAGGTCAACAAACGCAAAGCCGATGATCTTCGTGCTGGGGTCAAGCCCGAGCGCAAGGTCAACCGTTGGTGCTGTCATCGAACCTCGGGAGGCGATCGAGAACGGTTGCGCACCGACGGCCGGTTTCGACGCGCCGCACAAGCGGGTTGAGCTGACGCATCTTGTTGGTGTGCTTGCAGTGCAAACACCTGTCACCGTCGTAGTGAATCGAAAGCGGTTCCGAGCAGTACGCGCAGGCGCGGTCCGCTGGGTACAGTTGGGACAAGGACTACCTCATTCGCCAGTGGTGGGTGTCATCGGGCGGGCGGTAGTCGCGGAGCCATACGTGCTCAGGGGCCTTACGGCCAAAGCGCCAGTGACGCCAGCTTTGCCAAAGGACCCACACGGAGTCCTTGGAGTCGCGCGTAACGACTCCTTTAGGGCGCTGTCGCCTATTCGGTGGTGTTGGCACTTTCGTAGATAGCGTTCAGCATTTGCGGCGCAAGCAGTTCGACCAGCGCAAGGCGCTGCCCGGGCGTAAGCGCAACAAGTGACGTGTCGTGGGGGATGCCCAGCTGGTTAAGGCGCTTGTTGACTGCGACCTCGCCCCAGTGTGGAATTGACCGGAGCACCGCAGCGATGCGCCACGTGTGCGTCCACTCAGGTGGGTTACCGATCAACATTGCGACGGTTGCCGATACCTCGTGCTCGTCGAGGTTGCGCCAAACCGCCTTGATGTTCGACCGCTTGCGACGAATGTCGTTCGCGTGCTGAAGGGCCGAGAGGCGCTGTTCGTCGATAGCGCTAGACGGCAAAGTCGTCCTCCTCTGGTGGGAAACACGTGTCTGCGTACGGGCAACTGATTTCGGTGCGCTGTCCGCAGGGGGTGTCCCTGTCGTAGTAACGGGCCTTGGTTGTTGCCATTGCGCGGTTGGAGCACATACCCTCCGGGGGTATGCCGCCGATCATGCCTTCGGCGCGCGCGGTAAGTTCGGCAATACGCTCTGCGTCGGGAAACGGAATCAGAAACCGCAACGGTTCCTTGCCGTACTTGTTGAGGAGGATCATTTCGCCCTCCCACTCAGCACCACCGGTTTGCAGCGACATCTGGTACTGGTACCAATTGAGCTGAGCGAGGTGGTATGGGGCGGGCTTCTGGTAGCCCGTAAACTTGATCTCCAGAATACGGCGACGGGTGTAATCGACAGCGTCTGGGTGACAGATACCGCCGTAACCGTTCTCTAGCTCCTGACCGTGGAGCAGTTGCTCACCGTCGTATTCGCGGGCAAGTTCGATGAACTTTTCTTCCGCAGCGTGGCCGGAGTAGAACATCACCTCGCGCCCGATGGGTCCGCGCACCCGCTCTTCTTGCGGGATGCGTACCTCGTTCCACGAGTAACGCGCACACGCGCCAAGCATCGAGGGTCGGAGTTCGCCAGTTGGGGGCGACCATTCCTTGGTACTGGCCAGCTCTGGCTCCGTCCTGTCGAGGACAGTAAGCATGGGTAGTTCCTTTCGTGGCGACTACCCATGCCCCTATCCCGGGGGTTAGGTAGTACTACCAGTTCGTATCGGACGCTGCAAGCGTGTTGCTACCAGCTGAGGACAATGACGATCAAACACGCAACGATAATTACCGCTGCCTGAAGCTCGTTCACAGCGTTGCGGCGAGTTCGGCGGCGGCGTTGGCGTTGCCCTCGCGGTAGGCAAACCAGCAGGCGTCGAGGAGGTTGGTGATCTCGTCTGCGGTACCGTCTGGCAGCTTTGCGTCCGCGATCGGGCGAACGTCGATCTGCACGTTGTAGTACGGGCCGTCGGCGCGTGCCATCGAAAGCTTGAAAACGGAATCGGTGGGCTTAAGGCCCATCGTGCGCATACGGTTGACAGCGAGCGTAAAGACGCCGCGTCGCGGGTTGATCTCGGCGTTCTTGAACGTGACAAGGACAGGCGTTGCCTTGGCAACGTCGTAGGCAAGTAGCGTCTGGAGGTCGTCACACGTTCCTGCGCCAAAGCCGCGCCGTGGGCACGCAAGGCACGAGCGCGAACGAACGTCGTCCTGCGCGTCGGCGTCAATCCAACCGAAACCGATCTTGCCGTCCGGTGATGCGCACGACGCTTCGTGCGGAGTCTTTGGGTCGTAAGGCAGGCCGTAGTAGGACTTGGTTGCCTGCGATCCGCGAGGGATCAGGTAAATCTCGTCGCGCTCTTCGGCGTCGCCTTCGAGCACAAACACGCCCTTGCTGCGGTTAATTCGCAGCGCAAGTGCCTGAAACGGAACCGAGTCCGAGAAGCCGTCGTCGTAGGCGTCAGTAGTTGCCAGTTCTGCGCCCGGGGACTGCGCGACCAACGAGTTGGTGGTGACGCCGACCGACGAGTCCACGCTTGGAGCGGTCATTCCGGGGGGCAGCGGCAGGGACGGAATTTGGAGCGGGTCCACGCCGGGGTCGGTATGGGGCGTCGTGGGAGAGGGCGAAGGGGAGGTCTTGTTCTCTGACGTATTCAAGGTCTAGCTCCTCAAGCTGGGAAGGTGTGAATGTGGGTTCTCGCGAAAGCCAGTACGCGTTGTGGTCGCCGTAAATGCCAAACGCCTGCCAGTTGGTGCGCGGGGATTGCACGTCTGTGATCAGCGCACCCCGCGCGTAGTAGGTCACTGGAGCGAGCTAAGGTTCACGACGAGGTTGTTGTGTGCTTCTTCTGCCTCGGAACGAGTAGCTGAGAGACGCCGTGCGAGCACGGTGTTGTCGTTGAAAACGAGCGTTTCGTACAAGAGCGGCGGGCGCTGCGTCGGGTGCGGTGCAATGCCAACAAAGACAGTGGAAACCAGTCGGTCAGAATCCGGGTTATCCGGGTCAGCAACACGTGTCGTAGAAACCACGTTGTCATTGTGCTGCATCCACGATGCCCAACCGATTACGTCACCAAGGTACGGCTCCGGGAAACCGGAATCAGTTTCGCGCCAGTAGCGCTGGATGTAGGAGTGGTCGATCACAGCAGCACCGGCGTTTCTGCGCCAGCGCTGCCGCGCCACGACGAATAACCGTTGGCGAGGTGATCGCGGATACCGGCTTCAACGATCTCAAGCTCGCGCGCCGCGCGCCGAAGTGATTGCGACGCGGCCTGAAGCGCGGCTGCGTGCGCCTCGGTGAACGGGTCGGACTTACGCAGGATCTCAAGCTGGCCGGTCGCGTGCTTGAGGGACTGCCGTGCGGAAGCGAGGGCGGTTGCGTCCACGGGTGTGGAGGCATCCGGCTGAGCGTCGAACGCTGAGCGGAGCGCTGTAACGAGGTCGGTCATACTGGGTGCGGTGACGATATCACCTGACGTCCTTTTCTGTACGTATGGTCAGTGCGGTGCTGGACCGTTGTGCGGGCGTTGCGCGTTGTGTTGCGCATCAGAAAGCGGCTGTGAGCAGGGAGTTCTCGGCGGGTGTGCAAATTGTGCAGATTGTGCAGGTGCCTATACCCTCGGGTAGGAAGAGCTGTGCGGGAGTGTGGTGGTGTCTGGATGTACAACAATGTTTAGAAAGAGGTGTATATGCAGGAGAAAAGGCAGTGGCGGCAGAGTGCAACGCTCTGCGCAACGCAGTGCAATCGCGTGCAAAGTTGTGCATCGTGACGGATGAGACTCAGGGGCCTAGCGAGGCGCGCGCGTCCTTGTCTGGACGGGGTGCCGCGCGGGTCGATTACACGCGGCGGGGGAAGAGGCGACGTCGCAAGGAGTGGGTGATCTTCAATCGCGATGAGTTCCGCTGCGTGTACTGCGGGAAGTCGTCGGTTGAGGACGGGGTCAAGTTGGAGGCTGACCACATAGTGGCGCGGTCTGCGGGCGGGAAGGACAGCGCTGGGAATTTGGTCACGGCGTGTCGCGGGTGCAATAGGTCGAAGTTCGACGAGGAGCTTGATCCTGAGACGCGTGCCCGGTTGGAGGCACTGGTAGAGACTCGCAACCGGGCACGACGTATCAGCGGAGAACTGCCGGTGGACCTAGGGCGTCAGGCGACGACGAATTCCCACGCGGCAGCCGCCGACCCCTCCTCGCTCTCCACGTCTGAGGGATCGGAGTCGCCTGTCGAAACAGAGTCCTGATCCTCTGGGATGATGGTTGAGGTGTCGCGGTCATGTGACTCGGTCGAGTCCGTGTCGTCGCGCTCGACCCACACGTCCCCGTGCTGGTCGAGGCCGTCGGCGAGCATCCGTGTGCGCTTGATTGACAGGATCCTGTACTCCGCAGTCTCCGGCTCCTTGTTCAGGGCCTGCTCGATTGCGTTGCGCGACCACATCGCGTTGACGCGCGGCGTGATGCGCTCGCGCTGGTGGATTGGGTGTCCCTCGGGGACGAGGACTTCGGTGACAATGCGTACGCGTGCGTAGCGGTCGTGTCGGGCGTGCCTCACTTGATCAGCTCCTTTGCGATGTCTGTCAGGCTCCACGTGACGCTGTTCTTGTGCTGCGTACGCTGGAGCAGGCCGAACTCGCGGAGGTCGTTAAGGTGCGCGCCGCAGTTGTGCTTGGAGACACCCGTGTAGTGGCTGACGTTGGCCGCGTTGGCGGTGACGCCCCAGCGGTTGAGTAGTGCTACGGCGATGAAGCAGTCTGCGCGGCGACCGTAGGCGCTGCGGATTTCCGTCCGGGTGCCGATGTTGCGCTCGACCCAGTGCTCGATGGTTGCGCGTGTGGCGTAGTCCTGCGGTGGGATGCGCGGGGTCTGCGTGGCTCGGGAGCGGAGCTTGCCGGTGCGCCGGGTCGGCGTTGCGACGGGCGTCGGCAGCGGGATAGAGACGGGCGCGGCCTCGGCGGCGGTGGTAGCCGCGACGGTTGCTTCTGCGGCGCGCTCCTCCGCAATAAGGTGGTCGAACACCATTGCCGCGAAGCGAACCGAGGACTTTGCGAGTGCGTTGAGCTTGGCGTCTGGGGTGTTGCCGTAGACGCTGGCGCTCTCCTTGAGGAAGTCGATGGTTTCCTGCTTAAGGTGCTCGGTGTTCATCAAAACAGCTCCATTGCCGGGTTCGAGGAATCGGACGTCTCGCCTTCGGCGGCGAGTCGGTAGCGTGCGGCCCACATGAGGCAGGCCATCACTGCGCGGTCGTCGAGGGTTTCCATCGGGCGGAGCAGGTCTGGGGAGTCGTTCCCGTCCTTGTACTCGATGGTTTTGGCATCGAGGTCAACCTCGATGGACGACGACATAAGGTCCTCGTCGGCGATGTGTGCTGCCAGTTCGCGAGGCATGGGGATCTTGATGGTGAGGCAGGGCCAGTCGGGGTCGATCATTGGTGGTGTCTCCAAGGCGTGATGTCGGTGAGCGGGATCTTGCGTTTGCGGTCTGCGAACCGTATGACCGCGTGCGTTCGGCCGACCGACAGCACGGTTCCGTGGTGGAACTGGTGCTTGAGCAGGAAGCGGACCTGCTGGCCGGGCGTCAGCGGCGGTTGTTCACTTGTTTTACGTACCATCCGATAATGAGGGCTGCGACTATGGTGTTGGCGAGCGCGATCAGGTTTCGCGCGGCGCGTGCGCGGCCATGAAGGAGTGCATACTGGTGTACTGCTTGATGTGGTGCTTGCGCACGATGTCCTCACATTCAGCGGAAAGGTCGGGGTGCGGCTCGTCGTTGATGCCAGTGACGATGCCGTCACAGATCCACGTGAGCGGGCCTGACTGGGCGGCGAGCCAGCGGAGCGCGGGTCCGTCGCAGCCGTTGCAGCCGCACGTGGCCTGAAGGTGGTCATCGTCGGCGCGCTTGCCCTTGCGCGCGACGATGTGCAGGTAGCCGGTAGTCGGGGTGGAGCAGTACGTGGCGACCGTGATTCCCGGAGCGTGTTCCATGATGGTGTCGATGTCCTCAGAGGTCAGCGACATTGAGCCGGAGCAGTCGATGAGGACTGCGCCAGCGGGTGGCTTGCGGCGTCGTGACCCGAACACACGCCCGTCAGAGCAGAAGCGGTCGGGCCGCTTGATGAACGAACCCTCGTCTGAGATTCGCCACGAGTTGCGCCGGAACTTGGACTTCAGCGGCATGTGCAGCTCGGGTTTGACCACGATCATTTCGCACCACGGGACGTCGTAGTCGGGGTCGGGTGGCGCTTCGATGAACGACTCGCCAGCGGTGGGGTCGCCGTCGTCGAAGTTGAGGTGGTCTTGCAGGAGTTCCCAGATTCGGTGAGACAGGTCCTCGGTCAGTGACGGATCCTTGACCGAGTCGATGAAGGAGTCGTTTGGCTCGCTAGAGTCGGTGTGGCGGGTCAGCTCCAAGAAGGTCGCGTGAAGCTTCTCGCGGAAGTTCATGCGCTTGCGGTAGTTGTCCTCGCCATGCGAGGGCGGGTTGTAGTGCCAGTCGAAGTAGTCGCGAGCGTCCTGCACGTTGCTGTTGACTGCGTAACGCGCGATGGTGTTGTACGCGCTGATGATGTCGTCGTTGATCTCGTAGTAGCTGAGGATGCCCGTTGGCAGCTGCTGCGGGGGCGTGATGTCGGTCGCGCGTGACGTCGGCGTGCAGTCGCTGGTGTCGAAGGTGCTTACGTCGTCGTCCCAGACTCCGTGGGTGGCCGTCTCTTGGATGGAGCCGAGCAGCCCCTGCACGCGCGCTGCGTCGGTGGCCTGCACAATGTCGAGTGGGATGCCGGAGTCTGCCGAGAAACCCGCGAGATCGGCGTGTCCTGCTGCGACTGTGGCGTTTGCGAGCGCGCGACGATAGCGCGAGCTGTCTGACAGGTCGTAGGGTGCAGCGACGGTGCGCGCGTGGAAGTCTGCGCTGCCAGTACCGGCCGGGCTGAGCGTCCAGCTGGCGTCCTCGCCGGGACGTGCGAACGTGTTGGGCAGTGCGGGAAAGCCCATAGTGCCTCCTAGAGTCGGGCGCGCAGTTCGTACGCGTTGATGACGTCCTGCGCCTTGTCACCGAACACGGCCACACAGGCGTGGACGGTGTCCATCTTCTGCCGGGCAGCGTCGAACGCGAACCACTTGCGGATTGACGTGCGAAGGTGCGGGTTGTCCGAGGAGGTCGCCTCGGTGGCGATGAGGCGCAGGTCGTCGGGCAGCGCCGCGATTGCGGCGGGGTGCGGTCGGGTGATGTGGATGATGGCGTCCATGCGGTCGATGAGCGCCTCGGGGAGGTCGGACTCGGTGCCGTTCATGGTGACGACGAAGCTGGCTGCGTCGGTGGGGTGGACCGTGTCACCGTTGGGGAGCGTGAGCTGTGCGCTTGCGTGGTCGTCGAGGACGGCGTAGCAGAACGAGTGGCAGTCGCCGCTTGCGCGGTCCAGCTCGTTGAGCACGTAGCGTGCGCCGTCAAGCCACGAACGGATGGCCGGGCCGTGCATCCACTTGTAGCTGCCGTCGGTCATAACGAAGTGACCGCGCAGCTCTGAGGCGGGCGTCTCCTCGGTCAGCGTGTTGGTGTACACGGGCTGATCGGCCGACAGGTTGTAGTGCATAGCACCGTAGGTCTTGCCCGTGCCGGGCGGACCGTAAAGAAGAACGCGTCGCAGGTTGCCGACGCACTTCTCGGCAAGCTCCCACTGGTCGATCGTAATGGCCACGAGTAATTGCTCCCTGTGTCTGGGTTTCTGGAATCAAAGAAACTGAGCGGCTGTTTTGGCGCGCTGCTATTTCTTTGGGGGTGTCTGGGTTGTTGAGAACGTGAGTTCTGTGTGGCGATCGTGCGCGAGACGGGCAGCGTCGATCGCTTCGTCGGGGATGATGTCTGCGTACTCGCCGAGTGCGTGGAGCACGTCGTCGAGTTCCGGGAAGAGCTTGAACGGGTACCAGACTGGTACCTCGATGAGCGGCGTCTCGTCGGTGTCGAGCAGCACGTCGCCCCAGTAACCACTGCCTCCGATGCTGGTGATGTCCCAGCCGATCGTCACGACGCCGCCGGGGAAGTAGGTGGATACGCGGCTCATGGTGCGTCCTTGTCTGCACGGGCGGTGCACGCTTCGTAGCGCGAGTGTGCGTCGGCCATGATGAGGAAACGTTTGCGGTCCGTGGCGTAGATGATGTCGTCGATTTCTGCGGCCGTGAGGTGCGCGGCCGGTACGACGATGAGGTCGCCGCGTCGGCAAAGGCCCCAGTTGCCGTCGGGGTCGCAGTGGTAGACGAGTTCGGTCGCGTCGGGCATCAGTCCAGCCTTTTGATTGAGACGATGTCGTTTTGGTCTGCGACGCCGAGCCACGGCAGTTCTTCGTCGTTTGCGACGAGTTCACGTGCCTGTTCTGGTGAGTCGGCCTCGATGGACACGAAGAAGCGGTTTACGCACTCGCACTCGTAGGTGGGCACTCTGCGTGCAACCTTTCGTGGATGGTTTTGAGGATGGACGGCAGCGTGGCGGGGTGTTCGAGCGCGGCTTGTCCTTCGTCGCGCGTCATTGCGCCGAGCGGTACCACGATGAGGTCTTTGCGGAGCACTGCGCCGACGGTGTTGTGTTCGACGTCGAGGTACCAGATGGGTTCGTGTGGGTTCACGCGATTGGCCAGTCGTCTGGGGGTGTGAGTGGGCGGCGCTGGAGGTCGTCGAGGGCTTCGTCGGTCCCGCAGTCCGAGCAGATGTCGGTTGCGTTGTCGGTGCGCGAGAGCGCGGGTGGGAAGATGCCGATGCGCGCGAGTTCTGCGGCGCGGCTGTCGCCGTAGTTGGAGTAGAAGTTGGTGCGGCAGCGCGGGCACATCGTGAGGTGGTGCTTGACGATGCTCAAGGTTTCCCCCAGTAGAAAGGGACGTACACCCCCCGGTGGTTGAGGTAGTGCAGGATGAAGCCGCGTCCCTTGGTTTTGCGGCGGATCTGGCGGCGTGTGTGGAAGCGCTGGGATCCGTTGATTGCGTGGTAGCGATGGTTAGTGAACTTGAGGTGGGGCTGCCATGAACCCCAGTCAACAACGAGCAACGGCCCCCGAGGGTTGGGGGCCGTTGCCGTGTTGGGTGTTAGGTTGTCAGCGACCAAGCGCTGCTGGTAGCGCTGCGCGCTAGAAGGGGATGTCCTCGGTAGCGTCAGCGGGTGCGGCGGGTGCCGCGTCGCCGGTCCGGCGTGCGTCCGCCTCGGCCTTGGTGTCGAGGTAGTGGACGTTGTTGGCGACTACGTCGAGCGCCTGTCCCTTGGCACCGGCGTCGGTGGTCCACTCTCGCCACGAGAGGCGACCGTCAACCGCGATGCGGGATCCCTTGGTGAGGGAGCGGGACAGGTTCTCGGCGTTAGGGCCGAATACGGTGACGTTGACGAAGTTGGGCTTCTGCGTCCAGCCGCCGTCGTCGTCGCGCACGGCGTCGTTGATGACGACGCGCAGGTTGACGAGCGGGGTGCCGGTGCGCGTGTTGCGAAGCTCCGGCTCCATCGTGACGCGTGCGGTGAAGGAAACGCTGTTGAGGTCAGCCATCGAATTCAATCTCCTCATTGGTGGCGGCGTCCAGAGCCTCGCATGAGGATTGGATTTCCGCGATGTACAGGTTCATCAGTTGTGAGACGACCGAGCGCTGTTCGTCGATCCACTGCGTGAGCAGCACGATGTAGCGCGGGTCGAACCCGACCTTACGCATAAAGTCGGTTGTAGCTACTGCTTCGCCGCCAATGATGGGGCGGCCTTCGGAGCTTACCGCGATGCGTTCGTCGCTGGTGACGTGTTCGTGGATACGCGCAGCGGTTTTGCGCGCTTCGGTGAGCACGCCTTCGTGGATGTCCGACCAAGACGGCAAAACGTCTGGGTCGAACCAGTCGGTGTCGGCGAGGTCTGCCATCGGGTTTACGTCCTTGTCTGAACGGCGCTTCCCAGACAAGGGGAAACGCGTGGGTAAGCCGCCAGCCTCGGGTGTGGCGTGGAAGCAAATGGAGGAGACGCTGGCCGGTACGCGGGGATGCCGGTACCGGGCAGCGCCCTGTCTACTGCGTGTACTGCGTGGTGACCGGGTGCGAAGGGCACGGTGCGCCAGCGCGGCAGCCGCAGGCGCTGGTTCGCCACGGCCGAGCCGGGATGAGCGCGTGTTCGACGCCCGCGCCGCTGTGCTGGAGTGAGCGACGTGCCGGTCGGAGGTGCGGTGCGTCGTTGGTGTGGAACGGGACGAAGCGCTCGACGGGCAGGTGCTTGGGCCAGTGGAGTCCGTACTTCGTCACGCCGTCGTCGTCGTACTCGGTGTTGAGGTCAACGTTGCACAGCCAGTTAGCGGTGACCGCTGGGCGTGAGCCTGCCCCCTTGCACCGGTCGCACGTGGTGCGCTGGTGGTTGACGGTGGCGATGCCGTTATCGCACGCCTTGCACGGTGTGCGTTCTGCGCTTTCGAGGACGACGAGGCGCAGTGCGTAGCGCCCCTCGGCCGGGTCGATGGGGTCTGCGGGTGGCAGTAGCCCCTCGGCCTCAGCTGTGGCGAGGTAGAACTCGATCTCCGCCTGCTCGCGTGCGCGTCGCGCGGCGATGCGTGCGTCGGCGTTGTACTGCCACGGGGAGCGGCGAGGGTAGAAGTCGAAGCCGGTGCCAAGGCAGGCTGGGCACTCGTGTTCTTCACCGGCTGTGCAGGATGAGCAGTAGTAGCCGTAGATCCGAACGCCTGTGCCGAGGCATACCTCGCAATCGTCGTCGGGGTTCTGGTCGCGAGTGTGTTCGTCGCAGCGGCATGGGTGCCATGAGCGATCGAAGGCCACGTCGCGTGGTGTGAGCGAGGTGCCGTCGTACACGGTGTGCTCCGTGATCGGCTCGCAGGGGTCGTAGCCGCGCGCGTCGTGGAGCGCGCCGATGCCGGGGACGTTGTCCATCAGTTGGCCTCCAGTCGGGACAGGATGTAGTCGGTCACGAGGACGGTGGACTTGAGCCGGATGGACTCAAGTGCGTCGAGGATGGACGCGGGTGGGCGTGCATCGCGGTCGGCAACTGCGATGTGGGTGTTCACCCAGCTGGCCGGGAGTCGGACGCTGGTTTCGTTGTCGCCGTTGGACGACACCACGTACCACTGCTGCCCGCGTGTAGCTGCCGGGTCAAGGCGTGCGCCCCAAACGGGGACGCCGGGCGTGAGCCACGGCGCGCCGGGCACCGGCTGCGTTGCCTCGACCTGCACCCACTGAGCGACTGACTGTGCCACGGTAACTCCTTCGGTAAGAACAGAACGTTGATGAGGAGACGATGTCGTGCGCGCGTGGATTAGCGGGCGACGCACTCGACGAAGCCCTTGTCGTAGCCCGCCCACTGGTGGATGTGGTCGCCTCGGTTGTAGCGTCCGTCGTAGTGCTGGCACTGCGGGTACAGGGGCGTGATGCAGCCGGACGCGCCGAGCGTGAACATGACAAGCGCGAAGGCCACGAGGGCCAGAAGCGCGATGGTGATTGCCTTTGCGTAGTGCATCGGTTGGTTCTCCTCTTGTGGTGTTGGTGTTCATGCTGCGTTTTCCAAAAGAGCAACGGCGCGGAGGCTGTCAAGCAAGCGTTTGCACCCGGGACAAGTTCTTACGGACACTTTCGTAAGAACTTGTGGTGCGCTGCTTGACTGCCGAGCACCGTTGCTACCGTTGGACAGCTGCATGAAAAAAATTCATTGCCCAGAACTCCGACGGCGACGAAGGAGCCGGGCGACGCGCAGCGTCGTAGGAGTTTGCAGGTGAGCGAAGCCTCGCGGCCACGGTTGCGTAGCAACCAGTGGCCACCGAGGTTTTGCGACCTGATGCTGGATACGCCCCGGCAGCGCGGCGCAGCCGCGCACCCAAAAATTATTGCCGGGTAGTGGCGTTGGAAGCGAGCGAAGCGAGCGTCAGCAAGCAGCGCCGGTAGGGCGCGGTTGCTTTGAGGAGAGCGACCGCAGGTCGCGAAGGCGAAGTAAGCAATAAGGCGTCAGGCGGCGAAGCACACAAGGAACAGGATGGTGTTGCTGTACACGCTGAGGCGTGCAGCAAGCAGCGAGGCAACGAGGTAAGTAGACACGTTGATACCCGGAGACGATGCCGCTGACGCGGGGAACACGGGTTCACGAAACGAGTGGTTCGCCCCGTGTTACTACGAACACGTCACACAGAAACGTGAATCCCCGAAACGGGAATCGGCGATACCGTGTACAGGTGTGACCTGCAACAGGGTCTTTGGTTACGCGCCTCGATGACTTTGGGCTAGGGGGTGCCCGGAACAGGGGGCCTGTCCCTCTTTTACTATTCCCGGCTGCACGCGGCTTGGGAAAGCCAGATTCGCGAGTCGTTGTCCCAAGGTACCTGCCTCAATTTTCTAAAGAACTAGAAACAGGTCGCCTTCGCTCTAAGCGCCCGTGCAACCCGTGGGAGGGGTAATAGTTGCCAAAACGCTTGGAGCGGGAGACTAAGTTGCCGGTACGTGAGCAACGACGTACTTGACCTTTCCAAGGACGGTTACCAGCCCCTCCCCGCGCAGGACCGGTTCCACCGTTCCGAGTCCAAGTTCCGCTTGTACTCCGGTGGTTTTGGTTCCGGGAAGTCGTTGTGCGGGTGCCGTGAGGCGATCTACCACGCGCTGAGGTACCCGGGCAGTTTTGGGATGATTGGGCGACTGCGTTTCAAGGACCTTGAGACGACGACCCAGCGAACGTTCTGGCAGCAGCTCGACCAGATGCAGCTGCGCAAGAAGCCGTACGTGCTGGACTTCAACCAGCGCACCCAGATCCTCAAACTGGGCAACGGGTCAGAGATCCTGTTTACCGGCCTCGACGACGAAATGAAGCTGCGCTCGGCGGAGTACAGCTGGATGTACGTAGACGAGGGTTCCGAGGTCCCGGACGAGATCTACCAGACCCTCCTCGGCCGTCTGCGGTACAAGGACCCACGTCGGCTGTGGATCACCACAAACCCGGGCGCTTCAGGCTGGATTCGCAAGAACTTTGTTCAATCCCGCAAAGAGGGGTACGACCACTTCCACGCCCCGACGACCGAGAACACCCACCTTCCGAAGGATTACCTCGATTCCCTGCTGGCCGACTACCCGGCGGTGTGGCGCGAGCGGTATATCCAAGGTTCGTGGACGGCGTTTGAGGGGCAGGTGTTCACGATGGCGGACGAGAACACCCACGTAATTGACGACTGGGAACCGACCAAGGACCACCTGATCTACGAAGGGTGGGACTTTGGTTACCGCAACCCGACGGCGGTTGTCTGGTACGCGGTGCACCCCAGCGGCGAGGAACCGATCGTGGTGTTTGCCGAGCACGAGGCACGCGAGCAAATGCCCAACTGGCACGCGGCCCAAATCCGCGCGATCTACCGCCACTTCAAGCTTGACCCCAACCAGATCCAGCGTTGGGGCGACCCCGCCGGAAATCAGGTGCAGGGGCTTCGTGGCCGTTCCTACGTGCAGGAATACGGGGACCTTGGTCTGTACGGGATCCAGCCGAGCACGCGCGAACCAAGCACGCGCGCGCTCAGGCTCGGAAAGCTGCTGAGCACGCAGATCACCAACAAGGACGGCAGCACCCCCGCAATTCAGTTCTGCCGTCGTGCCCGACGCACGTGGAACTCCGTGATTGGCCTGCGCTACGCAGAGCACCGCAGCAACTTGGGGCAGGACCCCAAGGAGTCGTTTCACAAAGAAAACGACCATTTGTTTGACGCGCTGGGCTACGCGCTGATGGCGGCTCCGCTGCCGGAAGCAAAGCCCGAAAACCGCGAAGTCCCCGGGATCACCAAGCCGTTTACCCCGGACGAGGTGGACCGTTACGAGCAGCAGCGCTACGAGCAGGCGAACAACTCGGTCGGAATGTTCGGAATCGACATATGACCTGCTATTGGCGTGCACAATACCGAGTTACGGCGACAAGGAGTCCCCGAATTGGCTGACCGGTGGGTCGAAACCCCCCACGTATTCCCCAACTGTTGTCACAGGTGCCTGAAGTCGGGCGCTGACAACGGCCCCTACTTTCACGAGGAATGGGATTACTGCCAGCCGGACCGTTGGCCCGGTGTTACTCCAGATTCCCCGCGACGGGCGCGCAAGTTCACGTGCAAGAGCTGTTTCCTCTATGCAGCGTCGCAACCCGGTGCTCCCCTCCCGGACCTTTCCGCAAAGCAGCTTGGCGAGGCTGAGGACAGGATTTACGAGCTGGAGGCAGCGTTGGCAGCAGAGCGTGCCAAGCCTCAGTACGTGGACGCAGCGCAGTTTGCCAACGACATTGCAAAACTGCTTGATAAGACCGATAAGAAGCCCGCCGCGCGCAAGCCTGCCGCAAAGAAGGCCGCAGAATGATCGCGAGCATTGCGTTGGTGGCCATCATCGCCTCCTTTGGCACGGTCCTGTGGTGGAAGCACGCGGAGTCCAAGCTTATTGCCGAAACGCTGGAGAGTTACGAGCGCCTTGCTCGTGAGTCCCTTGCCACCACGAAGGAGCTGTCCGAAAAGGTCCAGCGCCCGTGGGGTGACGTTCCCCCAGAGGCCGTCGCCACTGACCAGATCACAGAGCTGGACACTGCGTGGATTCAGTCACCGGAGTCAATTGTTCCGTTTGACGACGACCTTGCAGTGCTTGGCGATGACCTTGAGGAGCTTTAGTGCCCGTTTCACAGAAAACTGTGACGGTTGGAACAACCGCTACTGCGCTGTTTGATGCCGACACGTCGCGGCGACGTTTTATTGTCAGCAACGACAGCGGTGCATCGGTGTTTGTTGGCGGTTCTAACGTCACGACCTCAAACGGCATTGTGCTTGCGAACAACGGTTCGCTTGAGGTAACGCAGAACTTCAACACCGACGCGTCCGCCAAATACCAGTGGTTTGCCGTGAGCGCCGCAGGTGGCAAGGTGGTTCGCGTTGTTGAGGTGACTGGCTAATGGCCTCCGGCTTCAGCGATTACTTTGAGAACAAGGCGCTGGGGTTGCTGTTCGGGCAGGTGTCGTACACGGTCCCGACCACGTACTACGTGGGCCTGTGGACCGCAACGCTTTCCGACGCGTCAACCGGAGCAACCGCTGGCGAACCGTCTGGCGGCTCGTATGCGCGAGTGGCCGTGACCAACAACTCGTCGAACTTTGACGCTGCAAGTGGTGGCGCAACGTCAAACACCAACTTGATCACGTTTCCGATGGCGTCCGCCAGCTGGGGCACCGTGACGTACGTTGGCATTTGCGACGCGTCAACAAGCGGAAACTTGATTGCGTATGCGCAGCTGGGAACTCCAATTTCTGTTTCCCAGTACGACACCGTGATCTTCAAGCCCGGTGACTTCGATATCACGCTGAACTAGGGGGCGTCGTGGCAGATGACGTAACCCTGAACTCAATGTCCGGTGGTCCGGTCGTTGCAACCGACGACTCGGGTACTGGACACGTTCAGATTGTCAAGCTGGCGTACTCGGCCGACGGTTCGCGCACGCCGATTACCGCCGACACAAACGGCTTGAAGGTCAACGTTGGCAACACCGTGACGGTGTCGCTCGGTGCCGCACTTCCCGCTGGTTCCAACGTAATTGGTGCCGTGACTCAGTCCGGGACGTGGAACGTTGGTTCAATTACCACGCTGCCGTCGCTTCCTGCTGGCGCAAACACCATTGGTGCCGTCACGCAGGCTTCTGGTCCGTGGACCGTTGTCGAGCGTGGCGCAACCATTGCGCACGGGCAGGGTTCGGTGACGACCTCCGCAGCGCAGTTTCTCGCCTCCGGTTCTACGCGCCGCTCGGTGACGATCCAGAACCTTGGCAACGATTACGTGTACATCGGCGCGACGGGCATCACCGCGAACAACGGGATCCGCCTGTCGCCGGGGCAGACGCTTGTCATTGACAAGAGTCCGAACGCCGCGATCTTCGCCATCGCTGCCAGCGGTACGCAAACCTGTTCGTACCTGACTGAGAGCGACTAGGTATGGCAAACGTATCGTCGTTCAGTGGCGCGATGCCAGTGATCCCCGGTGGTCTTGTGGAGCTGGGGTACTCACAAATCACTTCCAACGTGTCGGTATCTTCTGCCAGCGTTGGGTCTCCGACGACGGTGATTTCGCCTATAACCATCGTTACCGATGGTTCACCACTGCTAGTCGAGTTTTATGCGCCGTTTGTCGCAATTGGGGCAACGTCAAACTCGTACACGCTGCTCAACATTTCTGTTGATGGTTCCGTGAGTGGCCGTCTTATGTCGTACACAAACGCGACAGGCGGATCAATTGCTGGCCCAGTTTATGTACAGCGCAGGCTCACCCTTTCTGCGGGTTCACATACCATTGGGATTGTCGGTTGGTATTCGGTTTCTGCTGGCACAGTTGGAGCAGGCGACGCAAGTGCGGCAGATGCAACAGTTCCGGCGTTCCTGCGTGTAAGCAAGATCACTCAACCGAATAATGGCCTCAAGCCCTTCTGGACCCCTCCCATCGTCACGCAACTCCCGACGCAGGCCACGGTCGGGGATCAGGTGATCTACGCCGCCGACGCGACGAACGGCGTGTATTGGCACTTGTCGTATGACGGGATAGGGACGTACCCGTGGAAGTTCATTGGTGGTGCAGACCTCTATAGCATCGTTACAACCGGAGAATCCCGTTCAGTTGCCTCGTATGCCGCACTCGCAACCGCTGGCCCTTCGATCACGCTGCCACTACCGGGCGACTACATGGTGGGGATTGGGTGTGGCGTGGCGACTGCAAGCGCGTCTCAGGTTGGCTCTGCCATGAGTTTTACTGTTGGCGCAACTGCTGCCTCTGACACTGATGCAGTTTGGGCTCAGGTTGTTGCTCCCGGTTTCAACGTGTCAGTCAGCAAACGTGTCAAGAAGTCTGGATTGAGCGCGGTCGCTCTTGTTGCTCAATACAAGGCTTCAAGTGCCGTTTCTGTCACATGGGCAGATCGTCACATGTCGGTCACCCCAATCCGAGTGAGCGCCTGATGACCGTCCTCACCGACACTCAGATCGTCACCGCCAGCGGCGGGCTTGTGGAGCTGGGGTACGCGGTTGCCGCTGATACCTCAACGACAGCCACGACCGCAGGAACAGCCACAACACTTGCAACCGTCACGTTTGTTGCCGACGGCTCACCAGTGTTGATTGAGTGGAATGTTGGGATTGTTTCACCACCAGTTGTTGCATCTGGGCTTCTCAACTTTGTGCTGAACATTGACGGGTCAGACGTAAGGACGTATTGGGGTTCCGTGCGAAATGACCCACAGGGAACCAACTACCTTGACAACTCGCTTTCGCTTCGTCACCGGTACACGCCATCTGCGGGCAGTCACACGGTAGTTGTCAAGGCGTATGTGTCGTCTGGAACTGGAATTATTCATAGCGGCGGTGTGTACGGCGACGCTTTGCTCCGCGTATCCAAGATCGTCCAAGCAACCCAGTGGCCCGCAGTCACCACCGGCACGATCATCTGCACCTCAAGCACGCGGCCCGCGAGTCCGTTTGTCGGGCAGCAGATTTACGAGACTGATACTGGACGTAAATACCTCTATACAGGTTCTACTTGGGTATCTGATACGCCGGGACTTGTTTTGTTGAACTCAACAACTGTTTCCAGCGCGTCGTCTGTTTCTGTTGACTCGTTGTTTTCTTCGACTTACGACAATTATCTAATTATTCCACGCGTTTCGGGTACGTTGAACTCCGGACTTTCCATGAAACTTCGTTCGTCTGGATCAGATGATTCCAGCGCAAATTATTCGTATCAGTCGCTTACTGGACAGTCAACGTCAGCAACAGCAACCAATTCTTCATCTCAAACATCTTGGGTAGTTGGCTCGTCGTACTCAATCAACTATCCGGCTCAAGACATACTGCTTGTTGCTCCAAATCTTCCAGCAAGAACTTCATACCGTGCTTCATTTACGCAAGACGGCGGAAGTGCCATTTTTTATCGGACTTTTGCTGGCGACCTTGCTACCTCAACTCAATACACGGGAATGACGATCTATCCGGCAAGTGGCGGGACATTTTCCGGTGTAATTCGCACATACGGATATTCAAACTAACTAATGACCGTCGTCCTCCTCCTATCCGGTTCCAAGAACGCGAGCATCGTCGGCGTCGCAGGCGCGGCGACCGCCGCAGCGACGGCGCCCGTCGTAAGCGTTCTCCCGGTTCCGGTCGCCTGCGCCGCGACTAACGATTCAAGTATTGCCGCAATCACCTCGATCCAGCTTTACGACGACGTAGCTGGAACGCTTGGCCCGCGCTCGGCAGCAGAGTTGTGGGGACTCTGGTCGTAAATGACGCTCCTTCTTTTTCTTACAAGTGGCGGTGGGCCAAAGTACGTTGACGCAACGTGCTCGGTAACTGGGGATTTGTCAGCAGTGTCTGAGTCACGAGCTGCGGTAAAGCCGTACGCGGAGTGCAACGTTTTGAGCGCAGGGGTTGCGGCAGCAACAGACGTCACGTCGCTGGTGCCCGTTGCCGTTGCTGCTGGAGTTTCGTCTGCCGCAGCGGTTCTTAATGCAAGCGTTTCCACAACCGCGACCGCGTCGGCTTCTGGCGACATTGCGCCGCTGCTGTACAAGTCAACGTTTACCGCCACGGCAATTGCCTCGGAAAACGGCGGTTTGCTGTTTCTCCCGACAAAGCCAAATCAGTTTGCGGTGTGCGACGTTGTTAGCGACAGCGCCGTGTCGCCAGCAGCAGATCTGCGTTCGCCGGTGTTGCCGCTGCCGGTATTTGCCGCAGCGTCGTCGTTGGAGCTTGGCGTAGAGATTGTCACGTCAAAGCTGCTGGCGTCACTGTGTGAGGTTGTTGCAGCGTTTGCGGTGTCAATTCCGCCGCGCAGCGAAGCAGCCCCGGCCGCAGTTGGCGCTGGGCGTATTGACGTTGGCGGCACTGCCGACGGCGGTGGCCGCACTTCAACGGGGGCAGTGCTGGTTGGCGCTTCACGTGAAACGTCTGGGTCAGTCACCGACAGCGGCGGTCGCGTGCAGACTGGTTCAGTAACTAGCGGCACCGGCCGCAGCTAAGGAGCTTTTGTGGGTACCCAGATCCTCCCCGGGCAGGACGCCCAGATCGGCAAATTTGCTGGTCTGTACCGTGGCGAGGCCACCCGTAAGCAGTCCCTTGGTTCCAAGCTCACCGAGCTGTACCAGAGCGGCAAGGAAATTCAGCGCCGTGAACGGACACGGTGGCAGCGCAACCGTCTGATGTACCGTGGCGAGCAGTACCTGCGTGTTGTTGGGAACAACGTGCGGACCCTGTCGCCAGTTGACCGGCTCCCCAGTGGTCGCCGCCGCGACACCGTGAACATCATGCGGCCGTTTATTGACGGACGTATTGCGACGTTGACGTTTCAGCGCCCCCCGTTTCAGGTGCTCCCGACTGCTACCGATCAGGAAACGGTTGACGCTTCGCGGCTGGCAACGCGATTTGTTGACTCCCAGTGGGGAACCGACGCGTGGGACCTTGACAAGGTTTTCCGTCGCCTGTGCCTTACCGCCGAGATTGACGGCGTTGCGTTTCTGAGCGTGCTGTTTGACAAGTTCAAGGGCGGTCGCGTTGAGGTCTACCTTGACGCCAACGGTGAACCGATCAACGACCCCAACGTGCTTGACGCGCTGAAATTGCAGGACCCGCTGGGGCAGTCGCTCTGGAAGCAGGTCACCAGCTATCAGGGCGACATTGCGTTTCGCGTTGTTCGCCCGGGCGCGCTGTCGGTTGACCCGATCACCACCCGGTGGGAGGACTGCCGCTGGATCATTGAGTCGCGCGTGATGCACCGCGATCAGGTCGAGCGCGAGACTGGCAGGCCAATTCAGCAGATCCTGAAGAACTCCAAGCAGCAAATGGGCGAAACCAAGTTCGGGCTTGGCGAAACCGCCCAGCTCCCGGGCAACGTTCAGCTGGAGGAGGAGGACGGCGAGGTCCGCAACTTCTCTCACAAGGACGCCCTGCTGGTGCACGAGGCGTTTATTTTGCCGACTGGCCCCGCCGGGGATTTCCCAAAGGGCCTGCACGCAAAGTGGCTGGACGCTGCCGCAGGCGACCCGTACGTGATTGAGCCGTGGGACGAGGACGAACTTCCGTACCGTCCGTACAACCCGCGCCCGGACGGCGGTCACTATATGCGCTGCCGTGGAACTGCTGACGAACTTGCCCCGGTGCAGGTGCGCTGGAACAGGACCTTGTCGCAGGTTGGCGAGTGGCTTGATCGCGTTGCCCGTCCCCCGCTTGTGGTTGCCGCAGGCGCGCTCCGCAGTAAGTCGGTCTACAACGAAGAGGGCGTTGTTCAGGTGCACGGCGGTTACCCGGAGCCGCGCTTTATGAACACGCCGTCAGAGCCGTCGGCAGTGCTGAACAACCACCTTGAGTGGCTGAAGGGCACAATGGCCGAAATTGCCTCAATGCACGACGCCACGCGTGGTCAAGCACCCGGTCGCGGTATTGAGGCGGCAGTGTCGCTGAACACGCTTATCCAGCAAAACGAGCAGAACCTGAGCGCAACCGCCTCAGAGTTTGTGAGCGTGATGGAGTGGGGCGTGACGCGCGCACTCAAGGAAGTTGGCGACAGGTTCCAGTTGCCGCGAATGATTCAGCTGCCGGGCCTTGAGGATTCCGCTGACCTTGTGGCGTTTATGGGCAGCCAGTTGCGCGGGTGCCACCGCTTCAAGATCACTGGTTCCATTACGCCGAAGATGCGTGCTGCGCAGCTTCAGACGGTGATGATGATGGCCCAGTACGGCGGAATTGACATCAAGCCGTGGACCACGCAGCTGATTGACGGAAACGTTGACGACATCCTTCGCCACGAGCGTCAGCAGGAGCAGCGGCAAAAGCGTGAGAACAGCGCGATTCTTGCGCTTGGCGCACGCCCCGACGCAGACCTGAAGTGGCACGAGTTGAACGACTTGATCAACAAGTTCGGGCAGGCAGCTGGCGAGCACAGCCCGCAAGAGCTTGCCGTGCTTGGTGTTCGCCCGCCGACGCTGCGTAACGTCGGCGTCGAGATCCCGATGCCGGAGTATTTCGACAAGGACGCAGAACACATCATTGCAATGGAGTCCGTGCTGCTTAGCGACGGATACGACGAGCTGCACCCGCTTGTCAAGCAGGCCCTGCGCGAGCACCACAACGCGCACCTTGAGCGCCTGCACACCAACGCAATGGGAATCGCGGGCCAGATGGCCCCGTCTGGTGCGCAGGCTCCGCCGCCGCCGGACAGCGAGCCGCCGCCGTCGGATTCGGGTGGCAGCGGGCAGGACCAGCCCCCGCAGGACAACAAGTCGCAGGAGGCAAATAGTGACAGCCAGCAGTAAGCCTGAGCAGGTGTTTCCGCCCGGATTTGAGCGGGACACAAAGGCGCTGTTGATGCTCCGCGAATACGGTGTGATCTCGCGTTCTGAGGTCCGCCGCAACGTGGAGCGCCTTGGAGTGGAACTTGTCCCAGAACCGGACTTTGCGCCACCCACGCTCAAGCCGCCGGTTACCCCGGCCCCGGGAAACGTGGACCTTGTCTGGGATGACGAGGACGACGATCCCGAGATCGACGAAAACGAGAACTAGGAGCAGTAACTCTTGTCTGAGGAACTTTCTGGCGTTGCCCCTGACGATGGGGGCGAGGGGGTTTCCGGCGCTTCGCAGTGGGAGGCGTGGGAGAAGGCGGGTATTGACCCCTCACAGATGAACCCGTACGAGGTCCGGCAGTACGTGGACTGGGTGTCGGAACTTACGTCTGCGGACTCCCACGAGGCAACGCTTGAGCAGGCGCTGCGGCAGTGGGGGCACCTTGGCGACGACGAGTCGCTTCAGGAGATCATGCAGATTCGCGACCAGCTGCGTCAGGAGCGCGATGACCCGTTTGCCGGTTACGCGCAGCAGCCACAGGATCCGTACGCAAACCCGTACGAGCAGCAGGACCCGTACGGTGCGCAGTACGGACAGCCGGATCCGGGCGTTGACCCGTACCAGCTTCGCGACATTTGGCGCGCGGATATGCAGGAGGAACTTCAGCGCGAGCGTCAGGAAATGCAGCAGCAGATCCAGACTGAGCGTTTGGTTGCGGACCTTCAGGGCCAGCTGGACCACGTTGCCAGCGACAACGGGC
>RFSE01000058.1 GCA_009924135.1 Pseudomonadota bacterium | reverse complement strand
GCCAAGCTCCTCGACTTGCACTGCCACACGGCGGGCATCGGGGCAGGGGACAGCGGGTGTTTTATTTCCAAGGCCATGGAGTCGAGCTGGAAGCTGAAGATCTATCTGAACAGTTTTGGCACCACGCGCGAGGAACTTCAGGCGAAGGGCGATGCCCATGTCGTGCAGCTTATCTCCCGCCAGCTCGCGGAGAGCAAATACGTCGGACAAGCCATCCTCCTGGCCATGGACGGGGTGATGGATGCCAATGGCGAACTGGACCGCACCCGCACCGAGATTTACGTGCCCAATGAGTTCATCGCCCGTGAGACGGCGAAGACCACCAACCTCCTGTTCGGCGCGAGCATCAACCCGTTGCGCAAGGACGCCCTCGCGCAGCTCGACTGGGCCAAGGCGCACGGGGCGAAACTCGTGAAGTGGATTCCCAGCGTGATGCAGTTCGATCCCGCCGATGAACGGCTCACCCCTTTCTACAAAAAGCTCATCGAACTCAAACTCCCGCTCCTCACGCACGCGGGGCAGGAGCGTTCCTTCACCCGTGCGCGCGACGAACTCTGCGACCCGCAGCGCCTGCACCTGCCGCTCAAGCTGGGCGTCACCGTCATCGTCGCGCACATCGCCTCCACGGGTGCGAACGAGGGCCAGCGGGACACCGACCGCCTGGCCCCGATGATGGCCCAGTACACCAACCTCTTCTCCGAAATCTCCTCGCTCACGCAGGTCAACAAACTGGGCTACCTCAAGGAAGCCCTCACGCGTCCCGAGTGGCAGGGCCGCCTCCTCTTCGGCACCGACTTCCCGCTGATCAACACCCCGCTCTGTTCGCCGAACTTTTACCCGCTCCAGCTCACGAGCGAGGAACGCAGCCGCCTCAGCGCGATTGCCAATCCCTGGGACCGGGACGTGGAATTGAAACGGGCCTTGGGCGTGCCGAAGGAGGTCTTCGCGCGGTCACGGCAGGTGTTCTGATGAGGGCGGTTCGGAGGGGGGAAGTGTTCAGTGTTCTGTATGCCCGAGCAGTCGAACCTCAAGCAACGGCAGTTGCTGGCAGTGACCTGGAAGCGTGCGTGCCTACCCCCAGCCCTTGGCCGCTCGCGTGCGGCTACTTCGAAAGCGCGACGATGTAGCGCTGGAAGCGGAGGGTTTCCTCCGGCAGGTTGAGGTTGCTGTAGATGTTGTGCAGGTTCGAGCAGATGCGCAGCAGGATGCGGCGCGGCGTGACCGGGGCGAGGAAACCGTCGTGGAAGTCGTGGCCCGAGTTGATGAGGAACTTGATGCAGTCGCCTTTGGTCATCAGCCGGCCCTTGCGAAAGGGGTCGATGTAAACCTCGCCCCTTGAAGTCTGAAGCCGGCAGACGAAGTGCCCCGGCATGCCGATACCTGTCACGGGCAGTTGCAGCCGCTTTGCGACGGCGAGATACACGACGCACAGGCTGATGGGATTGCCGGTACGGCGGTCCACGACGCGGTTCAGGTAGCTGTTGTCGGGATCGTAGTAGGCGCTCTCGTTGCCGCTGAAACCGAGGTCGTTGAAGAGGTAATAGTTGATCGTGCCGATGATGCGGTCCAGGGGAGCGCCGAAGTCCACGCGCACCCGCAGGTCCGCAGCGTAGCTGTCGAAGAGCGCGGTGTAGGCGAGCGCGTTGATGTTGGGGTACTGCGTCTGGCACAGCAGCCAGACGGCCTGTTCCAAATCCAGGTCCTCGCCGCGGCTCAGGCAGAAGGCGAGGAAGCGGTTGTCCGCCATGCCGCGCTCGAAATAATCCACGATCTCCTGGGCGCGCCGGCGTAACACGGGATCGCTGCTCAAGGTGTAGCCCCGGAGCCACTCGCGGGCCGGCTGGCCCTGCTCGATGATCTTCGCGCGGATGACCTGGTAGATGGCGGGGTCCTCGTCGGTGAGGAGGGTCAACAATGCGGCGCGCTGGCCCTCGGTGAGGGCCGCCGGTGGATTCACGCTGGGGGCGGAGACATTCACGGCTACGTCCAACCATGTCACAGGGTCGTGCCCAGTTCAATGCAGAAAGGACCCGAGCCCCGGCGGGTGCTCAGCGCAAGCACCAGGACGGCACTTTGAATCTTGAACTTTGCCCGCCGCCTTTCATTCTCGCGCCCATGGAAACACCCGACCAGTTACGCGAACTCTTCCGGATGCAGAAGGCCCTCAACGAGCGCATCGGCGTGAAGACCGATGGCATGTCCGAGGAGGAAAAGACCAAATGGCTCCTTAACTACACCCGCGCCATGCAGCAGGAGATGGCCGAGCTGACCGACAGCGTCCCGTGGAAGTGGTGGGCCAAGTACCAGAAGTTCGACGAACAGAACGCGCGCGTCGAGGTGGTGGACCTGTTCCACTTCCTCATCAGCATGGCGCAGGTGCTGGGCATGAGCGCGGACGATGTCTTTGCCGCTTATGTGAAGAAGAACGCGGTCAACTTCCAGCGCCAGGACTCCGGCTACACGAAGAAGGACCACGACGACTCGAAGCATATCTGAGCCGGGTTGATGGCCGTTCTTGCAACTCTGCGACCTCTGCTCCAGCAAAGCCATCGCGGGGACGGAATCACCACGGCTTTTCGCGGCAGCCCGGGCTGCAGGACCGCCCAGCGACCTTGCATGGGGATGAGTTGGCTCCGGCTCCGCGGGGCACAGGCCCGCGCTCCGGCGTAATCACGGGGCAGTGTCAAGATGCGCCCGGCTCCGCGCTCCGCGCCGGGATGGAATCCATTCTTGCGCTTTGGGGCTTCGTTCCTAGACTTGCCGTTCCGCTGGCAACTGCCGGCGGTCTGATGAGCGAACGACGGACTTACTATTTCGACAACAACGCCACCACCCGGGTCTCCCCGGAAGTAGTGGACGCGATGCTGCCCTTCTTCACCGAACGGTGGGGCAATGCTTCGAGCGCCTACACCTTCGGCAACCAGGTGGTGAACGACCTGGACCGTGCGCGGGAGCAGGTCGCTGCCCTGATAGGAGCCGATCCCCGCGAGATCGTGTTCACCAGTTGCGGCACTGAGGCGAACAACACGGCGTGGAACAGTGCGCTCATCACGCAGCCGGGTAAACGCCATGTGCTCACCACGGCGGTGGAGCATTCCGCGAATATCAAATATGGCGAATTCCTGCGGCGGCGCGGTTACGAGGTGACCTTTCTCCCCGTGGAATCGGATGGCTCGATCGACCTGCATCTGCTGGAAAAATCAATCCGGCCGGATACGGCCCTCGTGTCGGTCATGTGGGCGAACAACGAGACCGGGGTGTTGTTTCCGTTGGAAGAGATTGCCGCCATCTGCCGCAGCAAGGGCGTGCTCTATCACACCGATGCCGTGCAGGTGCCGGGCAAACTCAAGGTGGATGTGGACGATCTGGGCGTGGACTTTCTGTCGCTCTCCGCGCACAAGCTCCATGCGCCCAAGGGTGTCGGGCTGCTCTACTGCCGTTACACGGCTCCGTATCACTCGTATCTCATCGGCGGTGGACAGGAAAAAGGCCGGCGTGGCGGCACGGAAAACGTGCCTTACATCGTCGGCTTCGGCCGGGCGGCCGAGTTGGCGATGGCTTCGATCCAGGAAGAGAACACCCGCATCCGTGCCCTGCGTGACCGGTTGGAACAAACCATCCTGGCCACGATTCCCGACACGATCCGCAACGGGGCCCGCGACGCGCGGCTGCCGAATACAAGCAATCTCTCCTTCGGCGGTTGCGAAGCGGAAGGCATGCTGCTGCTGCTGGACCGGGAGGGCATCTGCGTCTCCAGCGGGTCGGCCTGTACCACGGGTTCTTTGACTCCGAGTCACGTTTTGACCGCCATGGGCCTGACCCCTGCGAGGGCAAAAAGTTCCATTCGCATCAGCCTGGGCATTTACAGTACCGCGGAAGAAGTGGACTATCTCCTGGCCAAGCTGCCGCCGATCGTGGCGAAATTGCGGGCCAACCCCGAGGCCGCGAAGGTCTGAGCCCCCCGGGGATTTGAAAGCGGCGGAACTCGGCAGCAAGTGCTTGCCGTTGACCCCGGGGCATGGGTATTCTCCTGCCCGTTGTCTCCGCCGGGCCTGGAGTTGTTGGGCACAAGGCGAGGGAGCAGAGCGCCGCACATGCGAATCATTTATAGCTATCACGGCAAAGAAGAAATCCGCACCTTTGAGCGGTCGGAAATTCTCATTGGCCGGCTCAGCCCGTTGAGCGCGCCAGATTTGGACTTCGGAGCTGATCCGACGGTGTCGCGCAAGCACTGCCGCATCAAGGTCAGCAATGGCGAAGTCTGGATCGAGGACTTGCGCAGCACCAACGGCACGGTGGTGGACGGGGAATACGTCGAAAACGCCCAGATCACTCCCAACAGCGTCGTGCGCACGGGCGAGACTTCCATCCGGATGGAATTTACGCCGGCTCCCGCCCCCAAGGCCGCGCCGACTCCGGTGCAGCCGCGACCGGCTGCGGCTGCGCCCGCGAGCAACATGCTCATCCCGGCCACCAACACCATGGGGCAGGCGGCCGCCGCTCCGGCTGCTTCTGCACCAGCAGCGCCTGCGGCGGCCCCGTCCATTCTGCCCCCCAAGCCTGGCGTACTGCCCACTCCGCTCGTCGCCAAACCCGCAGCGGTTGCCACTCCTGTTCCCGTTCCCGCCCCCGTCGAGGCTCCGAAGCCCGTCGCGGTGGTAAAGGTTGCCACGCCCGCTCCGGTGGCTGCTCCTGAACTCGCCCCCGAACCGCCCGCTCCGGCTCCTGAACCAGTTCCCGTCCCGGTCCCGCAACCGAAAGCGGTGGCGGTCGTTGCCAAACCGGCAGCTTCCGCTGCGCCAGCCCAGGTGGATTCGCCGTCCGATCTCGATTTCAAGCGCCGGCTGGCCAGCCTCTATCAGGTGCCGTTGACCTTCACTCCGGACATGCGGCTGCCGGACATGCTGCAAGCCATCCTGGCCCGGGTGCTCACTTTGATTCCCGGAGCAAAGCGTGGAGCGCTGATGCTGCACGATCCGGCCTCGGGCCGCGTGCAGGTCGGGGCCAGCATCCCGCAGGGCGAGGTCATCGTCAGCGAATCACTCGCCCGCCGGGTGATGGAAGAGGGCCACGGCTTCATCCTGCAGCGCAGCAATGAATCCGGGGCACTCGACACCAAGCTCGTCACTGTCGAGACCGGCATGTATGCGCCGCTCCTGCTCAAGGAGAAACCCCTCGGGTCCATCTATCTCGACGACCCGGCGCACAACGAGCCGTTCAGCGAAGAGGACATGCAGTTCCTGCTGGCGGTGGCGCATTACATCGCCGTCATCATCTTCAACCAGGATTTGCAGACCAAGCTGGCGCACAATGCCTCGTTGCTGGACCGCATCACGGCCAAGTTCCCGCCCCGCGTGCAGGAGCGGCTGCTCGAAAATCTCCGATTGGAGCGCTTGGCTCCCGTCGTGGAAAAATCCGACCTGCCTGTGCTGGTCGCGGATCTGCGTGGCTTCTCCGCGCTCGCCGGCCTGCCGGCGGCCGAGGCCGGGGCGGTCATGCGTGATTACCATAGCGCCGTCCTGGACGCCGTCTTCCGTTACGATGGCACGCTGGTCCAATCGGGGGCCGAGGTTGTTGCCGTCTTTGGTTCTCCAGAACCGGACTTGCAGCAAAACGAAAAGGCGGTCTGTGCCGCGATCGCCATGGCGGAGGCCGTCCGGGCCATCAACAGCAAGCGCGCGGATGAAGGGGCTGCTGTTTGTGAACTTTCCGTGGGTGTCCACATCGGCGAGGTGCTGCATGGATTTGTCGGCACCCTCGAACGCATGGACTTTGTCGCCATTGGTTCTGGCGTCACCCGGGCCTCGAATTACAGCAAGGGTGCCCAGGCTGGCGAAGTGCTCATCGGCCCTGAAGTGTACCAGAAGGTCTTCAAGATCATCGAGGCCGACCGTGCCACCGTGGCGCACAAGGAACTCGGCGACTTCCATTGCTACCGCGTCAAGAGCCTCAAAGGCGGCAAGCCGGCGTGAGGCAGGTTATCAGTATTCAGTCGAAGCGGGCCTGGGTACCGGCTTTTCTGGCTGAAAACTGAAAACTGAAAACTGAAACCTTCGCTCCCATGATCCACGTTGGCATCGGCTACGACGTTCACCAGCTCATCGAGGGGCGCAAGCTCATCCTTGGCGGCGTGGACATCCCTCACACCAAAGGACTAGACGGGCACTCCGACGCCGATGCGCTCATGCACGCGATTACAGACGCAGTGCTGGGCGCCATTGGCGAAGGGGATATCGGCCAGTTCTTCCCCAATACCGACCCGCGCTGGAAAGGTGCACCCAGCCGTATCTTCCTCGAAGAGGCGGCCCGCCAGGTTGCCCTCCGCCAAGGCCGCATCGTAAACGTGGATGCCTCGCTCATCGCACAGGCACCCAAGCTCATGCCCCATGTCCAAGGGATGAAAGCCAATATCGCCTCGGCCCTTGGACTCGACCCGAAGAAAGTCGGCATCAAGGCCACGACCAACGAGAAAATGGGTTTCATCGGCCGCGAAGAAGGCATCGCCGCAATGGCCGTGGCGAGCGTGGATTTGCCGGAATGACGGGTGGAAGTGATAAGTGATCAGTAATTAGTCTATGCACGCTGCCGCTCCCAATGCTAATCACTAACCACTAATTACTAATCACTCTCCCTCATGGCCATCAAATCTGAAGTCGGTTGGACCCGCAAAAACGAGGACGGCACAAAGGTGGAGATCTCCTGCCGCCACTATGGCGGTCAGTGGCTGTTCTTCCAGCAGTTCCGGCGCGCCGAGGACTGGCAGGCGGTAAAGAACCCGCCCCTTGAAGACTGGCTCGAACTTCTCGACACCGTCCGTCGTCGCATCAACCGTCGCCTCCTTCCTCCGGACGAGGAAACGAAGGTAAAGAAGATGATCTATGACCGGTTCCCTGGCACCAAGCTGGACTAGGAGAAAAGGATGAAGTCATTTTTTAGGAGAGCCGGAAGTCAGGAGTGGGAGCCGGAAATCCTCTTGGTCTGCGCACGATTTCTTCCGGCCCTCCTGCCTTCCTTATAAGGAATTTCATGGCCCCGCTCATTCTTGTCACCCCTTGTCAGCAGGCCGCCGGCACCGAGTTTGCGGATGCCTCGATCAGCCTTTCGAACCGTTACACCCAGGCCATCAATGATGCCGGGGGCATGCCGCTCGTGCTGCCCGTGACCGCAACCCGCGCACAAATCGCCGAGCTGGTTCGCCGCGCGGACGGCGTACTATTGACCGGCGGAGAGGACATCGAACTGAAGCATTACGCGCCCAATACCCCGCCCGAGCTGGCGGCCAAACTGGGCGAGGTGGAACCCGAGCGTGATGTGTTGGAATTCGCCCTTGTGGACGAGGTGTTTCGCCAGCGGAAGCCGATACTTTGCATCTGCCGGGGCCATCAGATGCTCAATGTTGCCCTCGGCGGCACGTTGATCGTGGACATCCCTTCGCAGCTCCCCGGCGCGCTTGCTCACAAACAGGTCGAGCGCAAGTTCGAACTGGTTCATGACGTCAGTTTGGTCCCTGGTTCGCAACTAGCCAGACTGCTCGGCGCCACGCAGACCGGCACCAACAGCACGCATCATCAGGCGGTTGGGCGCGTGGCCGAGCCACTGCGTGTCACCGGGACCACCACAGACGGCATCATCGAAACCATGGAGCTGAAAGACCCGTCGCGCCTGCCGTTTTTGCAATCGGTGCAGTTTCATCCGGAGCGCCTGTACGACCGGTACCCTCATTTCGCCGAACTTTTCCGTGCGTTCATCCGGGCCAGTGCCGGCCAGTAAGCCGTGCTCTACTTCGATCACAACGCCACCTCGCCGTTGCATCCGGCTGCCAGCGATGCGTGGCTGGCGGCGTCGGAGCGCTTGATCGGCAATCCCTCCAGTCTGCATCGTGTAGGCGCCCGGGCGGACGCGGCCTTGGGCGAGGCGCGCGAAAAACTCGCTGGCTTCCTTGGTTGTGATGCCTTGGATCTCGTTTTCACATCGGGTGCCACCGAGTCGGCAAACACCGTTTTCCACCACGCGGCGAGTGCACTGCCGCCGGATGCGGAAGTCTGGCTTTCCGCAATCGAACACCCCTGCGTGACCGCTTCCGTCCGTCACTATTTTCCGGGCCGGCACCGTTTCATTCCGGTCACCTGCGAAGGACAAATTGATCTTGACTGGTTGCAAGACTGCCTGGGCGGCAAGCCCAAGCGACGCGCGAAACCGGGCCCAGCCAATTCGCAATCCGCATTTGGCAATCCGCAATTGCCCGGCCTCGTGGCAGTCATGGCCGTGAACAACGAGACCGGGGTGATTCAGCCCACGCGTGAAATTCTTGCATTGTGCCGGGCGCACGGCATCCCGTTTTTCTGCGACGCCGTGCAGGCTTTCGGCAAGCTTGCCACAAGTACCTACGGCGAATGTGACTGGATCAGCGGCAGCGCGCACAAATTCGGTGGCCCGCGCGGCGTTGGTTTCTTGAAATGTCCGGCGAAGGGCAGGGTGGTTCCGCTGTTGCGCGGCGGGGCTCAAGAAGAAGGCCGTCGGGCTGGGACGGAAAACGTACCCGGAGTGCTCGCGATGGTTGCGGCACTGGAAACGCGAGAGGTAGGGCGCGTCTGTCCTCAGCGCGCCGTCGAGACTTGCAAGCCGCCAACCGGCGCGCTGGGACAGACGCGCCCTACCTTACGCAATGACTTCGAGCGGCAGCTTTGCAAAGCCCTGCCTGGCACGCAGATCATTGGCGCGAAAGCGCCGCGCGTCTGGAACACCTCGCTTGCCCTCATGCCGGAGGTCGATTGCCGCGTCCGTTGGGTTGTCAAACTCGACAAGCTCGGCGTCGCCGTTTCCACCGGCTCCGCGTGCGCCAGCGGCAAGGAAGAGCCAAGTCCCGTGCTTACGGCGATGGGCTACTCGCCAGCCGAGGCCGCGCGGGCGCTCCGTTTCAGTGCTGGCTGGGAAACCACCGAGGCCGACTGGCAGCAACTATTGAGCGCGTTGGTGCAAGCCCACCGCGAGATGCCTCCCGCCCCCCGTAGTCGCAGGCTTTAGCCTGCGCGTCACGATCTCGTCGATTTGCATCGTGGAGGTCGCGACCGGTAAATTCCTGCGTGCCTCGTCGCCTCCCTTCGTGCTCTCCTTCCGTCGTGACCGACGAGCCGATCATCGACCTGCACAGCGACCATTACTTCATGGGCGAAGCCCTGCGCCAGGCCGCGCGGGCCTACGAGGCCGAGGAAGTGCCCGTCGGGGCTGTGGTCGTGCGGAACGGACGCATCATTGCCCGAGCGTCGAACCAAGTCGAACTGCTCAAAGACGCCACCGCGCACGCGGAGATGCTGGCGATCACGCAGGCCGAGGAAGCCGTCGGCGACTGGCGATTGAACGATTGTACGCTCTACGTGACCAAGGAGCCGTGCCCCATGTGCGCCGGGGCGATTGTGCACGTGCGATTCGCGCGCGTGGTTTTCGGAGTGGGCGATGCGAAAGGCGGGGCGGCGGGCGGAGCGTTAAACCTGCTGCAATTCCCCGGCCTCAACCACCAGTGCGACATCACGCGCGGCGTGCGGGAAGAGGAATGCCGCGCAATGCTCCTTAGCTTCTTCTCCGAGCGCCGTGCCGCGAACAAGGCCACGAAGGAAATCGCCGAATCGAACTAGCCACAAAAAGGCACAGAAGGCACAAGAAGTATAGCTGGCTGGGACTCAGTTTTCAAAGGCAGCTTCAGGCCCACCACGATGCATTGGCCGTCTCCTCTTTTGCGCCTCTTGTGCCTTTTTGTGGCAAAGAAGTTTTAGCGGTTCAGCTAAGCGAAATCAGCGACACCCGTTCGTTCTTGTCGTTCCGGCCGATGCCCTTCGCCAGCGGGTCCAGCGTCGGCACGCCGTCCACGAGGAACCAGTAGCGGTGATGGCCGTTGGTGAGCAGCACTTGCACCACCCAGTTGCCATCGGGGGAGCGCTGAAACGGATGAGACGTGGGGTTCCACCCGTTGAAATCCCCGGCGATGGTTACGGTCTTCGCCGCCTGGGCCGAGCAGAAGAAGTTGACTGGCTTGGTGAACGCCTTGCCGTTGTAAAGCTTGCCGGACGCGCCCGGCGCGAGTTTGTAAGATGACATATTGGCATCGACACCGAGGTCACCCAAACGGGTTCAGCGGTGACGCTGGAACGAAAGCAAAATTCCCCCTGCGCAAACAAGCGTGAAAATCCCGACCCCACCCGGCAGACTCGCCGCGTGCCTGACGAACCCGCCGTTCCGCCGCCTGCGCCGCGCATCGACCGCGAGCGGTTGCATCGTGCCCAGGCGAAAGCCCGCGCCGCGTTGCTGGCAGAGCGTGGACCGCACGGGCATTGGGAAGGCGAACTCTCCAGCAGTGCGCTTTCCACCGCCACCGCCGTCACGGCATTGGAACTCTGGCAACGCCACGCGAACCCCGTCTCCCAATCTGGAATCGCCAGTCCGCAATCCGCCATCGACGCAGGGCTCCAATGGCTCGTTGCGCATCAGAATACCGACGGTGGCTGGGGCGACACGACCCTGAGCTTTTCCAACATCAGCACCACGGCCCTCTGCTGGGCGGCCTTTGGCGCGGTGCCGGGTGCGGAGGCGAAGTGGCCGGCGACGGTGCAGCGCGCGGAGGCTTGGCTGGCGAAGGCCAGTGTTCAGTCGTCAGTAATCAGTAATCAGTCGTCAGATCAAACGAAACCACCATTCCCGACTGAAAACTGGACACTGAATACTGAACACTCTTCCACTCAGTCAGTTGCCCAACCCCAAACCCCCAACCCCAAACTCGAAACCAACGCGCTGGTAACTGCCATCATCGCGCGTTACGGCAAGGACCGTACCTTCTCCGTGCCGATCCTCACGATGTGCGCGTTGGCCGGGCGGTTGGGCCAGGGCAGGGAAGCGTGGCGGCGCGTGATTCAGCTTCCGTTCGAGCTGGCGGCGTTGCCGCAGAAGTTCTTCGCGGCGCTGCGCCTGCCGGTGGTGAGCTACGCGTTGCCTGCGCTCATCGCCATTGGACAGGTGCGACACCATCACCTGCCCACCCGCAACCCGCTCACGCGTCTCATGCGCAATCGTGCGCGGGCGAAAACTCTACGCGTGCTGGAGCGCATTCAGCCCACCGGCGGCGGCTTCCTCGAAGCCACGCCGTTGACGAGCTTCGTCACCATGAGTCTCGCGGGCAGCAACAACGCGGATCATCCCGTCGCGCTGCACGGCGTGGAATTCCTGCTCAAGTCCATGCGCCCGGACGGCAGTTGGCCGATTGACACGAATCTCGCGACGTGGGTGACGACACTGGCGGTCAACGCCCTCGGGCCGAGCATCTACGAAGTGATGAGTGCCGAGGAGCGGCAGCGCATCCTCGAATGGTTGCTCGCCCAGCAATACCGCACGGTGCACCCCTACACCGGCGCCGCGCCCGGCGGCTGGGCCTGGACGGATTTGCCGGGCGGCGTCCCCGATGCAGATGACACGGCGGGGGCGTTGCTGGCGCTCAAACTCCTGGGTAGCAGCCGATGTAAGGAGGCTCCGTCTGCTCAATCCGAAATTCGAAATTCGAAATCCGGAATCAATCAAAGCCTCCCTACGTCGGCTGCTACCCAGGATGAGCTGGACCCACGCGTGCGCGAGGCTGCGATCGCCGCGGTAAAGTGGCTGTTGGACCTGCAAAACCGCGACGGCGGCATCCCGACCTTTTGCCGGGGCTGGACGAATCTGCCATTCGACCGCAGCAGCCCGGATATTACGGCGCATGCATTGCGGGCGTGGCTGGCGTGGAGAGACGAATTACCGTCCGAGTTGCAGGCGCGTATGGTGAAGGCAGCTTGTGCTGCGACCCGTTTCTTGGTTGCTAATCGCAATTTCCCTGCAGGTTGGACTCCACTTTGGTTCGGAAATCAATCATCGCCGGGCGAAGTAAATCACACATATGGCACTTCGCGCGTCCTGCTCGCGGCGCAGGAACTGGCCGTACTTGTTAACAGATCATCCTCTTGGTTAACGGGAGGTTCAGCAAACTTGTTGAAACGGATTGATCCAGAATCTGCGGTAATGATGAATTGGGCGGGCTGGACTGCCCTCCACACGATTGAAGACCGGCTCGGTGCATGGGGCGGAGCAATAGCCACACCGCGAAGCATCGAAGAGACTGCCCTGGCAGTGGAGGCCATAGCGGGCTTGCTGAATTCGCCCAAAGCGAGCATCACAGCGCCTGAAGGTGAAGTCCGAGCCACCCTGGTGCGCGGCGCCGGCTGCCTCATGCACAACGTGGAGCTTGGCACCTGGACTCGGCCTACCCCCATCGGCTTCTACTTTGCCAAGCTTTGGTATTACGAGCGGCTTTATCCGATGGTTTTCACCGTCGCTGCCTTGGAGGCTGTCGCCCGGCTGGGCCCGTGGCGGCAGGCGTCTCGCCTGCCGTAGAGCCGGGCGTCCCGCCCGGCGGATAGCGGCGTGATTTGTCAGACAGTGCCGAAACCTGGTAGGGCGAGACTCTGTCGAGCCCCATTTCGAGCGATAGCGATGCGAGCGGAGCGAGCATCTCGGGCACCCTGCGAAATGAATCTCGCTTCGCTCGCGCCTCCTGCGTCGGCAAATGGGGTTCGACAGAGTCTCACCCTACCGGAGTAGGCGCATCGCGCACCTGTCGTTGCCCTGGAAGTCGTCGCCCAGCTGGCACCTGTGGTGGCAGGCGTCCCGCCCGGCGGATAGAGGCGTGGTTTGTCGAACCATTTAAATACGCCGACAGATTACCTGCCTTCGTTGCCCAAGCCGGGCGGCAAGATGCGCGCCCTCTACGGCAGGCAGGATGCCTGCCGCTACCCTACTTCAACTCCTCCACCACCTTGCGCGCGACCGCGTGGATGATCCCGCGTTCGCTGGCGTGGTCCACCGTGAAGGTCACGAGGACGAATTTCCGTCCGTCCGGCAGTTCTACATACGCGCAATCGTGGCGGGTCTGGCTGGTCCAGCCGGCCTTGGACCAGAGTTTCGCGCCGGGAGGCAGCACAGAGCCGGTGAACTTGCTTTGGTTGTCGGCGTCCTTGTCCTTGCTGAACGGGTCGCGGCGGAGCAGGTCCTGCATGAGGCAACTGCGTTGAGAGGAAACACACTTGCGGGTGACGATCTCGGTCATGAGCCGCGCGGTGGCATCCGTGGTAAGTGCGTTGCGTCTCGTCTCAAAGAGTTTCATGGCTTGTGTCTCGCGGCCATAGGGCCCCTCGCACCAGGGCTTTTTGTTGGCAACCACGCCGGTGTAGCCGAGCGAGGCGAAATAACGATTCACTGCATTGCGCTTCTCGAACCACTCCTTGATCTCCGCCTCGGGAAGCTCCGGTCCGCTCGTCGTCTCGGTAAGCAGGTCCACAACGTAATGCGTCGCTTCGTTGTAGCTGTGGACGATCATGTCCCGCAAGGCCCGGTCCAGCTCCGGCGTGCTGGTGAGCTTGCCGTCGGCGATCCACCGGTGGGTGGCGGCGAGGTAGAAGAGCTTGATGACGCTGGCCGGGTAGATTTGCTCGCTGCCACGGTAACTGCCGCGCGCGGGGTTTTCTGCGTCGTGGAGATCTACGAGGGTGACGGCGATCTGGTCGGCCTGGAGCTTCGGAAACTGCTTGCGCGTCTCCGCCACGGCGCTGTCCACGACCGCCTGCACGCGCGGGGCAGGGGGGGCGTCTTGGGCGGCGGCGTTCGTCACGGCGCAAAGGCATAGCATGATCGGGGGGAGAAGTTGAGCCCAGAGACGGATGTTCATGGAGGGAGTAAACGCGAGGGTGCCAGGGAGTGCAACGGCGTTGGCTGAGCCGAGTTGATAGTTGGAGAGTTGATGGCTGATAGCCGTGCCCGGACTACGGTGCGACTCTCAACGCTCAACTCCCCAACTCTCAACTTCCCTGCAACTCCTCGGCATCCTGCCTTGACCCTGGTGCGCGGGTAGTGGTGAAGTCTTCCCAAGAAATCCGCCGCGCACCGCATGTCGCCGATGTTATTCGCCGTGGTCAGCGAAGTCAGCCTATGGCCCCTGGCCGTGCTGGCCATCTCGTTTGCGTTCGTGGTGGTGCTGATCTCCTACCTGCGGGTGCCATCGTTTCTCGCGTTGATTCTGGCAGGCGTGCTTACGGGACTGATGGCGGAGCAGTTGCCCGGGGCCAAGGCCCGCGTCCACAAACCTGATTCACCGGTCGTATCTCCGGACGGCCGGCCTCTGCGCAACCACTGGGTGCAGGCCGTCGAACTGACCACCATCGAATTCGGCCGCACGGCTGGCAGCATCGCGATTGTCATCGGCCTGGCCACGATCATCAGCATGTGCCTGATGGAAAGCGGCGCGGCGGACAAGTTGGTGCGAAGGTCGCTCGCCTACTTCGGCGAGCGCAATGCGGGCATCGCCTTGTTGTTGAGCACCTATATTCTTTCAGTGCCGATCTTTTTCGACACCGTTTTCATGCTCATGGTGCCGCTGGCCAGAGCCCTGCACCTGCGTACGGGCAAAGACTACCTGCTCTTCATGCTGGCGGTGTGCTCGGGTGGCGTCATCACACACTCGATGACCATTCCGCATCCGGGGCCGATTGCCGTGGTGGAGTACTTGAAAATCGACGTGGGCTTTTCGCTTCTCGCTGGCATCGGGGTGGGATTGTTCCCGCTTGTCGCCGGCTGGTTCGTCTGCAAGTGGCTCAACCGGCGGTATGCCTTTCCCATGCGTGAGACGCCGGGCACCACGCTGGCCGAGCTGCGGACGGTGGCTGACAAACCGGAGTCCGAGCTGCCTTCGCTCGGCTGGGCGATCGCTCCGGTGGTGGTGCCGATTCTACTCATCACCCTCTCGTCGTTCATGTTCATCGGACGGGGTAACGCCGGGTTCGTAAAACTCTTCGGCGGCAAGGCGGCCTTTGAAGTGGCGTTCGCCATCGCCGAGTTCGCGGGCAACCGCAACGTTGCCCTGCTCGTGGGGACCCTGCTCGCGATGATCCTGCTGGCGCGGCAGAAAGGCTACACCGTGGCCGAGATCGACCGCCTGATCGGTCGTCCGCTCGAAACCGCCGGTGGCATCATCCTCATCACGGCGGCGGGCGGGGCTTTCGGGCTCATGCTCAAGAACGCCGGCGTGGGCGATGCCATCAAGGCCCTGGCCGCCGACCACAAGATGAACCTGCTCTGGCTCGCCTATCTTGTGGCCGTGGTCATCCGCGTCGCCCAGGGCTCGGCTACGGTGGCGATGATCACCACCTCCGCCATCATGTATCCACTCCTGGCTGGTGGCACACTGCACTGCGATCCCGTGTATCTGTTCCTCGCGATTGGTTTTGGTGGTTTCGCCTGCTCGTGGATGAATGACAGCGGCTTTTGGGTCGTGAGCAAGTTCGGCGGCCTTACCGAGGCCGAGACGCTCAAGACTTGGACGGTGCTGCTTACCGCGAACTCCCTCGTTGGCATGCTGGCCACATGGGTGCTGTCGTTGTTATTTCCGTTTCCCATGGGCAAGCCGGGGCCGTAGGCCAGTAAACAGTATTCAGTAATCAGTGTTCAGTCATGCCCAGCCAATACTCGCCGAATACAGCTCCTGAACACTGAACACTGAACACTGAATAATTTTTCCATGCACCTTTCACACCTCCTCGCCGTCACCCTCCTTACCACCTCCACCCACGCCGCCAACTGGCCGCAGTTCCGCGGGACCGACGCCGCGAACACTGGCACCGGACAACCTCCAGTTCATTTCTCGCCCAAGACGAATCTGCTCTGGAGCACCGAACTTCCCCTTGGTCATTCTGCACCGGTTATCTGGGGTGAACGCATCTTCCTCACGGGCGTGGAGAGTGGGAAGCTCGTCACGCTCGGCCTCGACCGCGTCACGGGCAAGGTCCTTTGGACCGCGCCTGCGCCAGCCGAGAAGCTCGAAGCCACTCATCGCATCAGCAATCCCGCTGCGCCCACCACCTGCACCGATGGTGAGCGGGTCATAGCCTACTTCGGTTCCTACGGGGTGCTTGCCTACGACTTCGCGGGCAAGGAGTTGTGGCGGCATCCGTTGCCCGTCCCCGTGGTGGAGTTCGGGGCCGGCAGTTCGCCGGTGATCGTCGGCGACCACGTCATCCAGCTCTGTGACAGCGACATGAACTCTTTTATCGTCGCGTTGGACAAGCGCACCGGGAAGGAAATGTGGAAGGCCGCGCGGCCCAGTCATCGTCGTGGATTTGCCACGCCGTTCGTCTGGCGCCACGACGGGATTGAAGAACTCATCGTCAACGGCTCGCTGAAAGTTTCCTCCTACGATCCCAAGGACGGTACGCTCCGTTGGACGTGTCGCGGCATGGCCCGCGTGGCGAACGCCTCACCCACGGCCGGGGATGGTCTCCTTTTCATCGCCAGTTGGAACCTCGGCGGCGATCCGGGCGACAAGCTTGCGCTGCCGCCGCATGCGGAGTTTCTCGCGCAGTACGACAAGAACAAGGACGGTCTGCTTACGAAGGACGAATTCCCCAATGGCCCGTTCAAGGACCGCTTCAGCCAGATCGACCTCAACAAGGACGGCATCGTGACCAAGGCCGAGTACGAAGGCATGGCTGACCAGTTCGCCGATGCGGAAAACTGTCTCATGGCCATCAAGCCCGGCGGGCGCGGCGATATCACCGCCACGCACATCGCGTGGAAGCAGACGCGCGGCCTGCCTTACGTGTCCTCACCGGTCTATTATCAGGGCCGCGTCCATACCGTGCGCAGTGGTGGCATGGCCTCCGCCTTTGATGCAAAGACCGGCGAGCCCAGCTACCGCGATGAACGGCTCGGTGCGTTGGGTGATTACTATGCCAGTCTGGCTGCTGCGGATGGTCACATCTACGCCGTATCGCAGAAGGGCACCGTGACCGTCTACGGTGGCAGCAGCGCGCCGGAAGTGCTCGCCAAGAACGAAATAGGCGAGACTGTCATGTCCACACCCGCCATCGTTGACGGTCGCATCTATCTTCGCACGGACAAGCGGTTGATGTGCTTTGGGAAGTGAGTTGGTTGATCCACTTTTGGGATGAAATGAGTTGAAACTTCGCGCCCGTTTTTTAGCCTCGGGGACCGTGACCAGGACCATTTGATGCCAATTGCCCTGCTTCTTTCATGAATTCTCTCTCGCCCAGCCTGACGCCTTTTGAATCAGATATGTTCCGGCCGGTTTACCAGCCGTTCATCGGGGAGCGTTGGCAGCTTCGCATTGCGCAGCATGTGTTGTGCGCGGGGTACTGGTCGCCGCCGTAACTGGTCACGGGCATGGCCGCCTTGGTGCGCGTCACGCCCACGGGCACCAGTACCTGGATGTCCATGACACCCATGGAGACCGAGAGTCAGGAGCTCGGCTGCCGCCATGCCGTCGGGCAGGTTGTCATCATGGGGCTGGGCATGGGGTGGGCGGCCGCGAATGCGGCGCTGCGACCAGAAGTCACGCGTGTCACGGTCATTGAGAAGGACCCGGAAGTCATCGAGTTCGTCCGCCAATCCGCCGTCTTCGCCCAGTTGCCGTCGGAGGTCGCAGCGCGCATCACCGTGCTCAACGATGACGCCTTCACCTACATCCCCGATCAACCAGCGGACACCCTGATGGCCGACATCTGGCTGCCGCTCTTTGGCGCGGATCGTGATGAAGAAGTCCGCAGGATGCACGCGAACACGGGAGGCCGACGCGTCTATTTCTGGGGGCAGGAAATGGTCATCGCGCATCGGGCCCGGCTGGCTGGGCTGCCATTGGACACTGCCACCGTCGCCCAGCTCGTAGCCGACATGCGGCTCCCGCTCATCGGACCGGGGGAACGGCCGGACTACCCCGAACTCATCCAAACTGCCGCCGCCCGCTGGCTGAAGCCGGCCAATACGCCGCAGCCGGCCTGATGGTTATCCGGCGACCGGAACACGCTCGGTCTGTGTTCCATCTGTGTTCATCTGTGGCTAAAGAAAAACCGCCCGCCACGCCGCGTGTTGCGTGTGCATGAAGATGGCCAGGAGCAGAAGCACGCCCGCCGCGATGTCCCGCCGTTCGAACCGATCACCCACGCCGCGACTGCGTACGAACTCCAGCAACGCCCCGGTGGGACAGCCGTATTTGCAGTAAGCCTTCGGCACCCAAAGCGTCGCGAGCAGACCGATCACCGCGATGCTAAGGGTCGCTACCCCGGCAGAGCGGATGAGATACGCATCAAATGGTTCGATCGTGGCGAGATCGAAATCAAGCGGCAGCAGAATGACAAACAGCACGAACAGCAGAAGCAAGGCGGGCAAACAACGGAGTCCACGCTCGACACTCTCAGGCACGCCCACGCGCCAGCGGACCGGGGCATGGCGACTGATGATCTCCTGCGCCGCTCCGTGCGGACAGAGTTGCTGGCAATAGACCGGGCGTTTCGCCGCCCACGGCACGAGGAAAGCCGCCGCCGCGAGGAACAGCAAACCGGGTGATTGGTGCCAGGCGATGCCAGACTTCGCCCAGCCGGCGAGGAGCGATTGCGCGAGCAGGTCGCCGTTTAGAAAACCGATGTAACCGATCACCAGCCACTGAAACCAGCGCCGCCACCGTTCGCGGCCGGGGCGCTTGGTGAACGTCATCCAGAGGCCGAGCGTAGTGACAATCGCGAGGCCAATGTCACGGGCACCCCAACGCCACGTTTTGGCCTGCGCTTCGCCCTGCGCCACGCGGAAGCGATGAACGATGCCTTCCGCCACCGCGAGGCTGGTCTTGGTCGCGCCGGAGACGCCCTCCACGCCGGCTTTCGCGAGGTCCATGCTGGCGACCTGTTCCCAAGTCAGGCCGTTCCAAGTCTTCTTGAAGTGCCGGTCCGCCATGACATCGCCCACGTGCGTTTTGGTGTCTTCCGAGCTCCGGATCTTGAAGCCCAGCACGCGGTCGTCGGAACCGAGCGCGACGAGCGTGTCCGTGATGCCGCAATAACCGAGAATGCGTTCGGCCTGGGGCAGGGTGCGGATGACATACCCGAGCTTGGCCCCGCTTTGGTCCAGTACGTGAAAGCCGCCGTGCGCCCCGAGGTCCAGCTCCAGTTGCGTGGCATTGCTAAACCACAGCGTGACTTCACTGACGCGCACCGGGGCATCGCCCTCGATGCGCAACCGTGCGTGATGGGCATGGACCAGCCACGCCACCGCCAGCAAAATGCCGAGGCGGTAGAGTTGCAGGAAGGCAACACGCGCGCTCACGAACGCCAGTCTTGTGCGTCGTCGCCGAAAAGAAACGAAAAACCCGTTGACCCGTGCAAGGCCCCCTTTCTATGCTACGCACGAACAACGCAATTCTTTGCAGTAACACTATGAGCACATACGTTCCCATGATCAGTTCTGGCGTCGCCGGCCCCCTCGGCGCGCTTCACCTCCCCCGTCTCTGGCTGAAGGTCTCCCTCGAGGCCGCCGGCAAGCTCGCCGCTGGCTATCCTGGCCTCGGCAAGGGCTATGACCAGATGACCTGCGATGCGCTCGGCCTCGATGCCGCCGCCGTCGTCGAATTCATCAAGGCCAACAAGCCGACCTATCCCGCCTTCGAAGCCTGGGTCCGCAAGAACGGCAAGAAGCTCACCAAGGCCGACATCCATCGCCACAACCTCGCCATCCTCGGCTACTGCCACGACGACGGCACCCGCAAGGGCATCCTCAGCGCCAACGGCCTGCCCGACGACGGCAGCACGCTCCCCGGCGCGGTGGACCTGAACAACCTCGACGACTGGTTCGAGTTCCACGCAGCCGTCCTCAAGTAAGCGTTGCTTTCAATCAACTGGCATCCAGCCAGCGGGCCCTGCCCGCTGGCTTTTTTGTTGCCCCGGAGCGCCGGTCTCCGACCCGGCGCGTTGAAGGCAGGAACGCGTTTCACTACCTCAACGGTGTCAGCGCCCGCTGAAGAGCGCAGCCCCCGCCCTTTTTGATCAACTACCCGGTTTCACTTGCCCGGCTATTTTTTCACCGGTTTGTGGCTGCGCGGTTGGTTGCCGCGTTCGGCGGTGCGGGCGGAGGCGCGGGGAGCGGCGCGACGCGGTTCCTCGCGGCGTATCTCGGTGCGACTGGCTTTCCCCTGCGGATCGCGCGCTCCCGAAGCGGCGCGCGGACTCGCCGGGCGGGTGCCGGTCACGGGACCGGCATCCTGCCAGAGGGCGACTGCGGGAACCTCTGGCGGAGGAGGAACCGAGACGAGGTTGGGCAACCTGACGTTGGTGGTGGATTTGGTTTTCATGCAGTCAGACTAGGCTCTTTGGGGCATGGGCACCCTCCGCCGGTAGTGAATGGCTGGTCCGATCTTGCCTTAATCTAGCCGCGGGAATTGGAGCCATAAATTGTTCGGGAATTTCAGGCAGAGGAATCTTGGGAGGATAATTTTCACCGTTTTTCCTGTCCAAAATTTGCCTGCCAAGTCTCGGGTCAGATACCAAGCGTGGCCTGTGAGCCTCAATTGGTCAGACTGTGAGACATTGCCTGAGTGTGGACGGGGCAATGCAACCGCAGTGTCTCCGGACGATGTGGGAAGCAGCCTGTGCTTGGGGCGCATCTTGGCACTGCTCCCGGAGCGCGCCTGTGTCCCGCTCGGCGCGGGATCGGCCGCAGCAATGTTGGAATACCGAGGAGGTAGAACGCATCAACGCCTCCGGCCAGGCGCAGCCGCTGCGGCTGGTCTCCGCGACACAGCCGCGCTCCGGATGATTTCGTCCCTCGGGGGCAGTGTCGAGATTCGCCCCGGTGTTTGCGGGGGGGGTGGAAGTTCAAAGTTGAGCGTTTTCGGCGGGACGTTCATGGTCCGCCCTCATGCCTGACGTGTTCACCAAGGCCAAGCGCAGCGACGTTATGTCGCGCATCCGGTCGCGCGGGAATGCGAACACGGAACTGGCGCTGGTGCGGGTGTTCCGGGCGAATGGGATCACGGGGTGGAGGAGGCAAGTGAAGTTGGTGGTCGAGAGTCGAGAGTCGAGCGCCGAGAGCCGGAGGGTTTCCAGCCCTCGACTCTCGACCCTCGGCTCTCGGCTTGCAGTTCGTCCGGACTTTGTTTTTCCCAAGCTGCGGCTGGCGGTGTTTGTGGACGGGTGTTTCTGGCATGGGTGTCCCCGGCATGGGACGCAACCGAAGGGAAACGGGGCGTTCTGGCGCAAGAAACTCGCCGCGAACGTGGCGCGGGACCGGCGGGTGAACCGGGCGTTGCGCCGGTCCGGCTGGCGGGTGTTGCGAATCTGGGAGCACGCCTTGAAATGGACCGCCAAGCAGCAGGCAAAAGGCGGTTTGGGTGCGGAGGGCCGTTTGTTGCAACGAGTGTGGAAGGCGATGGGCGCGGCAGGTCGGGGAAAATAGCAAAGGGGGCATTTACCCAGGTTTTCAGTCTGGGGTGTCACAAGCCGGGTTTTAAGCTCTTTGGGTCTGGCCAGCTTAAGCTTCAACGAAATTGTCCGATGGACCGCAATCTCTGTGGGTTGCCGGGCGTCTGTCTCCCTGTCATCTTGGACTTGCGCATGAAAATGTTAGTCACCGTCGGTCTGGTTTTGCTCGCAGTCGTTCCCATTGCTCCGGGGGCGTTCTTCGGTTCGGCGACGGTGAAGGACCCGGCGAAGCTGTCGTACCAGAAGGATGTGCTGCCGTTGCTCAAGAAGTATTGTTACGACTGCCACGCGGACGGGGTGAAAAAGGGCGGGGTGGAGTTCGACAAGTACCGCTCACACGCGGATCTGTTGGCGGACCGAAAAGTCTGGGACCAGTCGCTGATTAACATCCGCAACCGCGAGATGCCGCCGCCGGACAAGAAAAAGCAACCCTCCCTGGCGGAGCGCGAAGTGATGCAGTCATGGATCGATTTCGAGGTGTTCAAGACGGACTGCAAGAATCCCGATCCCGGCCGCGTGACCTTACGTCGGCTCAACCGGGCGGAATACAACAACACCATCCGCGATCTTGTGGGGGTGAACTTCCGGCCGGCTGACGATTTTCCGGCGGATGATGCGGGTTACGGGTTCGACAACATCGGTGACGTGCTCTCGATGCCGCCGGTGCTGCTGGAGAAGTATCTGACGGCGGCGGAAAGGATTCTGGCGCAGGCCATCGTGGTCCCGGCCGCGCCGCAATTGCGCGCGACGCGCCTGGACCCCAAGAAGCTGGAGGGGCCGGTCGAAACTTACGTCGGGGCGACCGGCACGATGCGCATGATCACCAAGGCCGAGGCGACGATGCGCTTCACCAGTGCGAACGCCGGCGAACACCGGCTGCGCATCCACGCCGCGCAACGCATCGCAGGCAAGGACGCGGCCCGCATGCAGGTGCTTGTGGATGGCACGAGCGTACAGACGGTGACCGTTACCGGTACGCTGGAGGCCCCCACCGTGGTGGAGTTTGGTTTGCCATTGAGTGCGGGGGAGCACTCGCTTGCCTTCCGCTTGGACAACCCGCTCGACGGTCCGGCCGGCAAGGGCTCCAAGTATTCGCGCGGGCTGGCCATTGAGGTCATTGAATTGTCCGAGCCGCCTGGGGCCGCGCAGTTGCTGGTGCAAGGCCGGCCCACCGCGCAACGCATTTCGCCGCGTCAGTTGCAGGGCGGGAACACCACGACCAGCCCGGACTCGCCCCGGCGGGTGTCGGGCACGAAGCCGTTGACGGCGAAGTTCTCTGTGGCCCGGAACGGCGAGCACCGGCTCCGCCTGGCGACCCAGACGCGGCATGTCGCTCCGGAGCAGACGAAGATGGAGGTGCGGGTGGACGGCAAGGTGATCCGCATTCTAGACGTGCAGGGTGACCCGGAGCTGGCCAACGTTGCGGAACTGCCGCTGCCGCTCAGCGCCGGCCAGCACGAGCTGACCTTGAGCCTCTTGAATCCGTACACCACGCCCAAGGACAGCAAGGGCCGTTCGCAGACGCGGGCCTTCGCCATCGAGTGGGTGGAGGTCGTGGAGCCCACGCCGAACGCGGTGCTGCGGTTGCTGCCGGACTACCTGTTGGTGGGCTACAACGCGAAGCAACTGGGCGATGGCTGGGTGGCGCTCAACAGCGTCGAGGAGGACGACGTGGCCTTTGATTTCAACGCGCCGCGCGAGGGCGAATATGCCTTGCGCACGCTGGCGTGGGCGAAGCCGGCAGGCACCAACACGATGGTGCTGACCTTCATGCGCAACGAGCAGATTCTCCGGCAGGTGAAGGTTGAGGCGGACGAAGCCGCCCCGGAGCATTACGAGGCGAAGTTCCGGCTGACGGCCGGCCAGCATCACCTGCGGCTGGTCGTGCTGCGGAACAAGGACGGGTTGTCTCCCGAGGAGGCGGTCAAGTGGAAGACCGGCAAGGAACAGAAAGGCACGGTGAACGTGCATCATCTGGAAATCGAAGGTCCCCCCGAGGCGGCGGCGGAGATGCTGCCGGAGACGCACCGGCGAATCTTCTTCAAACGAGCGACGCCCGCCACGGCCCCGCAGGTGGCACGCGAGGTGATCGGGGCGTTTGCGCGCCGGGCGTACCGCCGGCCGGTTACTCCGGAAGAAGTCGGGCGGCTGATGAAACTCTACGAACTGGGCAACCAGCATGGGGAGACGTTCGAGGGCAGCGTGCAGCAGGCATTGAAGGCGGTGCTGGTTTCGCCGCACTTCCTGTTCCGGGGCGAGCTGCAACCGGAGCCGGACAATCCCAAGTCCGTGCATCCGGTGAACGAGTTTTCACTCGCCTCGCGCCTGAGCTACTTCCTGTGGAGTTCCATGCCGGACGAGGAGTTGTTCGCCCTCGCGGAGAAGGGGCAGTTGCGGAAGAACCTGGAAGCCCAGGTGCGGCGCATGATGAAGTCGCCCAAGAGCAAGGCGCTGGTCGAGAACTTCGCCGGGCAGTGGTTGCAGTTGCGCAATCTTGCCATCGTACAGCCGGACAAGAAGCTGTTTCCGGGTTTCGACGCCAAGCTGCGCGTGGCCATGCAGCGGGAGACGGAGCTGCTCTTCGAGAACGTGATGCGCGAAGACCGGAGCATCTTTGAGTTCCTCACGGCGGACTACACCTTCGTGAACGAGCGACTGGCGAAGCATTACGGTATCGCGGGCGTAACGGGTGAGGAGTTTCAGCGCGTGAGCCTCAAGGGCACGCCGCGCGCCGGGGTGTTGACCCATGCGAGCATCCTTACCTTGACCTCCAATCCCACCCGTACCTCGCCGGTGAAACGCGGCAAGTGGGTCCTGGAAAATCTGCTGGCTACGCCGCCGCCGCCGCCCGCTCCCAATGTCCCGGAACTCGACGGCCAGAAGCAGCTCACGGGCACTCTGCGTCAGCGCATGGAGCAGCATCGCGCGAGTCCGATCTGCGCCTCGTGTCACACGAAGATGGATGCGATCGGCTTCGGACTGGAGAACTACGATGGCGTGGGGGCCTTCCGTTCGCTGGATGCCGGTGCGCCAATTGACCCGAGCGGGGAGTTGAACGCGGCGGAAAAGTTCCGGGGCCCGGTGGATCTGGCCAACCTGCTCGCCAAGCAGAAGAAGGAGGACTACGTCCGCTGCATGGTCGAAAAGATGCTGACTTACTCGCTGGGCAGAGGTTTGGAGTATTACGACCGGTGCGCAATGAAGGAGATTGCCGACGGCCTGGCCAAACGCCGCTACACATTTTCCGGACTGGTGCTGGAGGTCGTGAACAGCGTGCCGTTTCAAAAGCGGCGCGGTGAAGGCGATGCGCATGTCGCCGCCCAATGAACACATCACCGTAACCGGCAGTCAACTGGTTGAGTCTAACTGGTCGGGCCTAACCGCCCGATGTTGAGCGCAGAGTCAAATTTATGAAACGAATCGCCTTGCCCCGCCGCACCTTTCTCCGTGGCCTCGGCACGCTGATGGCCTTGCCGGCCTTGGAAGCGATGGTGCCGGCGGCGAGTGCTGCCGTCGCCAAGGTCGCCCCGCGCCGCACTGCGTTTGTTTACGTGCCCAATGGCATGAACATGGCCAATTGGTGGCCGGAAACCGTGGGCAAGGGTTACGAGCTGCCGCAGATTCTCCAGCCCCTCGCCGCGCATCGGGATGATTTCAACGTCCTTTCCGGTCTGGCCCAGGTAGCCGGACGGGCCGGCCCGGATGGGGCTGGCGATCACGCCCGCGCCAATGCCACCTGGCTCACGGGCGTCCGCGCCCGCAAGACGGCCGGAGCGGACATTCAAGTCGGCGTTTCAATCGATCAGGTGCTGGCCGAGCAGGTGGGCAAGCAGACGCGCTTTGATTCCCTCGAACTGGGTTGCGACAAGGCCCGGCTGGCCGGCGGTTGCGACAGCGGCTACAGTTGCGCCTATCAGTTCAACCTCGCCTGGAAAGGCCCGGCCACGCCGATGCCGCCCGAGGCGAACCCCAAACAGGTCTTTGAACGGCTCTTCGGCAACGGCACGAGCAACGAGGAGGCCGCCGCCCAGCACAAGCGTGAGCAGTACAACAAGAGCATCCTCGATTTCGTGCTCGAAGACGCGAACTCCCTCAAGCGCCAGCTCGGCGCGACGGACCGTCGCAAGCTGGACGAATACATGACGGCGGTGCGCGAACTCGAGGAACGCATCGAGCAGGCGGAGAAGTTCAAACAGCAGAACGTCGCGCCCGTGCTCCGCAAGGACTTCCTGCCGCAGGACTACAGTTACGAGCAGCACATCCGCATGATGTACGACCTCATGGTGCTGGCGTTCCAGACGGACTCGACCCGCATCGCGAGCTTCCTCGTCGCGCATGACGGCAGCAACCGCAGCTACCCGTTTGTCGGCGTGCCAGATGGCCACCATGATCTTTCGCATCACGGCGGCGACGAGGTGAAGCTGGCGAAGATCGCGAAGATCAATACGTTCCACACCACGCAATTCGCCTACTTCCTTGGCAAGCTGAAAGCTGTAAAGGAAGGCAACGGCACGTTGCTCGACAACTGTGCGATCATGTACGGCAGCGGTCTCGCCGATGGCAACCGCCACGCGCACCACGACCTGCCGATCCTCCTCGCGGGTCGCGGCGGCGGCACGATCAAGAGCGGTCAAAGCCTCGAATTCAAGCAGGAGACGCCGCTGTGCAATCTCTTCGTCTCCCTCGGCGAACGCATGGGTGCAAAGGTGGATCACTTCGGCGATAGTACCGGCCGGCTGGATGCGATCAGCCAGACGGTCGAGAGCGGTCCGCGCCAGATTCCGTTGGAGTTGAATCTGGGGAAGAAGCGGACGTAGGCCTGACTGTCTTAACAAGAGCCGGGGACTCCATTCCCGGCTTTTTCTTTTCTTACACCCGAATCTCGTGCCTACAGTTGGGGCATGTTTTCGGTCAACGACCACAACCGCGATGCCTGGGATGAACTGGCGCGCCAGCAGGTTCCGCTCGCCCGGCCCGCCGGGGAGAAGGAGTTTGCCAAGCCGCAGTTCATCATCAACCCCTTCGGCTGGGTGGATTTCGAAGTGCGCGGTCGCAAGGTGCTCTGCCTCGCGGCGGGCGGGGGCAAGCACAGCGCGCTGTTCGCAGCAGCGGGCGCGGAGACGACCGTAGTGGACATCAGCCCGCAGATGCTGGATCTCGACCGGAAGATTGCGTCCGACCGGGGTTTTAAGATCAACGTGGTCGAGGCTTCGATGGACAACCTCGCGGTGCTGCCCGAGGCGCACTTCGATCTCGTCGTCCAGCCGGTGAGCACCTGTTACGTTCCGAGTGTCGGGCCGGTCTATCGCGAAGTGGCGCGCGTGACCGCGCCGGGCGGGCTTTACATATCGCAGCACAAGCAGCCGGCGAACTTGCAGGCCAGCCTGCGCGTTTCCCCCTTGGGTTATACGTTGCTGGAGCCGTACTACCGCAGCGGGCCGTTGCCGCCGGTACCCACTGGTTCGGCGTTGCGCGAGAGCGGCACACTGGAGTTCATGCATCGGTGGGATGAACTGCTGGGCGGACTCTGTCGTGCGGGGTTTGTCATCGAGGACACGTTCGAACCAAGGCACGGCGATTCCGCCGGAGCACCGGGAAGCTTCGGCCATCGGTGCTGGTTCATTCCGCCTTACTTCGCAGTCAAAGCCCGGCGCAAGACTTCGGCTCCAGTGGCGAAGAAAATCGTGCTGGCCTGAACCGGGCTGCGGATTCGCCTTGAGCGGGGCCGTTCCGTATCACCAATCTCTGCCCATGTCGCACGCACTGTATCCGTTCACTTTTCGGCCCATCTTCAAGGACCGCGTCTGGGGCGGGCGCAAGCTGGAGCAGCTCTACGGCAAGGCCCTGCCTCCGGAGACCACGATCGGCGAGTCCTGGGAAATCACGGACCGGCCCGAGGGCGTCAGTGTCATCACCAACGGCCCCTTGGCCGGACGTGACCTGCGTTGGCTCATGGAGCACCACGCGAAGGAGCTGTTGGGCGACTCGCAGTCGTGCGCGGGACGTTTCCCGCTGCTGGTGAAGATCCTCGACGCGCGGGAAAAGCTCTCCTTGCAGGTCCACCCGCCGGCTCACAAGGCCGCCGAACTGCGTGGCGAACCGAAGACGGAGATGTGGTATGTGGCTGATGCCACGCCGGAGGCGGACCTGTTCGTCGGCCTGCGACGCGGGGCGACGCGGGAGGAGTTCGAGCGGCGCATTCAGGATGGCTCCGTCGCGGAGTGCTTCCATCGCATCCCGGTGAAGCGCGGTGATTCGATGTTCTTGCCCAGCGGTCGAGTCCATGCCTTGGGTGCGGGGAACCTCATCTTCGAGATCCAGCAAAACTCGGATACAACCTACCGTGTGTTCGATTGGAACCGCGTCGGACTGGACGGAAAACCGCGTGAACTACATGTCCCCCAGGCGCTGGCCTCAATTGATTTTGGGGACTTCGAGCCGGCCCTGGTCCCGGAGGAGTGGTCGAAGGCGGGTGTTGCGGAATCACGGCAACTGGCCGATTGCGCGCTGTTTCGGGTGGACCTGCTGCGGCTCCCCTCGGCCGACGCGGTGCAGACGGGGGGGGTGAAAGTCATGGTTGTCGCCGTCACCGAAGGCCGGTTGGAGGTAACATTCTCTGCAACCACTTTGAGCCTGGGGCCGGGTGATTTTTGTGTCGTGCCGGCGAGCTGCATTGGGACGACGCTGGTCGCGCACGGCGAAACGGTCTTTCTCCGAGCCGTTGCGAATTAACCAACGTGGAGGTGTTCGGCCCGGATTTGCCCAGCCGGACGCCGCCGGACGTCAATGCGAGTGGGGCTTGCCGGTGCCGCACATGCCGCACGAACTGGGCACGCCGGAGCAGGAGGGCGCTTCGCCGCCCGCAGTCGTCGAGGCAAAGGTGGAGAATTTCTTGGCCAGCTTCTTTGAACCACAGTGCGGGCAGGGCGTGCCTTCCCAACGGCTGGAACGCACCAACACTTCGCTATCCTTTTCGCAATCGCCGCAATGAAACTCGTAAATTGGCATGGCCGGAAGCTAACAAGGCGGATGGAAAAACTCAATTGCCGGTAACGGTCTTCTCCGTTGCGGGTGAATTGAACTCTTGCCCGTTCGACTCCAACACTTCCCAGGTGTGGTCTGCCAGCAGGCGCACCGTGGCGAGGTGGGTCTTGTCGGTGGTCCATTCGTCCGGGGAGACCAGTGAAAGCTGGGGCTGGCCTTCGTCGGATTCGTAAAGGTAGTAGGTCTGATTGATGCGTGGCTCGAAGCGCAGGTCGCACTGGTAGATTTTATAGCTGATCTCGGCGCGGGTGCGGATGGCCTTGGCCTGGCGGGCCAGCGTCTCGACTTGTCCGTAGATCTGCTTCAACTGATCGCTCACCTGGCCTTCCATCGCCTCGATCGCCAGGCCCTTGGCCCGGCCCATGTCCTCCGGCTTTACGACGACCCCGCCGCGCATGTGCGCGTAGGGCAGGAGCGCGAGTATCTGATCATCCGCCGCGACATCTTGAGGCCGTTTCAACATGCCGGAAGTATGCGCGACTTTTGACGGCAGGCAACTGCCTGGCCGAGGTTAGGTCAGAAGAACGGATTGTGCTCCCGTTCTTCGCCGACCGTGGTTAACGGCCCGTGTCCGGGACAGATAAGCGTGGCGGGAGGAAGGGAAAGAATTTGTTCGCGGACTTTGGTCTTGGCCAGTTCGCCGTGCTCCTTCGCGCCACCGATCGAGCCGGCGAAGATGGCATCCCCCACGATGGCCACATGCGGGGCGTCATCGGGCCAGTTGCCCACGAGGTAGGTCACGCCGTCCTCGGCATGGCCGGGGGTTTCACGGTTCGTGACGCGCAGGCTGCCGATTTGGACGCAGTCGTTGCGGCGGTTACGGTGTTGAGGTGGTGCGCCCTTGGTGTCCGTGTGGATGCGAATCGTCGGGAAGCGTTCGCGGATCGCGCCCAAGCCCTCGATGTGGTCGTGGTGTGAGTGAGTAATGAACATGTGCCGAAGGTCCAGCCCTTCGGCCTCCACCAGTTTGAAAACCTCCGCTGCTTCGAAGCCGGTGTCGAACACCGCCGCCTCCCGCGTGACCTCGTCCCAGACAAGGTAGCAATGCACGGTATTGCCGCCACGCGTCGTGGTGATCTGACGCAACTCGCGCCAGGTGCTGATGGCGATGGGGCCGGGCAGCCATCCACCGGCGAGCGCGGCCAGCTTGGCAGCGTGGAGATTCAGGAGTGCCGCGAGGGCCGAGAAATTGGACTGGCGGGGGGCTTGTCCGGTTGCTTCGAGGCCGGCGAGCTCTTCAAGGCTCAAACCGGCGGCCTTGGCCGCCGCTTCAGGCGTGATACCGCTCATGGCGCGGGACTTGCGGATGACGTCTCCGACGTGGTCTTCCAAATTCATGGAGCGCGAGTGTATGCGGGGGCCTGCCGGTGTCGAGCAACAGCGGCAAACCTGGCAACACCTCAGGGCCCGGGTTTTGCAGAATCCGTCCTGGCTTCCGGTTTGTCGCGTTCACGTTCCTTGGCCTTCTCGGTCCAGGTGATGAGACCGGCTCCGAGCATGATGAGGAGCACGCCCAACCAGCGCACCGGCGGAATGTTCTCATGCAACACGAACTTGGCAGCCAGCGTGGTCAGCACGAACCCCATGGCCGTAAGGGGCCAGACGACACTGACATCGCTGCGGGAGAGCAGGACCAACAGGGCGATGAAAAAGGCTGCCTCAAGGGTGACCCCGAGGAGCACGCTTCCGTTGGTCGCCCCGGCCTTGACAATGCGCCAGATTTCGGGGGCGTTGACCTGCTTCACTTCGCCGATCTGTTTTAATCCCCGGCTGAGAAAGACCACGCCAATGGCCTCGCAGATCAAGCCGCTTATGAGGATGAGCAGGATTTTCGACATGGTCGGCAGCGGGGATGGCCGGAGATTACAGATCCTGGTAGCGGAGGGTTTCGATGCGGAGTTCCTCGATCCGGGCTTTGACCCGGGGACTGATCAGGGCGTCGAATTCATGCCGAGATTCACGAACAGACGGATGCGAGTAGAGCTCGGAGTCGCCGCGCGGAAGCAGCGGGAGAAGTTTGAGGACATAGGCCTCGTCCACCCTGCCATTTTGCAGCAGTCCAAAGACATGGTCGGTGAACTGCACGCCGGCTTGCACCAGTCGTTTGCGTGCCTGCCGGGCCAGCTGCCGGAAAATAAACGCATGACTTGCCCGGTAGAGGAAATGCCCTTGCGCAAGCTGTCCACTCAACCCAAAAGGGTCGTCCGTCAGGCGGAAATGGCGGATACCCCATTCCAGATGGCGCAACAACAGGATGCGCAGCACGGTCGGGTGCAGGTGCATGTTCAGGTGGCCGTTGACGTGGTCCAGGGTGAGACCGGTGGACTTGAACTTGGCAAACTGGGCACCAATTTCACGGGCCAGCTGAAGCTGCAAACTCCGATTGAAGTAGTACCGAATACCGGCCCCAACCGGAGAATTGCTGAAGTCGCCTTTGGCCGTCACCAAATCGGGGATTTCCAATTGGCTGCAGGTAGCCTTGCCGCATACGAGCGTCAGGTGCAAGCCGACTCCGAGAGTTGGATTTTCTTTGGCGAGGGCGACGGCTTCGGCGAAAGCCGGGCCGTTTACCATCAAGCTGGCCGTGGTCAGGATCCCCTCGCGGTGCGCCCGGATGACGGCCTCGTTGATTTCTGTCGAAAGGCCGAAGTCATCGGCGTTTATGACTAGCCGTCGGGTGGCGACAGTTTGGCGGATGCGTGCTTCAGTTGGCGGGCGGCGGGCTTCGATATTCCGTTGTGCAGCGGAGACGGTTGGGGGAGCTACAGGTGTG
>RFSE01000057.1 GCA_009924135.1 Pseudomonadota bacterium | reverse complement strand
ACCGGGGGCGGCGAAACCTCCGGCGGCCTTCGTGAAACCCGCGCCGCCCCGCCGGTATTCTCCGGTGTGGTGGCGGTTGCAGCGGTTGGAATTATCGTTCGTAACTGCGCCGCTGGTGGCTTTGGTTTGGAACTGCACGCGGCCAGCGCGGCACTCCCGGCGACCAGCAGCCAGGGCAATCGTCGAAACTGGAAACGACCCTTCATCGGAAGAGGGTTTGCATCGCTGCCAGGAGCGGAGGTCCGGCCTTGGACTCGTAGCGGGCGCTCAGGACGAAACGGGCGTCGCGTTCCGTGGTGAAGGTTTTTTCGACCAGCACCTGCTCGGCGCTCGCGCCGTTGGTGCCGCCCAGCGCGCCGCGGAGTCGTTCGATGAGCGAGTCATAGTCGAGCGTGTCGAGACAGCGCTCCATGAGCCGCCCGCCGACCCCGGCCGCTTCCCCGGAGCCGAGCGCGTTGAGCACTTGTAAGGGCGTGGCCTGCTGCCGGTCCTTGAACCGCTCGCCCTGATAGGCGTAGTCGGCGACGAGGTTCAACTGATCGCCCATGGCGGGCTGGACGGACAGCAGCAGATCGAAGCCGACGTGCTTTTCCAACTGCTGGTAACGGGTCTGTGCGGCGGCGTTCTTGGGCAGCAGCTTGCAAAACCGCCCCGAATCGAACCACAGGGAAACCGCGCCTTCGCGGCTCCGCGCCCGCAAAGGAAGCTGCTCGCGCGCCTCGCCGGTGGAGTCCGATGCGGTCTCCGAGGGGGCAAGGCAACGACGGATTTCCGCTTCGACGCAGGGAGCCTGCGGGTTGCCCTCGAATTCGACCATCAGCACGACCGCCTGGCCGGTAAGACCGAATGTGAAGAATCCTCCTTCGGGATCCATGTAGCGACCATTCGCGTGCCGGATCATCGCCCGGCTGCGAGCGCGCGATGGTGTGGTGCTGGCCGAGGTGCGCAGGCTGCGGGTGACCTGATCGGCCAGGCGCGAGAGTGCCGCTTCGACGGCGACGGGGTCAGTCACGCGGGCCACGAAGCCGCAGAGCATCACTGGCCGGTCGCTTTGTCCGATAGCCTCCTTGGCCGGAAACTTGGCGAACACATAGAGGTCGGCGGCCGGATCGAAGCCGCTGGTCATCAGTTCGGACACGGTATCGGATACCACCTTGCCCCCAGCTTCGCCCAGCCAGTCCCCAAACGTTTTTCCTTGGGCCGACCGGCTCAAGTCATCCGGACGGAACGTCAGCACCGCGAAACTTTCCCCGGGGATCAGGCTGGAATGCGACGCCCGTACCTTATCTCGAAAGACACTCGTGCCCCAGAGGCCGGCCAGTCCCACTGCGCCTGCCGAAGCGATCACCAGAAACAAACCCAAACTCCAGGCCTGCCAGCGCGATCGCGGGACCGAGGCCACTGCGGAGTCAGTATTCTCCTCCATCGCCGGTCCGGGCGGACGCGAACGGCTTGAGGCGGGCTCGCCCAGCAGCGCGACGTTGAAGCCGATGACCAGCGAAACCGCCAGCGGGTCGAACACGAGCACCAAGGCGAGCATGAGCCACTTCACCACTCCATCCGCTGTCGCGTCGAACGCGCGGGCCACAAAGCGATACGAACCGATGTCCACGGCGGCGATCTGGCCGCGCAGGTGGTGGATGTCCTCGTTGCGCGTGCGGATGCGCTGGTAGAGCGACTCGGACTGCGTCTCGCCGGAGGAGGCCGTCGCCTGACCCTGTGATTGCAGGGCCTGCAGTTGTTTCTCCACCTCGGCGATTTCCACCACGCTGCCTCGGCGGGTTTCCTTTTCCTCCGCATCGAGCCGAGCCGTCTCCTGTGCGAACTGCTCCCGCACGGCGGCGACCTCGCGGTCAGCGGCCTGCTCCTGCTTTGCATGCCCGGTGCGCAATAGTTCTATGCTCGCGCGATGCCCGGCGAGTTCCGCAGTGATGGTCTCGCGCGCCTTGACCTGTTGCCGGGCATGCTCGGTCCGTAACTGCTCGATGCGCGTCCGCAGCGTGGCGAGTTCCGCTGAGATATCCGCGCGGGTCTTCACCTGCTGTTTCGCGAAATCGGTGCGCAGCTCCTCGATGTGGGCCCGCTGCGCCGTGATGTCCGCCGTGATGACCTCGCGCGCCCTGGCCTGCTGCTTGAGGTGTTCGACGCGCAGCTCCTCGATGCGGGCACGTTGCCCGGCGAGTTCGGCGGCAATGGCTTCGCGTGCCGGGCGTTGCTGTTCCTGAAGCAACTGCCCCTTCTTGATGTTGTCGAACTTGAACAGGCCGCCGGCTCCCTGTTTGGTGTAGGCGTCCACCGCCCGGTCCAGCACGGCCAGCCGTTCGTTGAGCGTGGCGATGGCGGATTCCTCGGCGACGAACTTTGGCCCTTCCGCCTTGTCCAGCGCCGCGAGCCGCTCGTTGAGCGTCACAATCGCGGCCTCCTCGATCGTGAACTTGGGGCCGGGAGCCCGGTCCAGCGCGGCCAGCCGTTCGTTGAGGCTGGTGATCGCCGCTTCCTCGACGGTGAACCGCGGACTGGGTGTCTTGTCCAGCGTGGCCATGCGTTCATTGAGCGCGGCGATCTCGGCCTCCTCGGCGGCAAGAGCCTTTTTCAGCACCTCCGCCTGTTCCGTCATGCGCATGGAAGGGGCCTGCACATCCCGGTCACGCCGGTCCTGGGCCGTCTTGCGGCGTTCCTGCAATCGTGCCAATGCCTGGCTCAATGCTTCGTTGCCCGTCGTGATGCGCTGCTGGAGCTTGCCGATGTCCTCGCGGCTGGCGGCGCTGACCTTCGCCAGCGAGCCGCGCGCGCCATCAATCTGGCGCTGCGTGTCGGCAATTTCCTTTTCAATGCTGGTAATCTGGCTCTCGAACAGACCGATCTGGGTGTGCGTGCGCTCATAGGCCCGGGCGAGATACCCGTAGTTGCCCAGTGAAGTGATGCCGATGAGGGATAGCACCGCCAGCACGAGGTAGATTCTCAACACCCCGTGCGTCACCGACCAGTAGCGCGAGAGGAACGACGCGGCGACGAGTTTGCCCACTTCAAGACTGGCCGCCATGACCATCACCGCCGTGGCTGAACCGGCAAACAAGAAGCCCAGGCCCTGCACCGAGAAGAACGCGGAGACGCTGGCGATGAACAGCGCGGAGGCCACCAGCAGATACTTGAAAGTGGAGGGAACGCTGGGAGCGGCTCCGTTCGGACGCGGGTCGGTTTGATTGTTGGTCATAAATTTTCAGCAAGCTGCGGCCACAATTTCAGCGACGCGTCCTGCCGGCTGAACCCTTAGGGCCAGACCCACGAAGCAAGTCCGCTAGGCCGGCCGGGAAGCCCGGACCGGAAAGAGTTGCGCGCGCATGGACGGCAGCCTTGCGCTTCATCACGCCACCGTCAAGGTGGAGCTGCGTCAGGTGGTAAATGAGCGCCGGTTTTATGGGGGAACTCTTTGTCATCCGCAGGGCCTGCGAGCGCAGTCCTACAAAGGTCAGAAGCAGAATGGAATAGGTGCTTGCTGATCGGATAACAACGCTCTCTGCCTGGTCAAATTGGGTGCAGGAGCAACAGGGCATGCATATCCGACTCTGCCCAATCGTACTGGGTTCAACCCATCTCCTGACTTTTCACGGGCCTGGTGCCCGCGCTGAACCGTTCGGTCTCGGGCCCAAGCGGTGGAGCAGGGAAACTTTGACGTTGAAATGCGGCGACCGGGCTTCGCTTGGAAGTCGAATTGCTCGACGTGCTGGAAAGCGCTGCCAGTCAACTATGGGGATGAAAGTTGCGTTCGGCCGTCTTTAGGCATCTCCTGCGTCATAGTCAAAGCGCTGTTTCGTCGGCATGGTGACGCAGGATGTTGAGCTGCGGAGATCTACTGATTAAACCCCTTCCACATTTCGGAAATCCTCTGCCACAGCCGCCAGCCGGACTAGAGCTTGCTCCAGAGTCCTCTCGTCCCTTCCGCGCGGCCCAGAAGCCGAGCGTGACCGCGGGGTTCAAGTGCGCGCCGTAGATTTCCCCCACCGTGTAAATCATGGCCAGCACGATGAGGCCGAAGATCAGCGCAATGCCGACATGAGAGATGACCCCACCGCTGGCCTCGTTGATGACGATGGCACCCGTGCCGGCAAACACGATGGCGAAGGTGCCGATGGATTCCGCCAGATATTGTTTCATCATGCCGGGCGAGCTTACCTGACCGGGGTCAGTCGCATCAACTCGCGACAGAAGACAAGCGGAATTTGGCCGCGCCGCGCCAGCAGCAAAAGTGAGCTGGTGACACCTGTGATTTGCAGCGAGCCAAGTCCCAGACGGATGAACAGCTAAAGCCGCAGCGATCACGCACAACGCTGCGCTGACTGCTGGACAAACGCTGTCAACAACCAACCCCTCCCTCCCGTCCTGCTGCTGTGCCAAATTCAGCGGGATAATGTAATGACAGGAACCGGCGTTTAGTTGTTAAGCGCCGCCCCCTCCCGTCAACGATCACCCCGTCGTCTTCTCAGGCATCGGGTCTTTCGTTCACCAGCAATGCCCCCATCAGAAAGGTCGCTTGTGTCCCCCAATGCCGAAGCCATGTTGATTGGTGAAATTGTCCCGCGCCTCAAAACGCTGATCCCCCACTCGGTCGCTCAGATCGGTCACGAAGATCACGAGGAGCTGGTGCAGGACTCCACCGTGATGGCTGTCCGAATGCTCGATAGTGCCGAGCGGAGAGGGAAGGCTGTGACGGCTGGTAACATCGCCTACTACACCGTTCTGCACGCCCGCACTGGCCGTCGTTCGTATGCTGCCGGTAGTCCCGACGTGTTGCACCCCAAGAACCGGATGCGCAACGGTGAGCCGGAGTCGTTGGATGGTGCGGTCAAAGAGGATGAATTCGGCGGTGAGCCGTTGTTGCTCGGTGATGTGTTCACCGATCAAAACGAAGATCCCGCTGTCCAAGCCACCCGCCGACTCGACTGGGAGCAGTTCCGTGCAACTCTGAGCGATCGGTGCCAGGCTGTGTTGCAGGTCATCGCTGAAGGCGGGCAGTTGAAGGAGGTCGCTGCGCGGTTCCAGGTCAGCACCTCAACGATCAACAACACCCGCGTCCAGCTCGCCGTTAAGATCCGCGAGTTCTTTGGAACCGACATCCTGAAAGAGATCAGCCACCTACCCCGATGGCGCGACAACCTGCTGGCGCATCGGGAAATGCTGGCGTGCAGGGTGGAGCGGATGCCCGGCTGACAGTCCAACACCAACGGCCGAGCTAACCCTCTGGCCGTCCCTTTTGTTTAAAACAATGCCACAGAAATCCCACCACGAGCAGATTGGGAACACGGTCCTCGCGCTAACGGTCATCGTTCTGTTCTGGAACCTGATACCGTGGCTGCTGGTTGCTGTGATCATCTATGGCGGCTTCCAGCTCTACCGATGGCTGTACTCGGACATTCAGCGTCCACCCTGCCCTGCCCGAAAGCGACCGAGATAGCGACGCCGATTCCGATGACCGCTCACAATCAACCTGCCACCCTGCTTGTCTCGATCCTCTTCGGAGAATCAGGATGGGCGGGGTGGCTACGGGTTTTCGGAAACTCTTTTGTTTAGCTATCTGCTGCCCACCGATCTCGACATTGCCGCCTCCATGAACAGCTTCGTGCCGCTGTCGCGCTTGATGGCCGAACAGATTGCTGCGTTAAAACAATGGTCGATTGGTCGTGCCCGTCGTTCAACATCCTCCACCCCTGCAACTTCAGAGCGAAAGCTCCGGAAGTTGGGGGTGTTAGGAAAGGGGTTGGCTTTGCGCTGACCCCTTTTCTTTAGCCCCCAGCAGGGATGCGGGATCGTGGATCAGTCCTATCAAAATGTGCCGGACAAGTTCGAAGAACAACACGGGCGGGAGTGGCACACGATGCTCACACTCCCGCCCGTGGCCTGTCCACACGGACAAGCAAAAGTGTTTACTTCTCGATGACTCGGTAGGTCCGGCGGGAGACCGCGCCTGCGGTTTGATCCACGTAGAGGAAGCGCCCGTTGCTGGCACTGATCCCGCCTGCGTTGGTGGTCCAAACCGTGGTTGGGCCACTTGGGTTCAACGTATGATGAACTTCAAACCGGCTGGGGTCGGTGGACAGTGTTCCATCCGGGTCGCTGAAGAACAGTTGCACACGCCCGTCGAGCAGCCGCTGCGGGGACAGCACCCGCTGTGGCACCTGCACCCACACGTTGGCATTGCTGGAGGTCACGCTGCCGAAATCGTTGGTAATGGTCACCGCATAGAGCCCGCTGTTGGTACGGCTGAGCGGACCGAGGGCATACGTGGCATTGGTCGCACCCGGGATGGGATTGCCACTGAAGAGCCATTGGAATTGGAACAACGCGGCGGCGCCGGAGACGGTCACCCCCACACTGAAGGTGCCGTTGGTGATGTGGACCAGGTTCAGGTTGCGCGGATGCATCGTAATCACCGGCGGCGGCGGCGGCTGGGTGATCGTGAGCATCACACTGCCACTGAGGTTGTTGTTCGTCTTGGGCGAGTCCACGGCGATCTGGTATTCCTGCCCGGCGACGGCGGTGAACAACACCCGGCTGGCAAAGCTGACATCGGCCACCATGTCATCATTCTCGGCGACCAAGGTGAGGCTGCCCACGGCCGTACCGGTATAGACGGCCAGCAGGGTGTCGGCGGCGCTGCCGTAGGTGTGGATTTCCACCAGCCCGTTCGCCGGAGCGGTCCATTTCCACCAAACAGAACGACCACCGACATCGCCACCGTGGTGCGGTTCGTTCAGCTCTTTGCCGGCTCCCGATATGGACCCACGCACCACATTGGAAGCTCCGGTGACCAGCACACGACTCGCGAAATCATCGTTGAACGGCACGCCCTGCACCGTGAGCTGGGCCGGGTCACTGGTAGTAACGCCATAGGCATTGCTGATGGCCACCTGATAAGTTCCTGCGTTCGGACCTGCGGCGTTGGTTACGGTCAGGACGTTGTTGGTCGCCCCGGGCAAATTTGTACCCGCATGCAGCCACTGGTAGGTGAGCGGCAGCGTGCCGGTGGCCACCACCCGGAACAGCACGTTGGTGCCGCCGCCCGCCCCGCCGGTGAAGCGGGTTTGATCGATCGGTGCCTGCTGGATTTGCGGTGCAGCCGGCCCGTTCAATCCGGGGGACACCGTGAGGACGATGAATCCCACCTCATTGCCGTATCCATCCACGGCGATGCGGTAAACGGTGCCGGCGATGGCCTGAAAAGTGACGCCGCTCTGTTCGTTGCCCCCATCAATGTCATCGTTCTCGGCCACCAGGGTCAGCGCTTCCACGCTCGTGCCGGTGTAAACGCCCAGCAGGGTGTCAAACTGGCTGTTCGTGGTCGCGATGGTCACCGGACCATCGACCGGCGCGGTCCAGGTCCACCAGACGGAATGACCTTGTTGCGCGCCGACGTGGGCGGGCTCGCCCGGTTGGCGGGTGGCTCCGATGTTGTTGCCGTTGACGGTCAGGAACGGTTCCACAATGGGGGTCGCGTTCGCAAAGTCATCATTTGCCTGGAGCACCCCGGGTGGATGCTGGCGCAGGTTCAACACCACGCGGCCGGTGGCAGCCCCAGTGCCATCGTTGAAGCCGTCCACCGCGATCTGGTATTCGACGCCCTGAATGGCGGTGAACGTGACAACGCTCTTGCCGTTGTCGGCGCTGCGGGTATCTGCCGCCACCAAAGTCAGCGCGCTTACGTTCGTGCCCAAGTACACCCCGAGCAGGGTGTCGAAACTGCTGCCCACCGTGTTAATCGTAACCGGTCCGGTGGCGGGAGCCACCCAGGACCACCAGATGGACCGGCCGCCGTCATTGCCATCGTGATTGGGTTCCCCCACCTCGTCAGTGGCGTTCGTATTGAACCCGAACGACGTGTTGGTCTGGCCCGTGATCGCATAGCGGTTGGCGAAGAGATCATTGCCTCCCGGGGTGGGCAGACTGGGTTGCCGCAGACCCAGAACCACCGTGCCAGCAGCCACGGTCCCGTTGTCGGACCGGTAGCCATCCACGGCGATTTGATAGGTCTGGCCTGCCACGGCCGGAAAAAACAACAGGCTTCCACTCTCAAGATTGGTCTGGCCCACGGCGCCCGGAAACAGCGCCGCAATGACAGCAAGGGCATTGACCGGGTCGGCATCATCATTCTCGGCGACCAAGGTGAGCCCCGACACCGTGGAGCCGGTGTAAACGGCCAGCGTGGTGTCAAACGTGCTGGTCAAAGTGGTGACCGCGACCGGGCCGGAGATGGGCGCTGTCCACGTCCACCAGAGGGAACTGCCGCCGGCATTTCCACCATGATTGGGTTCGCCCAGTTCCTTGGTGGCCCCGAGATTGGAACCCATGACCCGGTTCGTCTGCCCGCCGAGAGTTACGCGTTCGGCGAAGTCATCATTCAAGACCTGGGTCGGATTCAGGTTCAGGACAATGTCACCCGCCGATATGCCATTCGTCCCGGCAAATCCATCCACCGCAATTTGATAAGCAGTTCCACCCACGCCGAAGAATTTGACCACCGAAGCCCCCCCATCGCTCCGGTTGTCGTCCTCGCCCACCAGGCTCAAGGCGTTGATCGCCGAGCCCGTGTAAATGGCCAGGAGGGTATCCATCGAGCTGCCCACGGTATCCAACAAATACGTACCATTGGTTGGCGCCACCCAGGTCCACCAGACGGACTTGCCGCCGGGGTTGCCCGCGTGATCCGGCTCACCAAGTTCCTCCGTGGCACCCACGTTATTGTCGTAAACCCGCCTTGCCCCCGGAGGAAAGACCAGCGCGTTGGTGAAATAATCATTGTTCGGAGCCTGGGCCAGATTGAGGGCGATGTTCCCGACGGCAACGTCTCCATTGGTATCCCGCAAACCCGCCACGGCGAATTGGTACGTGACGCCGGCTGCCGCCCGGAAGAACACCTTGCTGGTGGTGACAAAACCGGGCACCTCGTCCTGGTTGGCGGCGACCGGGGTCAAGGTGTTCAGGACGGTGCCCACGTACACAGCCAGCACCGTGTCGAGCATCCCGCCGAAGGCATTCGTGCTGCCGGCCGTATCCAACTGCACGAGTCCGTTTTGCGGCGCGGTCCAGGACCACCAGATGGAAGCGCCATTGGGCACGCCGGCATGAACCGGTTCGCCGGGTTCCGTGGTCGCCCCGAGGTTGTGGCCGGTCACGGTGTTGGTCTGGCCGGTGAAGGTGACGCGTCCGGCGAACTGGTCCTGCGGCAGGGTCGTGAGCACGGTCAGCACGGCCACCGAACTGGTCAGGCTGCCGAAGGCGTTCGTGATGACGACACGGTAATCGCCGGCCGTGGCCACCGTGGCGTTGGTGACAGTGTAGCTGGCCTGGTTCCCGCCGGGAAAGGAAACCCCGCCCTTTTGCCACTGGAAGACGAGCGGAAAACTGCCGGTGACGCCCACACTGAACGTGACATTACTCCCAATGTTGTCCGACACCGTCACGCTGGCCGGCTGGCTGGTGATGAAGGGGGCCGCCGGGGCAACCGGCAACCGCACGGCCAGACGAACCGTGCCGCTGGCCCCCTGGTAACCGTCCACCGCAATCCGGTAAGTGGTTCCCTTGATCGCCGCGAACGCGACCAAACTGGTGGGCACTCCCGGCGCATCGTCATTCTCCGCCACCAAGGTAAGCGCGTTCACTGCGTCACCGGTGTAAACGCCCAGCACCGTGTCGAAAGCGGTGCCGAAAGTGTCCACGACGACGGGGCCATCGTCCGGAGCCACCCACGACCACCATACCGAGGCCGCCGCTGCGTTGCCCGCGCGGCTGGGTTCCCCGGTTTCGCTCGTCGCACCCACATTGGAGCCAGTGACAATATTAGTGCTGCCCGTCAGCTGGATGGAGCTGAGGAAGGAATCATTCACCGGGGCCTGCGCCCGCACCGGCTGGACCTGCCACAGCGCGAAGGCCAGCAACATCAACCGGAGCAGGCCGCACCGGGAATAAAACCATCCCGATGAATTGGACGGAGGCAATGAAGTGGGGATCATGGGAGCGAAGTTCAAGGGATGCGAGCGCCGGCCAACAGGGTCGGCTCCCAGCGGGTGCCGTCGGGGTAAGCGTGCCGGGCTTGCACCTCGCCGTGGCTCATCAGGGCTTCCGCCTTGAGCGAACCATTGGGATACCAGGCGCGGGACAGGCCATGCGGCTTGCCCTCGGAAAATTCAGCTTCCACCGCCAGCTTCCCGTTCTCGTGCCACTGGCGATAAATCCCTTGTTGCCGTCCAGCAGCCAGCCGGCCTACGGAACGCGGTTGTCCGTTGGCGTAGAAAGTCGCACGCACGCCGTCCGGCAGCCCACGTTGAAAGTGCTCGCGTAATTCCACCACGCCGTTGGCGAACCAGCTGGTGGATTCACCGTGCAATCTCCCGTCCACCATGGCCGAACGCAGCTTCACCGGGCCGCCCACGAAGTGATCGGTGACCCAGCCGGTGAAGGGAACTGTGCCGCCCGGGCGATACCATTTGCCCTCGCGGTGCGCCAGGCGGAAGCGGGCCACGGAGGCGTAGCCGGGCTCCGTCGCCTCAGCCTGCTCCAACTGCTGCGTGGACGACTGGGCCACGATGGTCGCCACCACCGCCAGCATCAGCCAGCCCAGCAGCCGGGGCCGAAGCGCCGTAGATGGATTTGGATTCGGGTTCATCGCCTTGGCCTATTGCAGCATCAGCCGGAAGTATGTGGGCGGCAGCTCCGTGGCTGGACTGACGGCCTCCAACTGGACTGTCTTGACAGCGTCGGTCTGGAAGATGGCATGGGCCACGGCATTGGTTCCCTCGGCAGGCACGCGGAATGGCATCGGGGTCCACGTCTTCAAATCACGGGAGCCCAGCAGCGTGTAGGTGCGCCCCGTGACCGCGAGAAACTCCAGCAACGGTGCGCCTTGGGAGAAGCCAACGATGTTAAGCGCGAAACCATTCTTCGGGTCCACGGCGTAGGTGCCGGCGTAGTAAGTTTGCAGGTAGGTCAGCCCGTTGCCAGCGTCGCCGCCGGGTTTGACCTTGGACAAGTCCGCGTTGATGAGGCGTTGCCAGGCATCGGGCAAGCCGTCGCCGTTGCTGTCCTCGCCCAACGTGAGGTTGAGCCGGGTGCGCTGGCCAGGCTGGCCAAGATTGGCATAGTCCCCGGTCATTTCGATGGGCAGGTAGATGGTGCCGGCGATGCGCACCTTGATGCGAAACGGCACGAAGGGCCGCAACGCCGTGGGCTGATAAGGCTTCGCCAGCAACCCGGCGTCCATGGGCACTTCCAGCCGGTAGTTCGCCGCCGTCTCAATGCCTGGGTTGATCGCGGTCTTGATCGTCACCCCGCTGGCCGTCTCCAGGATCACTTCGGCACCGGTGGTACTGATGGGCGTGCCGTACTCGTCCCGCAGCATTCCGTAAAAAAGATGGAACGGCGCCGGTGGATAGGCGTAAACAATGTCGGTGGAAACATGCAGCAGGAGGGCGCCGAGCAGCAGCAAAAACCAGCGCGCCGTACGGGTGCCTCCCGGCCTTTCGCAGCGTGAAGTTTGAATCGTATTGGCGTTCATCGCGGTGGCTTGCTGGTTAGTTGCCCGAGTAGGAATAGGTTGTGAAATTGAGCTTGATGTCCGTCACCGTCCGGATGAATCGGCTCAATCCCTCCTTGGTGTCCGACAGCAGCGAATCCGCCGGGATCACCAGCTTCCACTGGCTGTTCCACACGGAGCGCCCGACGAGGCGGCGGTTGGCGTACTGCGAGAACTGGAGGCCGGTTCCAAGGTAGGGGTTCACAGAAAACTGGCTGGCCGAGTCAACTGGGCGGAAGGCCTGGTGCTTCCGAATCGTGAACAGCGGCTCCGTCAGCGAGTCGGCGGACTGGTAGAAGTTCTTGCCCGAGAAACCCGAGCCGCCAATGTTGAACGGCAACGGAATCGCCACGTCATCCACCGACCAGGTGCGCAACTGGCTGGTATCGCCCAAGGGCGGGCTACGCATCGTGTCCACGCCGACCGGAATCAGATAAACGTAAGGTGTGGCCATGAGTGCCTGCGGGTCCAGATAAGAGAGGTTCGGGTCGCTCGTGTAGTTCTCGCCGGGAATATTCATGCCCTTGTAGCCCTCGAAGGCGACGCCTACGGAATTGATCTTCGTGGCGAAGGAACTGCGGTGGAAGGCAACATCGCCCGCCGCAGAAGTCAGACCGAACAGGTTTTGCCCGGGATTGATGGACGTGCTGAAGCTGATGACGATGCCCGGCACCGGCAGTCCGTCACCGCGGTCGACCTGCTGGCAGTAACGGCGCACATCCGAATCATCCAGAATGTTCTCCATGGTGTGCTGTTGGAGATAATCCTGCCAGGCGGAGAGGCCGTTGGTGTCCGGCATGATGCGCAGGTTGCCGGTCCGCAGCGAGGCGAGCGTGGTGTATACATCCGGCGAGTTGAAGCCGAGCCGGCCCTTGAGCGCGTCGAAGTCGTTCTTCATCTCGGCCAGCGCGCTGGAGATGCCAGGATCGCCGGTGTTGCTCCCCGCAAACTGCGGTTCGCCATTACGGACCACGCCGAGGGCACGGCTGTTGATGATCTGGCTGATGAACGACTTGCCCTGGTCCGTGCCCAACAGCCCGGTCTCGTAATCGTAGGCATTGGCCGCCAGGAGGGCGTAGCGCGAGGCGAGGTCGAAGAGCGTCTTGTAACGCTCCAGTTTCTCACTGCGGAAGAGCCGGAAGGCCGCATCCCGCGCGCTGAACCCGCCAATGATCGCCGCCGTCCGTTTCCGGGCAATCTCACGGGTCTGCTGGATCCGGTTTCCCTGGGCGATGAGCGCATCCACCTTGCGCTGGGCATCGTCGTAGTTTTGCAGGGCTTGATTGATGCCATAAGCGCATTTCTGCACCTCGATCAAGGCCTGTTCCAGTTGCGTCATCGCCGCCCGGTTGTCCTCCGTCTGCTGGATGGGTTTGACCTGGCCGTACTGGATGCCAATGGCGTCCGCCTGATTCTGCGCCGCCCGGGCGGCGGCGATCGTCTGACGGGCGATGTCGATGGCCGTGGCGGAGTTCTCCACCGCGAAGGTGGCCCCTTTAAGCAACCCGCGGCCCACGGAGGTCAAATCGCCGCCGAAGGACAAACCCGCAACCAGCGACGTGGGCAACGACACGGAGGCGGCATCCGCCGCCAGCTTGGAGGCCTCCTTGATCCCATCCTGCACCTTCCCAAAGATATCCGCCGCCTGCTCGATCTTGTTGATGATCTGGTCGGCTTCCGCCAATCCTTGAGTCAAGGAGTCCGTCTGGGCCACGGCCTGGACGAGCGCCGAGCGCATGCGGATCATGCCATCCAAGGATTGCTTGGCCCGGACGCTGTTGTCCAGGGCCTGGAGCAACGCCGCGCGGGCATTGATCACTCCCGAGACGGCCTGCTGAAGCTGCCCCGGGCTCTGACGTTTGCCGGTCCATGTGGAGGGCTTGCCAAAGTACCCGTGCGTATTGAGCGTGTACTCCACGTAGTTCGTGGAACTACGTAAATCATTGCCGTTGCCATCGTCGTTGAGCTGCAGGAAGTCAAAGCTCTCCGCCTTGGCCTGCAAGCCCGAGACCCAGCCTGGCGGAAAGTTCTGCACATCCAGACGATACGTCTTGGCGACCGTGGGATCGACGATGCCGGGGAATGTCAGCTCGGGCGTCTCGACGTACATGTAGTGGTAGAGATCGGGACCGGCGTAGTCCTGGACGTACGTCTTGCCGGGGCCCATGTCGTCGGGGTAGGCCGTGCCATAGAGTTCGATCAGCGCGTTGGTGAACGTCAGTTCCTGCTGTGAATTTTGCGCCTGCACGTCCGCCAGCGAGTCGCCTTCGGACCGCATCAGCCGGGTGATGTCCTTCGCATCGTCAAAGGCGGCCACCGCATTGTTCAAGGCGATCTTCGTGCGCTCATAAATCTGCTCAAAGTGAGTCTGGGGGACCGGGCCGATGAGCTGCGCCGGGTTGATGTCGAAGGCAATGCTGCCCTGCGTCACCCCCAGCGGAGAAAGCCGGCCCTCCGCGTTGTCCATGGCCGCCTGCAGATCCACGGCGGTGGCGGCCAGTTCGTTGAGTTCCGGCACCGTCGTACGGTCCACCTTCTGGATGCCCTCATGGCTCGGGTCGGGGTCCACATCCGGGAGGAGCGCGTTGCCGATCACCCAGTTGACCAGGGCCCCTTGCCCAGTCCGGGACGCCCATTGATCAACGCCCCATTCGCGGACGATGCTGACTACGTTCGTACCGCCGTACACGTTCGTGCCGTCCGTCACCGTGCGGGTGGAGACCCGGTTGGTGGAAAAACTGTCCCAACTCGTGGCCGTTCCAGGCACGTAGTATTTGCGCCAGGTGAGGTCGAAGATTTTGCGGCCCGTGCTGGCCACCGAAGCCGCCGCCGAGGCGAATTTCCGTTCGTCCTCGTAACTCACGGTCACCGGCAGACCCAGCACGATCACCGATTGCACGCGCGGAACCCAGTCAAAGTACGGGTTCATCAGGAGGGAGTGATACCCCTTCAGCGACGAGAGATAATGCCCATAAGCGTCCCCATGGCCCTGCGGATAAAGGATGGCCGCATCGGCGGCATCCGCAGCCCCATCAGAGTTCTGGTCCAGGATGTTGTAATTCAGGGCGTAGATGGACTGGCCGGAATCAATCCCGCCGGTGTAATTCCAGACCAGCCGGTTATAGACGGGGGCCGTCTGCACGCCGGGCAGCGCCACATCGTCGCGGCCCTGCAACAAGGCCAGTTCCTCTTCCAACAAGCTCGGCACCTGGCCCTTGAAGGAGTAAAGCGCGGTGGCGATGTCACCATAAGTGTGATCCTTGGTGCCAATGCCGATGGTCGGATTGTCGGCGTCATCGGCGGCCTCATCACCCAGGATTTTGTAGAGGTCGCTGATGTAACCCGCTGCCAGGAGCAGTGAGTCGTTGGCCGGACCGTAGTTGATGCCGGCGTTGATGCTCAGGTTGCGCGCCCGGTTGAGGACCGTCTCGTAAATCTCGATCAAGCCGTAGCTGTTCAAGGCATCCTGATTGAGCGCGATGTCCCCCTCGTAACGCTTGCCGGCCTGGGTCAGCATGCTCGCCCCGGTGTTCACGGCGTTGTTGGCCAGATCCGACGTGCGCTGGTTGAATGGATTGATCCCGTCGAGCACGCGCTTGACGTAACCCTCGGCGAACTGCGGCGCGGTCCAGTCCGACCAGACGTTATACAGCGGATGGGACGTGTTCTTCGGCCGGTAACGCATGACCAGCCAGTTGTCGGAGAGGATCAGAATGCCGCTCACGCCCAAGGTGTAGCGCTTGATATCCGTACCGTTGGTGAGCGCCTGATAGCGGCTCATGGTCGCATCCGTCACCGGGGGGAAACCATCTACCGGCGGAGCGATCTTCCACTCGTATTCGTAATCGGCCGTCTTGGCCGCAAGGTCCGCCGTGTGCTCGAACGTAATCAATTCGCTGAGCGGATTGTCCGACGGAATGACCTTCACCTCGCCGGAGTAAAGCTCGCCGGTGACGCGCATCACATACATCGAGACCGGTTCCGACGGCGGCGTGAACGCATCGCCGTTCCCGACGATCATGGTGAAATAGCCCTGCCCCGGTCCGGCGGCGCTCAACGCATAACTGTCCACCGGAGTGTTCTTGTTGGTAATGGCGACGAGGTCGGCCGCTCCCCGGGTTACATTCCAAGCGGGGTTGACGATGAACTGTCCCGGGATCGCGGGATTCTCATAGAACGTGTCCACGCTCACGGCCAGCGCACTCACCGCAGTGTTCCACTTCGTGCTGTCCGGGTCCGTGGCCGGGCAGAGGTTTTGGATCGTGGTCAGATCGGAACCCGTCAGGACGTTAAGCTGCAGGTATTTTTCGCCGGTCGGTTCGTCCTTGAACTCGCCCTTGTAGATCAGACTGCCCTTGGGACCCGAATTGGGATCCAGGTAGAAGCGGTTCGCCAAATGCGGCGGCAGATTGGGGAAATAGGTCTTGCCTTGATAGCCCTGCGCGTAGACCCCGGCGGGCAACTGGGTCAGGCCGTCATTCGCGTTGGTCTTCAGCGCGAAGCTCTTCTGCCGGGTCGGGTCATGCAGGATCACTGCCGGGTTGTTGCCCCGCGCCGTATTGGTCGCGATGGCCTGCTGATAAATCACCATCGCGCTGCTCTGGCCCCGGATGGCCGGGCGGCCCTTGTTCGCCACGGTGAGCGTCTCGCCAAACGCCACCGAGAGCGGCGTCCCCGGCCAAACGGGCCGGTAAACGATCGGCAAAGCGGTTGATGAATTGGTGTCACCCGTGCCCGAGTAAGCGCCGTTGGCGTAGGGCCGGAGGTAGGGGACAATCGTTCCATTCGTGGGCGGAGTCGAGTCACTCGGCCAGGCAAATCCATCCTGCGTCTTGTAGTAAAAACGCATCGCAAAACTGTTCGTGTTCGTCGCCGACTGGCTGAGGTGGGGCGGACGGCCAATAAAGGTGGTGGTGGTGCCGGTGTAGGTGTTGGTGCTGAGAATCGTCAGTGGTCCCAACGCGCCTTTGGTGCTGTTGTAGCTGAAGCTGACCGAAGCTGCGGAACCATCCCCATCGGTGATGCTGAGCTGGTAGGGTCCGCTGGTGGAAGTCGTCCAGGTGCCATAAATGGCCAGCCCGTTCGACAGGGCTCCAAAGGTGATCCCGGTCGGCAACGCGGGGGAAACGTTGAACACCAGCGAACCAATCCGCCGCGAGGTGTGGATGTAGTTGGTGGAGGGAACGTTCATTGAACCACCGCCGGTGATGGTGCTGTTGAAGATGTTGCTGGCGGAGGAATAGGTGCCGGCGGCCAGGGCGGGCAGCCCGGCATGCGTGCCACGCATCACCCAGAAGCCGTTCTTGCGGTCCCGATACGTGAACAACGGGTAGTTACCAAACTGGCCATTCGTTTCGCTGCTGGCCCAGCCCACCGGCAGGTCGCCGCCACTTCCGGAGGTCTCGGAGTTGTAGTTGGTGACGTAGATGTTGGTGCTCGTGGGCGTGATGTTCGTAATCGTGGCCAGGGGGATCGGAATCAAGGGCAGCGGCATCGGGGCCTGCACGAGCTGCCCGGCCTCGATCACGTAGTCGAACACCAGCCCCAGCGCAGGATTTTCGCGCATCACCTTGAAGGCGCGCATTGCCGGGCGGCCGTCTGACTCGGTGTAGTTCAGCAACACGCAGGGCTGCGAGGAAAACGTGACGGACGCGCCGGAAAGCACGGCCGGGGTGGTGCCCGCCGTCACGTTCAAATCATCCCGCAAGGCGTAAGCCTGGCCACCGATCATCAGGGCGTGCTCCTCATTCGGGTTGTAGCCCACCTGCGTCGGGTCGTTTTGCACGTAGATGGTGCCCTTGGCCTGGAGGCTGGAGAGCGCCCCGCTGCCGGCATTGCCCGCCATGACGATCTGGTTGGTCGGATTGTCCGGCCAGCCGAGGGAATAGCGACCGATCACCGCCGGCCAGTAGATGGGATCGAAACCATTGACGGGGTTCTTCACCGAGTTGGTCGCGTTCTGACGGAACCACCAGACTTCCAAAAGATTCGCCCCCGGAATCGCATTGATCGGAATGATCGCCCCGACATTGGCTTTGCTAAAACCATTGGCAAAGGGATCGATATAAGCCCCAGGGTTGAACGACGTCCCGCTGGTTTGCAGGATGTAGCCCGCCTGGTAGGTGGCGGTGCTGCCCAGCTCCCCGGTTGGGGCATTGATGCGGTCACCCACATAAGCGGTGGCTTGGACATAACGGGGATAGGCAAACGGGACCACCGTGGAAGCTCCCGGCGTGCCGGTGGTCACCAAGCCGTTGACCAGCGAAAGCAGGTCCCGGTTGGAATTACCACTCGTGTCGTAGGCGAGCGTTCCGGCTTCGTTGAAACCATATTGCAGTTCGAGCCCGCTCGTACCTGCCGGATAACTGACGGTCATCCCTGCCTGAACCTGGCTGGCGGACAAGGGCACCGACCAGTAACGGAACTCATCCAGCGCCAAACCGGCGGAACCGATGACGCCCGGGTTCAACGCACCGCTGGCGGCCACCGCCGCCGGGAGTTCGCCCGCTGACACGCCGTTCAAGTACAGTTCCCGGTGTGCGGCATCCCCTGTCATCGCCACGTGGGCCCACTGGTTCAGCGGCACGGACACGCCGACGTTTCCGGCCGGCGCGGAGCGCGAGCCGCCAGCGACGCCATACCCGTTCAAATTCGCGTTGCCTGACGAGATGCCCGGATAAAAATTTATGTAGTTGTTCGTGTAGCCACCGTTGCCCTTGGTGAAAGTGTACAAAGGCGTTGCGGAATTGTTCACATAGACCTCGATCTTGGTGGTGCCCACGCCATCAAACGGGTTGCCGTCCGTCGGGTCGCTGCAAACGACGTCGATGTGTCCGTTGGTCTGGGTGGTGGCCGCCCACGCAGCGGGGCTGGGATTGCTTAGGGACGTACTGCCGTCAAACGCCTGGGACTGGCCATTTTTCCGAAACAGAAAACCGAAATGGACGGACGAGTCATTCACGGACACTGACTGGTTGGCGGAGGACAAGCCGAGGTTGACGGCCACCCACTGGCTCGAATCGTTCGGGTTGCACTCAAAATCAAAGCTGATAACCACGCCGCCCCGGGATAGTGTATTGTTAAAATTCTGGCCCAGGGTTAGGACACTATTTAAGGCCACCTTGTTCGAGCTGCTGGCGAGCATCACCGGCCCGTTGCCCTGGGCGGTCAGGTTCAGGGTTGTGAGCTGACCCGCCGCTGTGAAGGCAAACAGCTGGGCGAAATTCGTTTGCAAATAAACCCAGGACTCCACGGTAAACGCCTGGCTGTTGAACGACAGCCCCGCCGGCAGCGAGGCCCCGCCGCTGGTCAGATTGAGAAACGAGCCGCGTCCCGGCACCGGACCGGGCACGCTCAGGTCCAGCGTTCCGGCCAGCGGATTGGCCGGTTTGATTTGCGAATCCAGCATGGAAAACACCCGCTCGAACGCAATGGTCGTGCCGGAGCTGAAACGCAGCAGGGTGCGATGGGTCGGCTGGCTGGCGTCCAGAAAGGTGTAGAAACGGGCGCTTTCGTCCAACGTGGCGCGGGCGTAATCCAATGCATCCTGATACTGGATCGCGGGTGAATTGTTGGCCGAGAGCTGGACGGCCGTGAGGGAGGCGTTGGTGGCCGACGACACCAGCGGGCGCAAGTAATGGCTGTACAGGGCCGGGTCCTCCGGCCAGACCTGCACGTAGCGGTTGTAAATCAACGGCCAGCGCAGGCCCACCACCCCGGCCTCCAGCCAATACACCAGCACATCATTGGGATTTTGGGTCAGCGCAGCGGAGTAGTACTCCGTACGACCACTGGACCCGGACGAATCCTGATACAAAAAGGCGGTGTTCAAGGTCGATTGCAAGGGGGACGGCAACAAGTCTGTGTCCGACTGACCATTCGCGTAGGCCATGATTTTCTCCCCCAGATAATTGGTAAGCGACTGGGAGACGGGTTGCTTGAAGATGTCCACGATCTCGTAACCCAGAAATTCCCGCGCCCCGGAGGGGGTCGCATCCCCGAGCAATTCCATGAACACCCGGCCTTCGGCGTTGTAGGCGAGGATGAGTCCCTGACCGGGATCGTACCAAACGGTACGCAATTCAGGGAGCGTCGTATTGGTGGTCCCCGCCCCCGGCGCGGAGTAGCCGTCACTGTATTCGGTGGGCACGGTCTGCGGCAGGGCCGGATTGTAAACAAAGTTCACCACGCCGACGCTGGCGGCGGGCACGGACACCCCCTTGCCCGTGCCGGAGAAGGACTTTTCCGTCCAGTACAGCTTGCGGGACGGTTTCACGGGAGCCCCCGACACGACGTAAGCCACATTCGTCAGGGCATAGTCCAAGCCGCCGATGGTCACCTTGTTCGTGCTCGTGGTGCCGGAGTCCGCTTTCCGCCAGGTTACCTGGACCGGGCCGGGCACGGTGGCGAAGACCTGCCGGGCGTTGGGGCTGTAGTAATAGCCCGCACTGGTGAACACGCCGTTTGTGTAAGGTTCAGGATTCCAGTATTGGGCCGGCGTGGTATTCGTCAGCAGCACTCCGTTTTCATCGGTGCTGGGCGGGGCGATGACCGAGCCGAAATAGAAGGAAACCGTCTGCGAAAAGGTCGCGGCACCCGCTTGGGAGGAACGCAGCACCATGGTGGTGGCTCCGCTGACCGTGCCGCGGGGCAGGTTCAGGTTCACGGCATTCTGCTCGAACGTCTTGCCGGTCTGCAGGGTGGCGTTGGTCTTGGGCAGCACTACCGCCCCGTAAGTGATCACGCCCTGAAACTGGTTCGAGGTGCCGCCCGAAGGAGCCCGGCCATCCGTGGGCGGCGGAGTGGTGGTGGTGGACTTGCCCGGCGCCCCGCGGAACGAACTGAAGTTCACACCCCGCTGGTAGTTCGTGGAGTAGAGCACCGCGTTTTGATCGACCTGCGCCACATCCGCAATGGCCGGCTGGATCAGGGTCCCGACCAAGAGCCACCCCAGTGCGAGGGTCGAAGGGAGGAATAGCTGCTTCATAGGGTCATGCCATCCACATCAATGGGTAAGCCGGGCGCATCAGAATCAATTGCTCTTGTATTTCCGGACCATGCAATGTCCGGGCTGGTGCCACGGGAAATAGATGTGATCGCCGCCTGAACCGCCGGTAATGATCGTCTTGACCCGGATCACATGCGTGCCAGGGTTGAGAACGAACTTTTGATTGAACAAGATCGGTCCCTGGGGCAGGCCCACCATCCCCGACACGCCATCGTCGGTCAGCACGTCGTCCAGGGTCCAGACGATCCCGCCATTGTCATCGGTCGCCCAATAATACTGACAATTATAATCCGCCTCCCATACTTCTCCCGCCGGCACCACATACGTGACGGCATAGTTCAGGCCGCCATACGGGGAGCCCGAGGTATACCAGTTCGCAGGAACGCCGCCCTGCCGGGGTGCGCAGTCCGAATTGTACGTGTTCAGCGTAATTCCCGATCCGGCCGCCGCCGGGTTGCCGAGGGGCGCCCGGGCCAGGCTGTACAACATGAGCGTCGAGGTGCCCGCGATTTTGAAGGAATTCGCCACCACCTGGCCGGCTGCGATGTTACCGCTGCCATCCCGCGCGACGATGGCGTTGGCCGTGTTGCCGCTGGTGGCGCTCGTGCGGGCGTTGTCCAAGGTGCCGCTGGAAATCTGGCTGGCGTTCAAGCCGGTCAAACTGGCCCCGCCGCCGCTGAAGCTCGCCGCGTTCACATTCCCGTTCACATCCAATTTGGAACCGGGCGCCGCCGTGCCGATACCCAGATTGCCGGCGCCGTCCAGGCGCATGCGTTCGGTGATGGCGTTGGCCGTGGACACTTCGCCAAAGACGATGCCACCGTTGCCGTTGCCGCGCTGATTGAGCAGGTAACTCATGCCGTTGTAACCGTCCTTGTTCCATTCCAAGTAGGCCCCCTGCTGCCCATGAGCCGTGATGGACGACGCGGCGTAGAGGGAGAAGCCTAGAATGTTGCCATTGGCCGTGATGTTGCCATTGGCCCCGATGTTGTTGACGTTGAGATTACCGCTGGAGTTGATGGTGCTGACATTGAGAACCCCCCCGACCGTAAGGTTGCCGCTGCTGATTGAAAGGGAATTGGCCCCGGTGATGGGGTCCAGCAATTCCGTGGCACTCTTGGCCAGGAGCGCATACGGCGCGGGCAGGAAGCGCAGGCGCGGGGCGATGGTCGTGCCATCCGCGTTCAGTTCCAGATACCGGTCCGAGACCGTGGAGGAACCGGTGAAGACACCGGTAAGATCCGCGTTGAACGGCTCGCTGCCCACCGCGCTGCCCTGGCCCAGCAGCGCGCTGAAGTAGCCCTTGTCCACGGTGACAACCTGCTGGGAACTCCACTTGATCGTCCCGCCGGTCAGTGCATCGTAAATCCGGAAGATGACGGTCTTGTTCACCGGGGCGGTGTTGCCAAACGGCACGCCGTTGCCATCGGTGAGGAATCCTTGGTAGGTGAGCTGCGTGGGCGGCTTGGCATTTTGCGCCACCGCCGGGCGCGCCGAGAGCAGGCAGAGCGCGGCGCACAACAGACCAAGGAGGACGGAGGATTTGCGTTTCATAGCTGGAGGAATGGCCACTGCGGAAAGGAGCGGGCGGTGGAAAGTGTTCATTGGGTGGTGAGGGTCGCGATCGGGCTGATGAGTTGGAGCGTGAAGCTGCCGCTAAGACGAAAATCCCGGCTCGCTCCGCCCTGCGCGCCAATGTTCATGGTTTCCTCATACGTGCCCGTCCGGCTTTGGGCGGAGGCGGTGAGCGAGTTGTAGTCGGTGCCCGGGGAACCGAAAGTCAGCTTGATGGTCCGGGTGATATCGTAGGACTCCACCCCGCGCGGCAACACCGTCTTGAAATTGGCATCCAGATTGTCGTGGTCCGGGTGAAACGTGTGGAGGAAGGGATTACTGGTCTGGTCCTTGTAGCTCTCCACCACGGTAAAGAGCACCACGTTGGTGGGATTAAAGTTGCCCGGGCAGCTCCAGGTCAGGTTCGTCCGGGAGAAGGGCAGGTGCGTGGCGGTGATGCGGCGGGCGGTGGCCAGTTGCGTGGGGTCCAGCAAGCTCTCACGGGTGGCGACCACGGTATTCGTGCTGTTGACGCCTTTCCCGACAAAGACATGCTGGAACAGGTTCACCTGGCTGGTGGCGCTCAGATGGAGAATGAGCCGCAGGGGAAACACACTGCCCACCTTGGCCAGATTCGTGTTCACACCGGTGGAGAGGTAGCGGCCGTTCTGGTCGGTTACCAGCCCGCTGGTCGCATCCACGGTATAGCTGGCGAACGTGCGGCTGAGGGTGTAGATGGCTCCCCCATTCACCACCGCCACCAGCCGCGTGGCATCGCCGGAAGTGGCGATGTCATCCCAGTTACGATTCTGGTCCCGGGCGGTCCAAGTCGCGCCGGCATCGTCCGAGGTGTAGAGTTGGCCACCGGTGACCGTGGCGGAAAGCCGCCGGCCATCCGTAGATGACGCGACCGAGCTCCACTGGTTGGTGACCGCGCGCGCAGTCCAATTGTTCCCGGCGTCGGTGGAGGTGTAGAGATTCCCACCGTTCACGGCGGCGACCAGGTTGGTCCCGTCCGCCGAGGAGGCGACGGCCACCCAGTTGGCTGAAAAGGCCTTCGTGCGCCAGGTGGCTCCGCCATCAGAGGACAAATAGATCTGCCCCGGACTGACGGACGCGACCAGGTTCGTGCCATCCGCCGACATGGCAACGCTGCTCCAGTTGCGCGTGCCGGCACCGGAGCGAGCCTGCCAGCTCGTCCCCCGATTCACCGAGGTGTAAAAGGCACCGCTCTGCGCGACCGCCGCCAGGACGTTTCCGTCCGCGGAGCCAGCCAGCCCAACCCAGGCGGCGGTACCGCTCGGGGTGGAGGTCCAGTTGCTTCCGTAGTTGGAGGAAACATAAATGGCGCCATTGTTTACGGTCGCCGCCATCACGCTGCCATCCCCGGAACAAGCCAGTTCCGCCCAGCTTCTGGTCGAATCCCGGGCGGTCCAGTTCGTGCCGGCATCCAGCGACACGTAAAGCTTGCCACCAGAGTTCGCGGCCACCAAAGTGCGCCCATCCAGCGAGGACGCCACAGCGGAGTAAGTCCGGGTGGAATTGGTCTCCCGGCCGACAAACGAGTAACCGGGCATTTCGGCTCCGTTGGGAGGTAAACCGGCTGCGGAAGCAGCGGCGTTGATTTGAGCCGTCTGATCGGTCTGGTTCGTGTCCACCTTCGGGTAGGATTTCAGATACTGGCCAACCTGGTTGATGCTGGCCGAGCCCACCCACAAACCGGAGGCGTTGGGCACCGTGGCCGAAACCGGCACATCCGTCTGCTGCAACCCGCTGCTGTCCGTAATCCGCAGGATGCCCGCGTAGAGCGATCCCGAGGGAGCAGTCATAAGGGTGCGGTTGAGGCCCAGCACCACTTGGAGTTCGGAGCCAGCCTGTCCCTGCGGCGCGAGGGTAAACTGCTGCCCCGCCAGCACCGTGTAATTGTAGGTCAAGGTCGTGGTGCTGAGATCGCCGCGCACCAGCAACTGGGGCACGCCCACGATGGCTGCCTGGCCCGCCGGCGGGGTTTCGGAGCTAACCAAATCGAAGGTAACTGTGCGACTGGTGGTGGTGACGTTCTTGAGCAGGATGCTGTAGGACCCCGAGGTGTCGCTGTACTGGATGCCGGCGGTATTTTGGAGGGACACTTCCACCGGCCCGTAATAGTGGTTGTAGTAATTGGTGTTACCCTGCACCCAAAAGGCCTGGCCGCGTGTCACCGGCGTGGTGGAAGCGGTGAAGGAGACGATTTCAACCGGATTTGTGCTTCCCAGGTTGCCGCCCGCATATCTGAACGCATGTGCTTGATTCTGAATGGTTTTAGACAGATCCAAGCTCGGGGCCGGGGTCAGGTAGGTGGCGAAACTGGGGGCCGCGCTGGCCGGGGTGGGAAAGCCCAGGAAATTGAGCCCGGTGGTAGTCCATTGGTAAGCCGGCGGCACCGGCCGGCCTTTCACCGTCCAAGCGAAGTCACTGGCCGACCGGTTGTTGACCAGATAGGCCCCATTGCCAACGAGCGCGGTCAACGTGTCGGTATCACCGCGCGCGCTGGTCCATACCGCCCACTGGCTGTTGGCCACCGAATTGGAGTACGGTGAACTCACGAACTGGATCGTGGAAAACGTCGGCTTCCAGAGCCAGATTTCGGCCACTGGACCATTGGCATCGGGCAGCATCGTGTCCAACGTCTGATACGATGCGTCGAGGTGGGTGAAGATGGCGTTCCAGCCCGGCTTGAGCGTGAACGACTGCGTGAGCCATTGCGCCTGCAAGCCCGTGGCGGAGAGCATGACCAACAGCAACGATCGGAGCAGGCCAGAGCAGGCCGGAGACCAACGGTGTGCGACCAGCAAATTGATCGAAGCAGCCGGGCAAGATTCGGGCTTGCGGGTGGTCATGGTTTTTCTGGGAAAAGTGGCGAGGTGGCGGGGATGAAATAGTGCTTCCTGGCCATACCTTCTGCGACCCGGCCGAGGTCAGCCGACAGACTGGCGATTGAGTCTGCGTTTAAAAGCACGTTGCGCTGTTGGCCTGCAATCAGCGGCGTTATTAGATTTCAGATTCCACCTGTTGTCAATGCGCTAAAACACCTATTGTTTGCCACAATCGAGACGCCTTCGCCCGAAGGCGCTGGCTTCTTCGGCCCCAGCGGTTAGGATGATAAGCTTTCCGCCATCCTGTGCCTCAGATCACAGCGGCCTGTAAGCGGTGGTCGAAAAGTGCGGCAGTGGCGCTCGAAAAGTGAGACACCGTACCTATCCTTGTACCAGCACCGCCTTCATCTCCTTCAAATGCTTCGTCAGGATTTCCTTGTTCGTCACAATCGGGGCATTGTGCGTTGGCTGGCCTTTGAACAGGATATAGTGGACGATCGCAGCTTGGACTGGAAGCAGGTCGCTTGGTCTGCGGCGAAGAGGTCGGTCCCGGATTATGATCTTCGCCACATCCGCTGACTGAGCGTTAAAGCGGTTGTTGTGGTCGAACGCAGTCCATTTTCACGATCCGCACTCAAAATCCAGGCACACCAAATCTGATACTGCAATCTGATACTGTTTGCGCAAAATTGGGTCTCTTGCGGGGAACGTGAGTCCCACCAGCATCGGCGTTAACCCATTGCAAACACAGCACTTGTCCACGAAAGTCCACTTGAGGGAAAATGAGGGAAAAACCCAGTTCTCGATTAAGAGTCAACTGCTCTACCAACTGAGCTACCGAGGCAAAACTAAAACCACACCCGCGAGCTTCATCAGCCCGCGAAGGGCGGAAAAGGAACCAAATCCCCCCGACGCTGGCAAGCGGAAAAGCGCGAAAACGGAAAAGCTCAACCGGACAGGCTGAACTGAATCCCACGAATTACGGCTTCTCTAACCGCTTCTCCTTCACCCACTCCCCCACAAACCGCTCCAAAATCTCCAACGGCACCGCGCCGTTGCGCAGGACAACGTCGTGGAATTCGCGCAGGTCGAACTTCGGGCCCAGTTCCTTCGTGGCGCGGGCGCGGAGTTCCTTGATTTTTAATTCGCCCACCTTGTAGGCGAGGGCCTGGCCGGGCCAACTGATGTAGCGGTCGATCTCGTTGGTGATGTCGTTCTCCTGTTTGGGCGCGTTGGCCTTGAAGAAATCGATCGCGCGCTGGCGGTCCCACTGGAGGGAGTGAATGCCGGTGTCCACCACGAGGCGGACGGCGCGCCACATCTCGTACGTGAGCTGGCCGAACTTGTCGTAGGGATCGGTGTAAAGGCCGAGTTCCTCACCGAGGTGTTCGGAGTAGAGGCCCCAGCCCTCGATGAACGCGGTGTAGCCGCCGTAGCGCCGGAACTTCGGCAGCTCGCCCTGCTCCTGCGCGAGCGCGATTTGCAGGTGGTGGCCGGGCACGGATTCGTGCAGCGAGAGGGCCATCATCTCCCATTTCGGGCGCGTCTCGGGCCGGTAGAGGTTCACGAAGTAGGTACCGGCGCGTGAGCCGTCCGCCGCGGGCGGGCGGTAGTAGGCGGTGGTGGTGTCGGGCGCGATCTTGTCCGGGATGGCCTCCACGCCGTAGGGCATGCGCGGGAGGGTTTTGAAGACTTTCACGAGCAACGGATCAATGCGCCGCGACATGGCGTGGTAGCCGACGAGGAGTTCCGGCGCGCTCTTGTAGTAGAACTGGGGGTCGGTGCGGAGGAACTGGAAGAACGCCGGCAGGTCGCCCTTGAACCCGACCTTGTCCTTGATCGCGAGCATCTCGCTGTGGATGCGGGCAACTTCCTTCAAGCCCAGCTCGTGAATCTCGCGTGGGGTGAGCGAGGTGGTCGTAAACTTCTTCGCCTCGAACGCGTAACGCGCCGCGCCCTCGGGCATCTGCCAGCAGCCGACGCCGTCGAAGCACGCGGGGAGATACTCGTTGGTGAATAAGGTGTGAAACGTGCGATAGGCGGGGACGACCTGCTGGGTGATGACGCGGCGGGCTTCCGCCTGCAAACGGTCGCGGTCGGCGGCGAGGTCCTTCGGGATGTTGGCGAAGGGCTTGTAGAAGGGGCTTTTCTCCGGGTCGGTGACGATCTGCTTCTCAATCTGTCCCGGCACGCGCTGCATGACGACCTTCGCGTGCATGATCCGGGCGCGGATGCCCTCGCGCATGAGGTCGGTGGTCTGCGCGGCATAACGCGGCAAGGCACGGAGGCGCGCGAGCCAGTCCTCGTAGTCCTTGAGGGTCTCGAAGCGCAGGCTGTCGGCGAGTTCGTCGTCCGTCTGGAGGCCGCCGCGCTGGTTGAGCGGGACGAGGTGCCAGCGAAAGGCGTGGCCCTCGATGGATTGCGTGAGGCTGTGCTCGAAGAGGTCGTAGTTGAGCTGGTCGCGCGGAGCGAGCGCCTTGCGGTCGAGCTGGCGGAGGCGGACGAGCGCCTCCTGATTATGGCGATGCTCGGCCGCGATGGCGGCGGGCGTGAGATCGGGCCACTGGTCATTCCAGCGGCGGTCGCCGAGTTCGGAGGCCCACGTCGGGCTGTGCTCCATGGTGTAATTCCACTCGGCGGCGAAAAAATCGTGGAGCGCCTTGGTGGCGTCGGCGGCGTGAATGGTCGCGGTGACGAGTGCGAGGCAGAGCAGGACAAGTCGGCATGTCATGGTGAGCGCGAGAATAGCGCAGGCGCGGCGGCGGGAAATGCAAAAGGGGAATGAACCACAGAGGCACAGAGGACACAGAGGAGGGCATTCCCGGATCAGGAAAACAGGAAGGCAGGAAGGAAACGGTTCCATTCCTGCCTTCCTGCTTTCCTGATCAACTCTGTGTTCTCTGTGCCTCTGTGGTGAATATGGACTTGGCCACGGCTCCCTCACGGCCGCGGCCACAGCAGCAGGCGCAGGCTGTTCACCACCACGATGACCGTGCTGCCTTCGTGGCCCAGCACGCCCAGGGTCAACGGCACCTTCCCAAAGAGCGCGAAGCCGACCAGCACGACCACGGTGCCGAGCGAGATGACCACGTTCTGCCGGATGACCGCACGGGCCCGCTGGCTGAGGCGGTAGGCAGCGAGGAAGTTTTCGAGGCGATCGTGCATGAGGACGACCTGGGCCTGCTCCAGCGCAGCATCGGAGCCACGCGCGCCCATCGCCACGCCCACATGTGCGGCCGCGAGGCTCGGGGCATCGTTCACGCCGTCTCCGACCATCGCGACGCGCTTGCCCGCAGCATTGAACTCGCGGATCGCGGCAACCTTTTGCTCGGGCTTGAGGCCGGCGCGCAGTTCGTCGAAGTGGAGTTCGTGTTTGAGCAGTTCAGCGGCTTCGGGCCGGTCACCAGTGAGCACCACCGTGTGCAGGCCGGCCTGATGAAGCGCCGTAAGCACGCCGGCCGCCTGGGGACGGATGTCGTCGCGCAGGAGGATGCGGCCGAGCAGCGCGCCGTCGCTGACCCAGACTTCGGAAATGCCGGCCGCCGTGGGTGGCGCATCGGGATGCGAACCGCGCGGGAGCTTGCTCAACACCAGTTCCCGCCGGCCCAGCAGACACACCTTCTCGCCGAATTGCGCCCGCAGACCGAGGCCGGTGATGGACTCGAAGTGATCCAGCGGGAGCGACGCGAGATTTTGCTGCTTGCCGTAACGTGTGATGGCGCGGGCCAGCGGATGCGTCGAGAGCCGTTCCATTGCGCAGGCCAGCGCAGCGATGTCGGTTTCGTGCCCGGGCGGGAAGCTCTCGACGCGTTCCACCTGCAACTCGCCCGTCGTCAGCGTACCCGTTTTGTCGAGCGCGACGACGTTCACGTCCGCCAGCTGCTCGATCGCCGCGCCACCCCGGAAGAGGATGCCCCGCCGCGCGCCCCACGCGATGGCCGCCAGCACGGCGGAGGGGATCGACAACACCAGCGCGCAGGGCGAGGCGACGACCAGCAAGGCCATCGTGCGGTAAAACGCGCTCTGCGTCTGGGCGTTCCCGGTGAAAGGCGGCAGGCCGAAGCCCAGCCACCACACGAAGAACATCACGAACGCCAGGCCGGTGATGGCGTAGGTGTAGTTGCTGCCGAACTTGTCGGTGAAACGCTGCGACGGGGCCTTGAGTCGTTGCGCCTCGCGGATGAGCCGGATGATCTTCTGCAACGCACTCTGGTTCGCGGCCCGGAGCACCAGCACTTCCACCGCACCCCAGAGGTTCAGCGTGCCGGCGAGCACGGAGTCGCCGACGTTCTTCTCCACGGGCGCGGCCTCGCCGGTCAGCGTGGATTCGTCGGCGGCGGTCTTGCCCTTGATGATCTCGGCGTCGAGCGGGAATTGCGTGCCGGGCTTGATGAGCAGGCGGGCACCGGGCTGGAGTTCGGCGACGGGAACTTCCGCCTCGTGCCCGGCGTCGTCGAGGACCGTGGCAGTCTTGGGCGCGGCCTTGAAGAGCGAGCCAATCTCGCGCTGCGTGCGGCCCATCGCGTAATGCTCCAGCGCGCCGGAGATCGAGAAGAGGAAGAGCAGCATCGCGCCTTCGTCCCAGTGACCGATGATCGCGCTGCCCAGCGCGACGGCGAGCATGAGGAAATGCACGTCGAGCACCCGGTGCTGCAGCCGCTCCCAGACTTCCTCGGCGGCGAACCAACCACCGCTGACGTAGGCCGCCAGGTGCAGACCCAGTTGGACCGTACCATCACCGACCAGCGCGGCGGCCAGGGTGGTAACGCCGCAAATCCCGGCGGCAATCATCTGCGGCTTCCACTCGTCCAGATCGGCATCCGCCTCGGGAATTTCGACTTCACGCGGAATGATCTTGGGCAAGGGCAGGTTGCGCCACAGCCAGAAACGCGGAGCCGTGGGACACGTGACGCGCGCAATGGTGGAGCGATCTTCCACGCGCTGAATCGTCACCGTCTGCTGTTCCGCCGGAGTGAGCGGGATGTCGCACCCGCTGCAATTGCCCGTCGGCGCGAGCAACTGGCACTGATGCCGCGCGCTGGTCTGGCGGCCGGCCGCGACGGCGGCGGTCACGCGGTCGGCGAGGCCCTCGACCTCCTTGTTTCCCAGGGTGGCAATCGCGATGGCGGGGTCCGTCCGGTGGACGGTGATGGCTTCGAGGGCGGGTTCGCGCGCCAGCATGGCGGCGACGGACCGGGCGAGGCAGGCCGGGCCGTTTGCGCCGCTGGCATTCGCGAGATTTGCTCCGGTGGAAGTAGTACCATTCACGCCCGCAAGCTGCTCTGTGGCCCGGAGAAAGACAAGCCACCCGCTGCAAAAGCATTGCCAGCGATTGCTAAACTGGCGACAACTGCCACGCTTTCCAGTGGAAGAACCAAGAGCGGAATTAGGCCACCGGTGTGAACAGAGTAGGGTTCTTCTGAAATCAGCCACTACCTTGAGCGAAAACCTCTACGACCAGCCGGTGAAAAAGCGAGTTCGAGACCAAATCCTCGCCCACGCTGTTAAGTCTTTGACTTCCGAACGAAAACAAGCGCCGCTCGTAACGGAAGAGGCGTTCATGAGAACGCTCGATTACGCGTGCCGATTCGTTAAGCAGGGTACTGGGCAAGACATTGAGCAAGCGGTGAAACCGTTTGTCGATGAGTATTGGCTTCCAATTTATTTGTCGCGGGTTTCATCACGTTCTCCGACCGATCTGCAAGTGCTGATTCTAAGCGGGCCGAACCCGTTAAATGACATCGTCGCTCTGTCGGAACTCGGGGTTCCTCCGCACAATGTTTGGGCAGTTGAGGCTGACAGAGACGAATACCTAAAGGCAGTGCGGAGCCTGGGAGAGAGGCGTCTGCCAATTCGACTCTACTGCGGTTCTTTACAGGAGTTTTTCGCAGTAGTCCCGCAGCAGTTCGACATCATCTACTTCGATGGCTGTGGCCCTTTGCTTGGCGGAAAACCTCAGACTCTGCCTGTTCTTCGAGAGCTTTTCATCAATCAACGGCTCGCCCCGACTTCGGCTTTGATTACCAACTTCTGCGCCGCAAACATGGAGGGCAACGCCAGTCGCAAATGGGCAAAGAGAATGATGACTTGGTATGCAGCCCGGTATGAGGAGCCTCACTACTTCTCTGATTTGGTTGCGGAGCGTGCGGAATCCCACAGGATGAACAATGACGATGACAATGCGTATTTGGAGCACGTCGAAACGCACTTGGCCGACTACTACAGTGATTTTGTATCCGGGTTCATCATTGAGTTCGCAAGTCACCTTTTGCCGTGGTGGCGAGTCCTAGCAGCCTGTTAAAAATCGTTTCCTCCTGTAACGCGCGAACAATGCGGCGCGTCCATGGTGAGCATGGCACTGGGACGACGCAAACCACGGCAGGA
>RFSE01000056.1 GCA_009924135.1 Pseudomonadota bacterium | reverse complement strand
AGTGCGATACATGCTTCATCGTTAATGAAGGCGCTGCACTTTTCGACCGCCCTGTCACACACGTGACCCCGTCTCACTTTTCAACCGGCGTTTACAGCCAGCCGCAGGCGGCCGGCCCGCTCCAGTTGCTCTCCGTGGTGATCTCGATAGGCGACGACCTCCACCGCCCCGAAGATCAAGGTACTGTGCTCGGCTTTGGTGACTCCACGTCCGGTTTTGCCATGCACGGGGCCACCGATGATCACCTCATCGGCCTCGATCCGTCCCGCCAACGAACTGCGCCCTTCGTGGACCATGGCCCGCCGGAGCCGGAGGAGCAAAAACCACGCGGCCTTGTGACTACAGCCCATCTGCCGCTGGATCTTGTGTACAACCATTTCATTACCAACTGGTTACAGCCGCATATGGCGGGACGCACGTTCCCCACGTAGACCCATTTTTGGGCAAACAGTATCAGATGGCACTATCAGATTTGGCAGGTCCGGTGTGGCTTGAAATTTGGTCAACCCTCACTGATCGGAAGGTGGTTTTCGATTAGGGATCACCGCTACGCTGGCCCATCTTTTGGACAGTGCGCAATGTACTTTTTGACTCAGCGGCCGCGATGATTGGAGGCATCAGGATCGCGGGAAACTCATCCTCTAAACCTACGCGGAAGCGAATGCCCCAAGGATAGGTGGGCAGATCGGCGACGAACAAGCAGTGTGAGGTGCTCCCGATCTTCAGGAGCAATGAAGATGGCATTTTTGTCAGGTGCCAGCCTGGCTTCTCTTTTCACCTGGAACCCGAGGACGCCGGGAGTTACCAACCCGGCCGGCCCCGGCTCCGGCCTTCCTGGCACACCAACGCACGGTCAGATGATGAAATCCAACGGATTGGCCGGGTTGGTTTGCAGTTGCCGGGCGCGGTCGCAGAGCTGTTCGAGCGTCACGTTCTCCAGGATCTTCACAATGGCTTCCCGCACATCCTTCATGACGCTGCGGATGGCACAGCGCGCTTCGTCAGGACAGGAGCAGCGTTCGTAAAAGCGTTCGCTGACGCAGCTCACCGGGGCCAGCGGACCCTCGATGTGCCGGACCACGGAGGCGAGGGTGATGAATTGCGCCGGACGGGCGAGCCGGTAGCCCCCGGCGATGCCGCGTTTGCTGCTGACCACCCCAAGTGATTTCAAATCGTTGAGAATCTGCTCCAGAAAGCGCTTGGGAATGTTCTGCTGGTCGGAAATGGTCTGAATCGAGAGCACGGCTTCATCTTGCTGCAACCCCAGCACGAGCAGGGCTCGCAATGCGTATTCGCCTCGGAGAGAGAGCTTCATGCCAAACAATCATAAAAACTAGCGACTCAATCAAGTTTTTACCTTCATCCGCGCAGGTTCGGTCAAAAATTTCGTAATCACACTAATTACTATTGACTTAGTGGTGTTTTGTTGTAATCTCTCGCCAGTTGTTGAACAACCAATTGACATGAGCGCACCGAACAACGCGGTAACTGAGAGCAAGCCTGGGGCGGAAGCCGCCTGGCTTGAAACGGTCCGGAGCTACGTTAGCTCCATTAAATTCGGCGTGGTCCAGATCGTGGTACATGATTCAACCGTCGTGCAAATCGAACGCACGGAAAAGCTGCGGTTCGACAAGCGCAAGCCGGTAACCAATTAAACCTACCAGACTACTGGTGGATACAAACCAAACACCCATCGAACTCACTGGACAGCCAGAGGTTCGCCGGATCGCAAAACCAAATCGGATGAAGATCAGCAAGTACGTAACGCTCGCCGCCCTTGCCGGGGTAATCACCCTCCCGGTCAGCCTTTCGGCCCAAAGCTCGCCGGACGCCCAACAAAAACTCCTCCAGAAGATCGAAGAGCTGGAGCAGAAGCTCAAAGTCCTCGAACGCAAGCAGGAGCTGAAGGACGAGGAAACCACGGCCAAGGCCAAAACCACGCCTTCCATCGTCCTCGGTGAGAAAGGCTTTGGGTTCACCTCGGCTGACGAAGCGTTCGCCCTCCGGCTACGCGGCGTCCTCCAGTTGGATTCCCGCACCTTCTTCCGCGACCACGGGATCGCCGGCAACGACGGCTTCCTCGTGCGGCGGGCGCGTCCGATTGTCGAGGGGACGGTCTTCCGGGACTTCGATTTCCAGTTCGTGCCGGACTTCGGGGGCACCACGGCCCAGATTTTTGACGCGTTCGTGAACTACCGCGCGTTTCCGGAGCTGCAGCTCAAGGTGGGCAAGTTCAAGTCACCCGTCGGCCTGGAGCAGCTCACGGTGGATGTGGAGACGCTCTTCAACGAGCGCGCGCTCCCGACCGCGCTCACGCCCAACCGCGACCTCGGCGTGCAGTTGCACGGCGAGGCCTTCAGCGGCCGCGTGAGCTACGCCGGCGGCGTGTTCAACGGCTCTGGCGACGCCCGGAACTCGACGAACCTCGACACCGACGACACGAAGGAATTTGCCGGCCGCATCTTCTTCCAGCCCTTCAAGCCGGAGGCCGATTCCTTCCTGCGCGGCCTGGGCTTCGGTCTCGGCGGCAGCTACGGCAGCGAGCATAACAACACCTCCCTGCCCGCCACGACGGGCGGCACGCTCGGCGGCTACGCCACGGACGGCCAGCAGCAGTTCTTCGCCTACAACCCCGCCACCGGGGTGGTCAACGCGAACGGCGAACACTGGCGGCTCTCACCTCAGGGCTATTACTACTACGGTCCCTTCGGCCTGTTCGGCGAATACGTCATCTCGAACCAGCGCCTGAGCCGCACCGGGGCGGCTCCGTTGTCATCGGTGCGTCTGGAGAACACCGGCTGGGAAGTCACCGGCTCCTATTTGCTGACGGGCGAAACGGCCGCCTACAAGGGCGGCGTGAATCCCACGCATCCGTTCAGCCTGAGCGAAGGCGGCTGGGGTGCCTGGCAGCTCGTCGCGCGCTATGCCGAGCTGAACGTGGACGAAGCAGCCTTCCCGAACTTCGCCAACCCCGCCACCTCCGCGAGCGGTGCGCAGGCGTGGTCCGTAGGGCTCAACTGGTACCTCAACCGCAACATCACGGTGAAGACCAGCTTCTCGCATACCACCTTTGACTTTGTGAATGGCGGCGGCACCGGCACTCGTGCGGCGGCCACGGCCCCGGGCATTGTTGCCCGGCAGGCGGAAGACGCCCTCTTCACACGGGTGCAATTGTCCTTTTAAGCTGCGGAAATCTGTATAGAACAATGCTACTCTCACCCATGAAATCCATCCTCACGAGCGTTTTCGCGCTGGCGTTGACCTGGTCCGCTGCCGTGGCCGGGGACATCACCCTGCTGAATGTCTCCTACGACCCCACGCGGGAACTCTACACCGAGTACAACGCCGCCTTTGCCAAACATTGGCAGGCCAAAACCGGGGACAAAGTCACCATCAAGCAATCGCACGGCGGCTCTGGCAAGCAGGCCCGCGCGGTGATTGACGGCCTGCAGGCGGACGTCGTCACGCTGGCCCTCGCCTATGACTTGGACGCCATTGCCCAGCGTTCGCGGCTCTTCCCGGCCGACTGGCAGAAGCGCCTGCCCAGCAACAGTGCGCCGTACACCTCCACGATCAACTTCCTCGTGCGGAAGGGAAATCCGAAGGGCATCAAGGACTGGGATGACCTCGTCAAACCGGGCGTCTCGGTCGTCACCCCCAACCCGAAGACCTCGGGTGGCGCGCGGTGGAATTATCTGGCCGCCTGGGGCTTCGCGTTGAAGAAAAACGGCAACGATCCGGCGAAGGCGAAGGATTTCCTGGCCCGCCTCTTCAAGAACGTGCCGGTGCTCGATACCGGGGCGCGCGGGGCCACGACCACCTTTGCCCAGCGTGGCATCGGCGATGTGCTCATCACGTGGGAAAACGAGGCCTTCCTCGCCGTCAAAGAGTTCGGGGCGGACAAGTATGAAATCATCACCCCGTCGTGGAGCATCCTGGCCGAGCCCCCGGTGGCCGTCGTGGACAAGGTCGCGAAGAAGCGCGGCACCGAGGCGGTGGCCAAGGCCTATCTCGAATACCTCTTTTCGGAGGAAGGCCAGGACATCGCAGGCCGCAACTTCTACCGCCCGCGCGATGCCAAGGCGGCGGCGAAGTATGAAAAGCAGTTCCCCAAGGTGAACCTGTTCACCGTGGACGAACTCTTCGGCGGCTGGCAATCGGCGCAGAAGACGCACTTCAACGACGGCGGCACTTTCGACCAGATCCAAAACAAGTGATTTGGTTCCTCCCGGCGGCGACGGGCGTGCATTCCCGTCGCCGCCGCTGGAACCCCTCGCCCCAAAACCTGATGAAACCCGGCCGAACCAAGCACCTGGCTGCGCCTCACCCTTCGCCCTTCGCGGAGCGAGGGGAGAGGTAAGGCAAAAGGATAAAGGAAAAAGGCAAAAGTGCCGGTCTACGTCTGCCGCCCCCTTTTTACTTTTACCTTTTGCCTTTTAACTTCTTCAAAAATGACCCCCACCCTCGTGAAAGACTTCGCCCTCGCTCCCGCTGTCGCGCCGCTGCGGCGCTCGCTGGACACCGTACTGGCCCCGCTCGATGAACTCGCGGCCCGCACGCCCAGCCTCATCCGCAAGTCACTCGGGGAATTCACCTGCGACGGGCGGACCTACAGCCTGCCGCGCTACGTCTATCTCGGCTCACCCGTGCCAAGCTCGGCAAACCGATCAACGGGAAGGCCCCATACGGATACCAATGGAAGGACAAGAAGCTCATCGTGCATCCCGACGAAGCTCCCATCCGCCGGAAGGCATATGAGCTCTTCTTGGAACTCCGGCGCAAGGGCACGGTGGCCAAACGCCTGAACGACGCCGGATACCGCACCCGTGACGGCAAGCCGTGGCGGGACATGCAGGTCACCCGCGTCCTCATCGAAACCTCCGCCAAAGGCATCTACTTCTTCAACCGGGTCAAAAAGCACGGCGACTGGAAAAGTGCCGAGAAGCCTGAGAGCGAATGGGGCAAGGTGTCCTGCGAACCCATCGTCTCCGAGATGCTCTGGAATCAGGTCAACCAAATCATCGAAGAGCAGTTGAAGAGCTGGAAACGACCGGGACCGCTTCCCGTCCAGACCTTCGGCACCCTTGCCCAATGCGCCTGCGGGACGAAGATGTATGTCCGGAGCGGCAGCCCGAAGTACATGTGCCGCTCCTGCTACAACAAAATCCCCATCGTGGACCTTGAGGGCATCGTCCATGAGGAACTGAAAGCCTTCTTCGCCTCGCCCGCCAAACTCGCGAGCCACGCCGAGGAAGCCAAGCGCAACCTCAGCGAAAAGGAGCAGGCACTTGCCGCCCATGAACGGGAGATTGCGAAGGTACGGGAAGAGATGTCCCGGACCCACCGCCTGTACCTCGACGGCCACGTCACCCCCCAAGGCTTCGGTGACTTCTACAAACCCGCCGAGGAACGCCTAAACCAGCTCAATGCCTCCCTCCCCAAGCTCCAAGCCGAGGTGGATTCCCTCCGGGTGGGGGACGTGAGCAGCGAGGAAGTACTTGCCGAGGCCACCGCCTTGTATGACCGTTGGCCCACCATGGCGACCGACGAGAAGCGCCGGATTGCCGAATCGCTCATCGAAAAGATCGTCGTGGGCGATGGTGAAATCGACATAACGTTCTCATATCTCCCTACTTCTGAAGAACTGTGCACAAGCCAACAGAGGTGGAGAGGGCCGGGGTGAGGGAGAAAACGTTCGGTGGTTCAAATCGGGGGATTCGCCCAAACTATTCCCGTAGTTGGTATGAGGCAGAGGGCGATGGTGGTACCAGCATCAAGTCGGCAGTCGTTCATCCCCTACGCCACGTCCGACTTCGCCAGCACCTTCGCCACCGTGCCCTCGCCGACCTGCTGGCGGCGATGGAGTAGCCGGAGGGGCGGGACGTGCCGGGATGCTCGTTCCCCCGGCAGCGGGCCGCCAATCCGGGGCCAACGTGATGCAATCACCCCGCGCTGCCAATGGGGTGAACGCCCCATTGGCACTGGCCGGACCCGCGCCCAAGCTGCGAAGCGAAGTACCTGTGCCTGAAATTTCCGACATCAAGAAAATCGCGTTCATCGGCAATTACCTGCCGCGCAAATGCGGCCTCGCCACGTTCACGACTGATGTGCTGACCGCCGTGGCGGCCGAGCATCCCGGGATCCAGTGCTTCGCTGTCCCGGTGAACGACCTCAAGGGTGGCTACGAATATCCGGCCGAGGTCCGGTTTGAAATCGAGGAACAGGACCTGTCCTCCTACCAGCGGGCGGCGGACTTCCTCAACATCTCCAACGCGGACATCGTCTGCGTGCAGCACGAGTTTGGGATCTTCGGCGGTCCGGCGGGCGGGCATCTGCTGGCGCTGCTGCGCGAACTCAAGATGCCGGTGGTCACCACGCTGCACACCGTGCTGCGCGACCCGAACGAAGATCAACGGCGCGTGATGCAGGAGCTGCTCGTGCGCTCGACCCGGCTCGTGGTCATGTCTGAACGCGGCCAGCACATGCTGCGGGAAATCTACCAGGTGCCGCCGGCGAAGATTGACCTCATCCCGCACGGCATTCCTGACATCCCGTTCGTGGACCCGAACTACTACAAGGACCAGTTCGGTGTGGAAGGCCGCACGGTTCTGCTCACCTTCGGCCTGCTGTCGCCGAACAAGGGCATCGAGTACGTGCTGAACGCGCTGCCGGCGATTTTGGCGGAGTTTCCCGACGTCGTTTACATCGTCCTCGGGGCCACGCATCCCAACGAAGTCCGCGAGCACGGCGAAGCCTACCGGGTGGGCCTCGAACGGCTCGCCAAAAAGAACAAGATCGAGAAGAACGTCATCTTCTACAACCGGTTCGTCGAACTCGACGAACTCAAGGAGTTCATCGGCGCGGCGGACATCTACGTCACCCCGTATCTCAATGAGGCGCAGATCACCTCGGGGACGCTGGCCTACACCTTTGGCGCGGGCAAAGCCGTGGTTTCCACGCCTTACTGGCACGCGCAGGAACTGCTGGCCGATGGCCGGGGCGTGCTGGTGCCCTTCGCCGACGCCGGGGCGATTGGCCGGGAAGTGATCGCCCTGCTGCGCGACGAACCGCGCCGCACGGCCATGCGCAAGCAGGCCTACAAGCTGGGCCGCGAGATGATCTGGAGCAATACGGCCCGCCTCTACCGCCGGTCCTTCGAGCTGGCGCGGCTGGAAGGCGCAGTGCTGTCGCGCAAATCCTTTGCCACGAAGACGCTGGACCAGGCCCCGCGCCAGTTGCCGGCGCTGCGGCTGGATCATTTGGCGCGCATGACGGATTCTGCGGGCATGTTCCAGCACGCCATCTTCACCGTGCCGAACTTCTCCGAAGGCTACTGCACGGACGACAACGCGCGGGCCTTCATCCTCACCGTCCTGCTGGACGAGTTGAACGTGGAGCCCGAACACACGCGCTCGCTGGCGACCACTTACGCGGCGTTTCTGCATCACGCTTTCGATGCGAAGGCCCGGCGGTTTCACAACCACCTGAGCTTCGACCGTCACTGGCTGGACAACCCCGGATCGGAGGACTGCCATGCGCGGGCGCTCTGGGCGCTGGGCCTGTGCGTGGGCCGCTCGCCGCACCGGAGTTTTCAAGTCATGGCCGGACAGTTGTTCGCCCAGGCGCTGCCCGTGGTGACGGAGTTCACCTCCCCGCGCGCGTGGGCCTTTGGCCTGCTTGGCATCCACGAATACCTGGGCCGGTTGAGCGGGGACCGGGCGGTGGGCCAGGTCCGCGAAACGCTTTTGAACCGCCTCATGGGCCTCTTCGACCGGACCGCGCAGCCGGACTGGCCGTGGTTTGAGGAAGAACTCGCCTACGACAACGCCAAGCTCGCGCACGCCCTGATCGTGAGCGGACGCGCGGCCCACCAACCGGCCGTCTTCGAACGCGGCCTGGCTGCCCTGCGCTGGCTCACCGAAATCCAGGCGTCGGAGAACGGCCACCTGCGCCCCATCGGCAGCAATGGCTTTCACCGGCGCGGCGGTGTGCGCGCCCACTTCGACCAGCAGCCCATCGAAGCGCATTCCATGGTCTCCGCCTGCCTCGCCGCCCACCGCGCCACTGGCGACCCCCACTGGCTCGAACAAGCCCAGCGCGCCTTCGACTGGTTTCTCGGCTGGAACGATCTGGGCCTGGAACTTTACTCGCCCACCACCGGCGGCTGCCGGGACGCGTTGCACGTGGACCGGGTCAATGGCAACCAGGGCGCGGAATCCACCCTCGCCTTCCTGCTCGCCCTGGCCGAGATGCAACTCATGCAGAACGCCGGCCCCGTCTTCCGTCCGCCCGCCTCCTGACCACCCGCTTTTGAACACTACTCCCCTCCACGCCACCCGCACCGGACCGGTGCTGACCCCGGATCGTTCGCGGGTGCTGCTGCGGCCGTTTCGTCCGGCCACCGATGACATCGCGCGCCGCGTCGTCGCCCGGATCATGGCCCTGTCGGAGGAAGCCGTCACCCGGTCGCTGGCCCAGGTGCTCGGCGAATTTTCCGACCGGCACGAACAATTGGAGGCGTTCTTCCGCCGCAGCTACTCGCGGGTAAGTTTCTACCTCCAACCCGGCATCACCCCTTCGCCCGAACGGCAACTGCTGATCGGGTCCTACTTCACCCACGAGTATTCGCCCGAGTCCGCCGCCCTGTTCAATCCGTCCATGGTGCCCCATCCCGATCAAAGCGGGGTGCCCAAGGGCAAGCTGCGGTTCATCCTGAGCCTGCGCGCCACGGGGGAAGGCCACATTTCCTCCATCACCTTCCGCACGGGCCAGGTCAGCGGGCAACCGCGCATCACGCTGGCCGCGCCGGTGCCGTTCGTGATGGAGCCCGACCGCGTGGCCAACGCCGCCTACGTGAAGGCGTTGTTCGCCCACAAACTCCAGGAGGCCGGCGTGCAAAACGAATTTTGCCGCCGGGTGCTCGACCAGTTGCACGAAGACTTCACCCTGACTGAACTGCACGCCGTGCTGCTCGCCTCCGGCCTCACGGAGGACACCTCCGACGCCACGGCGACGCGGGCGGCCCGCGGCATCCTCCTGCTCGCAGAGTCCAACTACGAAGTGAACTTCCCGCCGGACAGCCGCATCTCACAGCGCGTGCTGTTCCCCTCCGCACCCAGCCAGAGCAACGGCATCGAGGACGCCCGCTTCGTGCGGTTCCAGAACGACGACGGGACCGCCACCTACTACGCGACCTACACGGCCTACGACGGCAAGATCATCCTGCCGCAATTGCTGGAGACCGCCGATTTCCTGCACTTCAAGTTCAGCACGCTCAACGGACCGGCGGTGCAGAACAAGGGCATGGCCCTCTTCCCGCGCAAGATCAACGGCCGCTACGCGATGCTTTCCCGCCAGGACGACGAAAACATCCTGCTGATGTTTTCGGACAACATCCATTTCTGGCAGACCCCCGAGGTGTTGCTCGTCCCGATTGAGCCGTGGGAATTCATCAAGCTGGGCAACTGCGGTTCACCAATTGAGACGCCGGCCGGCTGGCTGGTCATGAGCCACGGCGTCGGAGCCATGCGGAAGTACTGCCTCGGCGCGTTCCTGCTGGACTTGAAAGACCCCACCCGCGTGATCGGCCGCCTGCGTGCCCCGCTCCTGTGCCCGAACGAGGCCGAGCGCGAAGGTTACGTCCCCAACGTGGTCTATTCGTGCGGCAGCCTGGTGCATCAGGGCCAGCTCATCATCCCCTACGCCACATCCGACTCCGCCAGCACCTTCGCCACCGTGCCCCTCGCCGACCTGCTGGCGGCGATGGAGTAGCGGCGGCTGTCCAATCGGGATATTGCGCTAATTAGCGCGCTCCATTGGGGTGAAAACCCCATAGGCAACAGCGGCCCATCGTTTAATCTCACTGCCCAATGTATCCCGGCGAACGGCCATCCGAAACCAACGACCAACGGCACTCCGCTCCGCGGAGCCAGCGCCGTTCCCCGGCCACCTGTTAAACCAAATAACTCAGATTCGTTTACGTAAGATTCCTCCCAGCAACCAAACTCCCAAGCCCATTATGAAAACCTTGTTCACAGCCGAAGCAATTTCCAAAGGCGGGCGTTCGGGATACATCCAGGCCCCGGACTGGTTGATGAACATTCCCCTCGGCAACCCCCTGGAGCCAGGGATCGAGAAGCGCGGACCCAATCCCGAACTGCTGTTCGCGGGGGCTTACTCAGCTTGTTATCATGGGGCTATGATCAATGCGGCCAAGAAACTCGGCACCCCGGTCGTGGATTCCACGGTGCGGGCCCTGGTCAGCCTGATCGAGGACGATCAGGGCGGCTACCAACTCGCGGTGGAACTGCACGCCCAGCTCCCCGGGATCGAGCGCGCCCAGGGGCAACACATCATGGATGCAGCCCACCAAACCTGCCCGTATTCGAAAGCGTTGCGTGGCGACACGGCCGTCACGCTGGTGGTGGATTAGCGGTTGTCTCCATCCGGTTCGCCGGCGGCTAATTCGACTTGCCCGCGAAGCTTGCGGGCGTGAGTTTTTGCGCCGCCCACTTCGCGTCTGCGATGGCCCCGGTGGGGTGAGGTTGGTAATCATCCACGAACGCCACGTTGGTTCGTTCAGGAATTTCCTTTTCGTGGCCGGTCAGCGACAGCATCGCGTTGACCATCAGGCGTCGCAGATCTTCATTGAGCCAGTCCAGCGACGCCCCGGCGGTGGTGGCAAATGCGCGTCCCTGCTTGCCCGAAGGCGCGGTGTAGGTCTTGAACCAGGCAAAAGGCATCCGCACGTCCTGGCGCTGGTCGGTCACGGGTGGATCAGTCGGCTGGAGGCCGGACAAGACCTGGCCGTGGAAGAGCACCACGTCATTGGTCGTAAGCCGCTGCACCGAGTTCACGTCCGTGTGACAAAAGATCGTGTCGCCGACCCCGTGCAGGACGGGGTGACTGCGTTGAGCTGGGTTGACATGGGCCAAGGTGGCTTCCTTCTGGAACTTGCCGTAGTGCGCTATCCAAGTGTCGCCCAGAATCTGCTGGCCGAAGCCGCCGGGCCAGACCTTGCTTTGGAAGTCCCAGTTCTTGTACGGGCTCGCACTGCCAGGCGCATACCGGAAGGCATGGGTGGCGTTGCGGATGCCGAGGACGGGCTTCCCGGCGTTGACGTAGTCGACGATGTGCTTCATGTCCGCATCGAGCAGTTCGCGGAAGCGGGCAAAAATCACCATCAGGTCCGCCGTGTCCAGGGCCGCCAGACCCGGAATGTGGTTGTTGCGATTGGGATTGATAAATCCCGTAGCCGGATCGGTTGCAAACAGCACGGTGCACTTGAAGCCATGATGCCGCGCCAACAGCTTGGCAAACATGCTCATGCCTTCCTCCGAGCGGTAATACTCCTCCCCGGTGACGAACACGATGTGCTGGCCTTTGCCCAGCCCCTGATGGCCCTCAACGCTGAGGAACGGGTCCGCCGCATCACATAAACCGAGGGTTAAACACCAGGCCATCAAGGCCAGCCCCCAGTAGTGGACCAGGTTGTTGGCAAATCGTTGAGAAAGGTTGGTGCGCATCGGAACCGAGATCAGTAATTGGATTGGAGGTGGTTTGCGTGGGGATTCTCACCACCGGCAGGGCGCATCTCGCAAGAAGATTCCCTCCGTCGGAACACACCCAATTGAGGACGGGCAGACCGCAAGGCCTTTCCCCATCGCCTAGCTCTCCACCAACACGGCTTTTTTGGCCTTCAAATGCTTCTCCAGCGCCTCCCGGTTGCCCAGGGTGGGGGCGATGCGTGTGGGCTTGCCCTTGAACATCTTGTAGTGGACCAGGCGTTTCCCGACCTCGCCGATGTGGCAGGTGATTTCATCGCTGATCCGCCAGACCTGACCCGCTGCCAAGGCCGGTCGTGCGGCACCGTTCTTCAAACTCATAGGGAGAATCGGACTTCCCCCAGCGCCGCGTGTTCAATCGGGTTGGCCGGTAATCTTGATATTTTCTCCCCGGCTGGCCTACGTTCCGGTCCATGACGCGACGAAAGTTCATTCACAGCGGCGTGGCCGCCGGCCTGGTTGCCCCGGCGCTGGGGGCGTTGCGACCGGACCGGCTGGACGAAGCGGTCACGGCCCTGACCCGTGCCACGGTCACAGGGCAGATCAACGCCGCAGTGCTGCACGTGACGCAGCGGGAAGCAACGTTCACCCGGTCGTTCGGAAAAGCGCCGGACGAGCACGCGATGTTCCTGCTGGGGTCGATCTCAAAGCCCATCGCGGTGACGGCGCTCATGGCGTTGTTCGACCGGGGGGCGTTCCGGCTCGCCGACCCGTTGCAAAAATTCATCCCGCAGTTCAAGGGCGACCAGCGCGAACAGGTCACGATGCAGCATCTGCTGACGCACGTCTCGGGCCTGCCGGATCAATTGGCAAACAACGATGCCCTGCGCCGCCAGCACGCGCCGCTCGGGGAGTTTGTCGGGCACGCGCTCCGCACGCCGCTGCAGTTTCAACCGGGCACGAAGTACCAGTATTCGAGCATGGCCATCCTGCTGGCGACGCACGTGGCGGAACTCATCAGCGGGACGGACATCCTCACCCTCGTCGAGCGCACGGTGCTGCAGCCGCTCAAGATGCAGCACTCAGCGCAAGGGCTGGGGCGGTTCAAGCTGACGGACTTGGTGCCGTGTCAGACCGAACGGGCGGCCCCCGAAGCCGGCGGCGGCGATCCCACGGCGAAGGAATGGGATTGGAACAGCCCCTACTGGCGCAAGCTCGGCGCGCCCTGGGGTGGCACGCATGCCTCCGCGCCGGATGTCGCGAAATTTCTGGCTGGGTTCCTGAACGAAACCGGAGCAACCGTCAAACCGGACACCGCGCGGCTCATGGTACGGAACCATAACCCCCCCGGCGTGACCCCGCGCGGTCTGGCCCTCAACGTCGGCACGGCGGCCGGGAGCCCGGGCTGTTCGGCGAAAACCTTTGGCCATACCGGCTCAACTGGAACGCTCGCCTGGGCCGACCCGGCCACGCAAACGATCTGTGTCGTGCTGACCTCCCTGCCCGCGCGGGCCGTAACGCCCCATCCCCGCGATCTCGCTGCCAACGCCATCGCGGTCGCGATGCAACCGTGAGCGGAGTTTACCCTTTGCACGACTGGGAGTCCCCTGCTGTAGTCTGACGCATTGACTGATTACTGTTCCACACCCTGGCGGTTGCCCATCCGGCATGTTCACCGCCAAGCAAATGGCACCGCTGCCGTGCTGCCGATTAGCCGCTAATTCTTGGCCCCTTCCATGCCGCGCAAACCAGCCAAGCCCCGCCCGAGCCCGCAACGCAAGCCGTTGCCTTACGCCGGCAAGTTGATCCCCATTGACGGGGAGCCAATCCGGAAGAAAGCGCAGAAAGCGTACGAAAAGGCCCGGCGGGAACTCGATCAAGCCCGCACCCAACTGGATCAGTTCCACACGCAACACCGGCCCGCCTTCGAGCAGTGGCTGAACTCGCACTTCGGACCGCAACTGACCATGCTGCGCGAACTCGGCCGCCAGCTCAACGAGCAGGAACAACTCATCACCGATGTTGAGGAATACGAATGGATTCATCAGGTGAGCACGGCGCAAGCCTACGCCGCAGTGCAGCGGCGTCGCGCCGGAGTGACCGACCCAGCCCCGGAGCCACCACCCCATGGTGGCCCCAATCCTTCGACTCAGTTTTCAGAGGAAGGTGCGGCCTTCGCGGATAAGTCCGAAGAGGAAGCGTTTAACGAATTTGCCAAGGCTTTCGAGGGATTCTTTGGGCAAAGCCTGCCCCCGGGGTTTCGCCCACCGCCACCCACCGGAAAACCCGCCGTCACTGCCACCGTCAAGGAACTCTACCGCACGCTCGTGCGCAAGCTGCACCCCGACAAACAGGCGGCCATGACCGCGCAGAAGCTGGAGTGGTGGCATGAAGTACAAGCGGCCTACACCGACGGTGACGCCGAACGCCTCGCCGCCATCCTGAGCCTGGTTGAATTGGCGGAAGGCAACCCCGCCGCGCACACGAACGTCGCCACTTTTCAACTTCTGGCCGCCCGGCTCAAAGCCAACTTGCGCGAACTCAAACGCGAACTGGCCGGGCACCGCCACCATCCCGGATGGCGGTTCAAGGAACTGACCGAACCGACGGCGTTGGCGCAACGGATACGCCGGGATTTCGATGCGGAAGCCTGCCGCCTCAATATCGTGTTGGAAGAAAACGCCGAACGCCTGCGCGCCTGGGAGGCCGAGGCCCGCCGTCACACCGAACGCCGGGCGCGACCGGGCGCGAAGAACAGGCGGCGCACCCCGCCCGGGTACAACGAATTTAGTTTCTAATCCGGGCATCCGGCTGGTTCCCGACCGATCCCCCGTGCCGAAGGCAAAAGGATTGCCCCTGGCCGGTTATGTTTCCAAGGCCCAGATCGCTGTCTCCCCGGTCGCCGACAGGCGAGCCGGATTTACTTGAAAGGGCGTTGCGGCGGGACAAAGACTTCCGGCGATGACTCCACGCCTCCTGGGCATGACTCTGGCAACGATGCTGATGGCATCGTCGCTCGCCTTGTCCGCAGCGCAAAAGGCGGCCCCACGGGACGATTTTTTCAATTCGACCAACGCCCACACCTTCGTCATCCAGATCGCGCCGGACGAGCTGGCGAAGCTGCGCAAGGACAACCGCACCTATGTGAAGTGTGACGTGACCGTGGACGACTCGTTGCTCGCCAAGGATTGCGGCATCCATCTCAAGGGCGGTGCCGGCAGCTTTCGCGGCCTCGATGACAAACCGGCGCTGACCTTGAGTTTCAGTAAATTCCTCGACGGCCAGAAGCTCTCCGGCATCCGCAAGCTGCATCTCAACAACTCGGTACAGGACCCGAGTTTCATGACGGAAAACCTCTGCGGCTGGCTCTTTGACAAAGCCGGCGTGCCCGCCCCCAAGGTGACCTGGGGCCGCGTGAAACTCAACGAACGCAACCTTGGTTTCTTCGTCGTTAAGGAAGGCTACGCGAAGGATTTCATCCACCGCTACTTCGAGGACGCGTCGGGAAACTTTTACGACGGTGGCTTCTGCCAGGACATCGATGCGAAGAAGCAGAAGACTTCCGGCGGAAATCCAAACGACCAGACCGACCTCAAGGCCTTGGTGGAGGCGGTACGGGAAAAGGACCTGGTCAAACGCTGGGACTTGCTGAACCAGCGCCTGGATGTCGAACGCTTCACCGCCTTCACCGTGTTGGAGATCTTCACCAGCCACTGGGACGGCTACACCCAGACGCGCAACAATTACCGGATGTATCACGACCCGCAATCGGACAAGCTGGTGTTCATCCCGTCGGGCATGGACCAGATGTTTGGCGGAGGCCAGCACGCCCTGCGCCCCGGAGCGTTGAACGGCATGGTGAGTGCTGGTTTCATGCAAACCCCGCCGGGCCGCGCGCTCTATGAACAGCGGGCACAGGAAATCTTCACGAACAACTTCAAGCTCGACGACATTCTCGCCCACCTCGATCAAATGACCGCCGTGGCTCAGACCGGCCTCACCGCCCTCAGCCCGGAGGCCGCCAAGGAGCACCGGAACCAGATCTCCGGGCTGCGCAGCCGCGTCGTTGCGCGCTACCAGGATATTGCCCGGCAGCTCGGGGCCCCGCCGCCGGAGGCGATGAAGTTCGCCGCTGATGGCACGGCCCAGATCAAACGCTGGGAACCCAAGCAGGACTCCGGCGAACCGCAGCAGGACGAGCCGAAGGTGGAGGGCCACGCCACCTATCACCTGCTCGCCAAGAACAATGGCACCGTCGCGTCATGGCGGGCACCGGTGACACTGCCGCCCGGCAAGTTCCGTTTCACGGCTCGCGTAAAATGCGCCGGCATCCAGCCCACGAACGACAACTCCGGGACCGGCGCGGGCTTGCGCATCTCCGGCGGCCAACGCAAGAACAAGCTCGTGGGCGACGCGGGGTGGACCACCCTGGAGCACCTCATCGAACTCAATGACACCAACGAAATCGTCCTCGTCGCCGAGTTGCGCGCCAACAAGGGCGAAGTTTGGTTTGACGCGGACTCGATGAAAATTGAGCGGCTGAAACCCTGAACACGGGTCGCCCCGCAGCAACGTGCAAACACGTGTGGAGTGTTTGGATTCCAGCGGCCGACCGCTCAATCCAGCAACTCCTTGGTTAACCCCACTTCCTGTGATAGTGTCCGTGTCGCATGATGCCTACGCGACAGGGTTCCTTCCATTTGTTCCGGCTGGCGGGGATTGATCTATTTCTCCACTGGTCGTGGTTTCTCGTGGCGGCGTACCAGCTCACCAGCCGGGAACGCAGCTACACCTCGCCGGTCTGGAACGTGCTGGAATACCTAACCCTCTTCGGCATCGTCCTCCTGCATGAGTTCGGCCACGCGCTGGCCTGCCGGCAGGTGGGTGGCCAGGCCGATTTGATCGTGCTCTGGCCACTGGGCGGGGTGGCCTACGTGAATCCCCCGCCGCGGCCCGGCGCACAGCTCTGGAGCATCGCGGCCGGCCCGCTCGTCAACGTGGCGCTCATCCCGGTGTTGATCGGCCTGAGTCTGCTGGCCAAAGCCGGAGGCGGAGCACCTCCGGATGTTCTCGCGTTTCTGCGGACGGTCTCGTTCATCAACCTGGGCCTGCTCTGCTTCAACATGCTGCCGGTTTACCCGCTGGATGGCGGGCAGATCCTCCGCTCGCTGCTGTGGTATGCCTGCGGTCGCACCCGCAGCTTGCAGGTGGCCAGTGCCATCGGCTTGGCCGGCTCGGCCGGCCTGCTCGCGGTGGCCTTCTGGTCCCAGTCCATGTGGCTGGGCATCCTTTCGGTGTTCATCGCACTGGGCTGCTGGCGGGGGTTCGGTCAGGCGCGGGTGCTCAGCCGCGTGGCCGCCTTGCCCCTCCACGCCGGGTTTGCCTGTCCAAGTTGCAGGATGGCACCCCCGCAGGGTGCATTCTGGCAGTGTGGCAAGTGCCGTCAGCCGTTCGATACCTTCCTGACCGGGGCGGTGTGCCCGCACTGTGGGGCAAGCTATCCCACGACCACCTGCGTCGAGTGCGGCCGCCGCGCGCCGTTCGAGGCCTGGCTCATTGCTCCGCCGAAGCTTTGAGACGCAAGCCCTGCGAACCACGGCTGCAAGGCGATTGAAAGCCGTACCATACAGCTAAATCATCAACCCCTTCAGCGGCGCGCCGTGCACATCTGTCAGGCGGAATTCACGGCCCTGGTACTTGAAGGTGAGTCGCTCGTGGTCGAGGCCCAGCAGGTGCAGCACCGTCGCATTGAGGTCGTGGACGTGAACAGGATTCTCCACGGGGCTGAAACCGAACTCGTCCGTGCGGCCGTAGGTAATACCGCCCTTCACACCACCCCCGGCCAGCCAGATGGTGTAGGCGTCCTTATGGTGGTCGCGACCGGGGTTCGTGCTCTTGCCGTCACCGTCGATGCCCTGCCGGAGCGGGGTGCGCCCAAACTCCGCGCCCCAGATGACAAGTGTGTCGTCCAGCATCCCGCGTGATTTGAGGTCGGAGATGAGGCCTGCCATGCCCTGGTCCACGTCGCGGCACTTGGCCGGCAGGCGGGTCGCGAGGCCGGAGTGGTGGTCCCAGTCCGCGTCGTACAGCTCCACCACCCGCACGCCACGCTCGATGAGCCGACGGGCCAGCAGGCAGTTGTTCGCGAAGGAGCCCGCGCCCGGCTTGGCGCCGTAAAGGTCCAGCACCGCTTTCGGTTCACGGGAAATGTCCATCAGTTCCGGAACACTCGTCTGCATCTTGAACGCCATCTCGTACTGACTGATGCGGGTGGCGATTTCGGGATCGCCCACGTCGGCAAGCTGCCGTTCGTTGAGCGACTTCACCGTGTCGAAGATGCGCCGCCGGTCGTCCTGCGACTGGCCTTTCGGGTTGCTCAGGAACAGCACGGGATCGCCGCTGGAACGAAACTGGATGCCCTGATACACGCTCGGCAGAAAGCCATTCGCCCACAGCGAAGTGCCCGCCCCACCAAGCGGGCCAGAAAGCAGCACGGTGTAGGCCGGCAGGTCCTGATTCTCCGTGCCGAGTCCATAAGTCACCCACGAACCGAAGCTCGGCCGCCCGCCGCGCCCGAAGCCCGTGTGCAGAAACATCTGCGCCGGCGCATGGTTGATTTCCTCCGTGTGCAACGTCCTCACGATGGCGATGTCGTCCGCGACCTTCGCCAGGTGCGGCAGGAGATTCGACAGCTCCTGCCCGCTCCGTCCGTGCTGCGCAAAGGTGAACTTCGAACCGGCGAGCTGCATCTTGCCGCCGATGAAGGCAAACCGGCGGCCCTTGAGCATCGACTCCGGACAATCCTCCCCGTCGCGCTTCGCCAGTTCAGGCTTGTGATCGAACAGGTCGAGCTGCGACGGCGCGCCGATCATGTGCAGGAAGATCACCCGTTTGGCGCGCGGCGCGAACATCGGCTGCTTGGAGGCGAGCGGGCTCGTCGGCGCGGCGAGGAGTGAACCACGCAACAGCGACGCCAGTGCCATGGAGCCGAGGCTGAAACCGCTGCGACGAAAAAACTGTCGGCGGCTCAAGGGCACCAGATTGTTTTCAAATGTTGTTTTAGCCACGGATGGAACACGGATTAAACACGGATTTAAAAAACTCGTCGCGCGAACTCCACCTTGGTACGCCCAAAGTTAATCAAGAGTCCGACCTTGATGCCGGTAGCCTTGAGTTCATTCAAGAGCTGCGGTTCATCATCTGGATTGTAGTTTCTGGCCACCTTCAATTCGACTAGAACAACTTCCTCCACCAACAAATCAGCTTCAAAGTCCCCGACGACTGCCCCCTTGTAACGCACTTGAATCTTCTTTTCCAACTCGGCCTTGAGGCCACGCCGGCACAACTCAACCTGAAGCGCACGCTGGTAAACGCTCTCCAAAAACCCGTAGCCAAGCTTGCGATAAACCTCGAAAGCAGCGCCGATGACTTGCTCGGTAATCTCCGCGTGCGGCAATTCCATCCGCAGCCCCGGTCTTTCTTCCGTGTTTATTCCGTGTTTCATCCGTGGCTAAAAAACATCATTCGCGGGCCACAACTTTGAGTTCCCCGCACAAATCCAGCGCCTTCATCGCCTGCGCGGTGGCGATGTAGGTGATGTAGTGGTAGTTCCCCCGGTAAAGGGAATGCATCCACCAGCGCCCGCTCTCGCGCTGCTCCCGCTTCAACCAGGTCAGGCCGCGCTGGATGCGGGCGTCCGCCACGGGGACGTTGCTCTGCCGCAGCAGCACGACGGCCAGCGCGGTCATGTAGGCGTCGCTCTCCGGCTTCGCGGCATCGGGCAGGTTGTTGATAAGGTTCAGCACGGTCGTGCTCATTTCGAAATGCCAGTCCTTCACCGGTGACATGCCGCGCGTGCTCCAGCCGCCGTCGGCATGCTGCTTGGAGGCCAGCAGGGCCAGCGCCGCTTCCCGCTCCGATTGCGGCACCAGTTCGGGGAAGTAGTAGGCAAGCTGGAGTTTCAGGACACGGTCGAAGTCGTTGTTCGGGGCGGCGGTCTTGAGCCAGGTCTTTAACTTCGCCACCCGTGCCAGGAGCGTCTCGTCCTTGAGCGTACCGAGCCAGCCGGGCGCAGCCGTGATGGCGCGCGCCGCCTGGAGGCTCAGCTCGAAATCGGTGGTGATGTGCGGAATCTCGACCTCGCCGTGGCTCACGAAAGCGCCGCTCTCGGACTGCCGCTCAAAAAGATCGCGCAGCGCGCGCTCGGTCGGCTCGGTGAGCTTGCCGTTGATGTGGCGGTCCCACTCGGCCAGTCCGAGGCTGCGCCAGACGCTGTAAAAGGTGCTGGGATAATGCTTGTGACCGCGCGTTTCCGTCTCCTTGACCGCCTTGATCTCCTTGGGAACGGTTTTCACGAAGTCCTCGTGCACCTCCGCGCTGGGCGGGCCAAATTGCTTCGTCCACGCCGTGCGCTCGGTCATATACGGACCGGTGGTGTGGCAGTTCACGCAGGACTTCTCGCGCACCCAGCTCACTGCGCCGTTTTCCAGATACTTGGCGGCGGCGTTGAGCGACTCCGGGCCGAACACTTTCACGCGCGGCTCGTCCGCCGTGGGGATGCTCACGCGGATGTCACCCGACTGGTATTGAAACGCGGGCTTAGGCTTGTCAGCGGCGTGGCTGACCGCTGAAAGGGCGGAGAGGGCGAGGACGGTAAAGAGTCGGTAGTGCATGGTGCTGAAGAATGACGAACGACCAAGTCCTAATAACGAAAGAATAATACCTACTGCGGGAATAGTTTGGTAAGAGCCAGCGAGTAGTGGCTGGCGCAGCCGTCCTCCCTCACCCCGGCCCTCTCCCGCTGGGAGAGGGAGCCCCGTAGCCCGGCTTGGTTGCAAGGGGCAGCGCTTGGACGAAAGCGGCCGAAGTTTCTCCCTCTCCCAGCGGGAGAGGGCCGGGGTGAGGGAGAAAACGTTCGGAGGTTCAAATCGGGGATTCGGCCAGAGTATTTCTGTAATGGGTATAACAAAGCTCGAATGTCGAATGGCGCGAGGCATGCCGGTCATTTTCGGTAAATTGAGGCGAAGATGAGGTGGAGTTTCCGGGTTGTCGTCGCCGTGCATCATTCGTGCTTCGTCATTTGGACATTCGTCATTCATCCCTTGGAAATCGTCTCGTCCAAATTCAACAGTGCTGCCGCCACCGCGTACCACGCGGTGAATTCCCCGGCGGTCACCCCAGCCGGCAGCTCGAACATCCCGACGAACTCCTTCGCCGCCTGCGCATCTGCGGAACGGGCCGAACTGAGCAGTTGGGCAAGCGTGGCCAGTTCCTCGGCGCGTGGCGCGCGACCGGTGGCGAGGCGGAAGGCGTGGGTGAGCCGGTCGTTGGCGTTCGCCGTCGGCTTCTCGGTGAGCACGCGCTTCGCCAAGGCCATCGCGGCTTCGACATAGACCGGGTCGTTCATCAGGGTAAGCGCCTGCAAAGGCGTGTTCGAGCGCGGACGCTTCACGCGGCAGGCCATGCGCGCGTTGGCATCAAAATTCACGAAGCTCGGATAAGGGGCGCCGCGCTTCCATACGACGTAAAGGCCGCGCCGGTATTTCTCGTCACCGGGGCTGAGCTCGTAGTCGTAACGCTGTCCGCCGACCTTCACCCAGAGGCCATCGGGCTGATACGGTTTGATGGGTGCCCCGCCCTGCTTGAGGCTGAGCAGGCCGGCGATGGCGAGCGCGTTGTCCCGCACCATTTCCGCTTCGAGCCGATGCCGTGGGCCGCGCGCGTAAAGCAGGTTTTGATCGTCGCGCGCCAGCAGCTCGGGCGTGACCTTCGACGACTGCCGGTAGGTGGCGCTCATCACGATGGTCTTGAACAGTTGCTTCATGGACCAGCCGTTGTCCATGAACTCGCACGCCAGCCAGTCGAGCAGCTCCGGATGCGTGGGCGACTCGCCCTTGATGCCGAAATCCTCCGGTGTAGTGACCAGCCCATGCCCGAACAACTCCGCCCACCAGCGGTTGACCACGACGCGCGCGACGAGCGGGTTCTCACGGCTCACCAGCCACTGCGCGAGATCAAGCCGCGAGGGCTTCGCACGGTCGGCGGTCTTCAAGGGGTGCAGAACGGCGGGCACCGTCGGGCCGACCTTATCGCCAGGCGTACGGAATTCACCCCGGAGGAATACCGTACTCATGCGCGGCGTGTCCTCCTGCATCACCAGGGTCGTTGAGGCCTTGAACTTCCGCAACTGGGCCTCCAGCCGGGTGATGTCGTTGTTCAGTTTCGCGAACTCGGGGTGCTCCTTCAACCGGAACTCCGTAATGGCTTTGGCCTGTTTCGCACTGCGCCTCGCGGCGGCAACAGTCAACGCCTCGCTCAACTCCGCCGGCAGCGCCGTTCCTCCCACGTTACCCGTGATCGCGCTGAGGCGGATGCGCCCGATGGTGCGGCCCGCTCCAAAATTCTGCTCCAGCTTCAGCCGCAACACGGTCCCCTCCGGAAATCCCAGCGGCCCGCTCGTCTCCAGCACGGCCCAGTGTGATTCGTGGAACCGGGGATTGATCGCCCAGCCGCCCTTCGTGGTGTTGTCCAGGTTCAACAGGTTTGCCACCGGAAAATTCGCCTGCGAGAACGAAGCGCGTGCGGCGGAAAATTTGACCGGCTTCCCCTGCTCCGGCTGGCTCGCAGGCGCGGCGGTGACGACCAGGTTGTTCAGCACGAAGTTCGGCCGCTTTTCATCGCCGCGACCCGGGCCTTTACCGGGCAACGAATCATCCGTGAGCGCCTCCAGCTTAAGACCGCGGATGCCGGCAAACTTCGTGCGGATCTCGATGAGGTAGGTGTCCTTGTCCGGCGCGGGCTCGCCGCTGATGAGGACGGACTTGTCCGACAGGGTCTCGTGCGTCGCGCCGCCGGTGGATTCGAAGGCGGCCACGTCGAGGACATGTTCCTTCGGCGCTTCAGCGGCCTGTTTGACGATTGCCGCTTCCCACTCGGCCTGCCCGGCCGCGACGGTTTTGCCCAGGGCGGCGAGTTTCGCGTTCGCTTCGACCAGTTGCGCCTGCACGCCGGCGCGCTCGGCCAGCGTGTCGGCATCCAGGAGTTCCATCGTCGGGCCTTTGAACTGGATCGAGCCGGGAACGCGAGGGTTCGTGCGGTCGGCTTCAAGCGCCGTGTTGTTGAAGAACGCGAACAGGCCATAGTAGTCGCGCATCGTGAAGGGATCATACTTGTGGTCGTGGCACTGGCAGCATTCCAGCGTGGCCCCGAGCCAGACCATGCCCAGCGTGTTCACGCGGTCGTGGACCTGGTTGACGCGCGTCTCCTCGGGATCGGTGCCGGCCTCAACGTTCGTGGGCGCGCTGCGATTGAACCCGGTGGCGACCTTCTGCGACGCGGTGGCATTGGGCAGGAGATCGCCCGCGAGCTGCTCAATGGTGAACTGCGTGAAGGGCATGTCCGCATTGAGCGCGCTCACCACCCAGTCGCGATAGGGCCACAGGTCGCGGAAGTCGTCGCGTTGAAAGCCGTGAGAATCGGCGTAACGCGCGTAATCAAGCCACGGCCGGGCCCAGCGCACCCCAAACTGGTCGGATGCGAGCAACCGGTCCACGAGCTGCTCGTAAGCACGCAGGCCTCGGTCATTCACAAACGCATCCACCTCGGCCGGCGACGGCGGCAAACCGACGAGATCGAGTGAAAGCCGCCGGATCAGGGTCGCACGATCCGCCTCCGGCGACGGCGGCAACCCTTCCCGCTCCAACCGCGCCAGCACGAACGCATCCACTGGACTTTGAACTTTGACCTTTCCGCCTTGGACCTCGGGCAGCTTCGTCCGGCCGGGCGGCACGTAGGCCCAATGCCGGGGGGCGGTCACCCCGTCCGGCCAGACGGCACCGGCGTCGATCCACGCCTTGATGAGTTCGGTCTGGGTTTTCGACAACGGCTCGCCGCGACTGGGCATAACGTCGTCGTGGCCCTTGGGCAGGATGATGCGCCGGTAGAGTTCGCTCTTTACCGCGTCTCCCTTGACGATGACCTCGGAGTTCTTGAAAGCCAGCTCCCGGGTATCGAGCCGCAGCTTGCCCTTCTGAAGCTTCGCGTCGTGGCACTCGAAACAAGAGCGCTGAAGGATGGGAAAGACGTCCCGGGCAAAGTCCACCGCCGCTGCGCCGAGGGAAAGCGGAAGCGCGACCCCGCAGGCAGCGAGGATGCGAAGCACCGGGTAACTCTGATAAGCCGACGGCATGGTGGTGTTTTGGACGCCCCCGAAGGAAGCGAAGTTGCAACGAAATGCCAAGCTTGTTCAGCGCGGACTGGGAAGCTGAAACCAGGGCAGTAACCCCAAACGAAATAGGGTGCCAAACCGGAAGCATTCTTTAGCCACGGATGGAACACAGATGAAACATGGATGGGGTCGCGCCGAACGCATTCTGCTCGGTCGCTGAACGCCGCCACCCAACGGTGCTGCCGAGCCCAGAAGCGCGCAGCCAAGTCATTCCCTGCAGTTCCGTGTTTCATCCGTGTTTCATCCGTGGTTAATAAATCTTTCCGGGTAAGTCACTGTGGAGTGCGGGGACTTGTCACCGTCGAGTGACCGGGGCGTGCAGAACTACTCGCGTCTCCGCGCTCGCACGAGCGCCAAGCCTTGCAGATATCCGACCGCGACTGAACTTCGACGGCGACAAGTCGCCTGCGGAAAGCGGCGAGAACTCGCCGCACTCCAAAGTGCTGCAGCCACAACCACCCTTGAATTTCACCCGGCCCCTTTCCGGTTGCGGTTCGCCGCCGGCGGAAGCAGCTTTCTGCCCGTCATGCCCGTAATTCAAATGCCCCGTCGCCTTGCTCCTTCCCGACCCGGTTGGAGACCGTGGCTGGCGCTGGTCGTGGGGTTTTCCCTGTGTGCCCTGCCCTTGCTCACGGTGGACGCCCGGGGTGCCACCGCCGGGGGCAAGACCGAGGCCAACCCCGCTGAACGGCTGTTCAACCAGTACTGTGAGAAATGCCACGCCGGGACCAAGCCAAAGGGCGACTTCCGCCTCGACAGTTTGTCGCCGGATTTTTCGGACCGGAAGAATCGTGAGACCTGGCTGGGCGTGCTGGAGCAGTTGGAGACGGGCAAAATGCCGCCGAAGGACAAACCACGCCCTGCCCCGCCGGAGCTTCAGGCCACGGTGAAATGGATCAGCGAACGGGCGGGCGCGGCCGAGCTGGCCCGCCGGGCAACAGAGGGCCGGGTGGTGTTGCGGCGGTTGAATCGCGCCGAGTACGCGAACACCATGCGCGACCTGCTGGGCGTGGAGGTGGACCTGGCCGACCTGCTGCCGCCGGACACCTCGGTGAGCGGCTTCGACAACACCGCCGCCGCGCTCCACACGTCCTCGTATCTGATCCGCAATTACCTTGATGCCGCCGACCGCGTGCTCAACGAGGCCATCGCCAGCAAACCGCAGCCCTGGCTGCTGAAGAAGCGGTTCGACATCCGCGAGGAAAAATCCGTCAAGGCCACCGGCAGCGTGTACCGCCATGTGGACGATGGCGTGGCCATCTTCGCCGCGTGGGAATCGGCCAACATCCGCGTCACCATGTGGAACTTCCGCAGTCATGTGCGCGGCAAGTATCGCTTCAAGATTTCCGGCTACGGTTTTCAGAGCGAGGGCAAGCCGGTCAATTTCCGCGTCACCGCCGGCACGCTCAAGGAAGTCACCGAGGAGCGGCTCATCGACTACTACGCCGTACCGGCTGACAAACCCACGGTGATCGAGTTCACCGAGCAGCTCGAACCCGAAAACCGCATCCGCATCATCGCCGAAGGCCTGCCCGCGCTGCCACCCGCCGTGGAAAAAATCGGGGCTGACAAATACAAGGGGCCGGGGTTGGTGATCCAGTGGGTGGACATCGAAGGGCCGCTGATGGAGTCGTGGCCGCCGCCGAGTCATAAGGCGATCTTCGGCGACTTGAAACAAGTTCGTCTGCCCGCCCCCAATGACCCGGACCGTCGCGAAGTGGTGTCGGAGCAGCCGATGGTGGATGCGGAACGCATTCTCCGCGACTTCGCCCGGCGCGCGTTCCGGCGGCCCGTGACGGACGCGGACATCCGGCCGTTCCTCGCCCGCGTCCAGAGCCGGCTGGAGCAGAAATACTCGTTCGAGCAGGCCATGCGCGTGGGCCTCCGCGGCATCCTGGTCTCGCCGGATTTTCTCTTTCTGCGCGAGAAGGTGCCCGCCAGCAACCCGGCCAAGACGCCCGCCCCGGCCCCGCTCGATGACTACGCGCTGGCCAGCCGGCTCTCGTACTTCCTGTGGAGTTCCATGCCGGACGAGCCGCTGTTCAAACTCGCCGGAGCGGGCAAGCTGCACGAACCGGGCGTGCTGCGTGAACAGGTCGAGCGGATGTTGAACGATCCCAAGGCGAAGGCCTTCACGGAGAACTTCACCGGCCAATGGCTGAGCCTCCGCGCCATCGACGCCACGTCCCCCGATCGCACGCTTTATCCGGAGTACGACGACATCCTCAAGGTCGCGATGGTCAAGGAGACGGTCCTGTTCTTCGACGAAGTGCTGAAGCGCGACCTGAGCCTCGCGAACTTCGTGGCCTCGGACTTCACGTTCGTCAATGCCCGCCTCGCGAAACACTACGGCCTGCCCGGCGTGGAAGGGACGGAGATGCGCAAGGTGACGTTGCCGCCGACAAGCCATCGGGGCGGCGTCCTGACGATGGGCAGCGTGCTGAAGGTGACCGCCAACGGCACCACGACCTCGCCGGTCCTGCGCGGCGCGTGGGTGCTGGAGCGCATCCTGGGCACCCCGCCGCCGAAGCCTCCGGCGGACGTCGAGGCCATCGAGCCAGACATCCGGGGCGCGACGACGATCCGCGCGCAGCTCGCGAAGCACCGTCAGATCGCCAGTTGTGCCAGTTGCCACACGAAGATCGATCCGCCGGGCTTCGCGCTCGAAAGCTTCGATGTCATCGGCGGCTGGCGCGACCACTACCGCGCGCTCACCAACGGCGGGCAAAAGGACAGCCAGGGCCGCCGCGTGCGCCCCGGCCCCGCCGTGGACCCCGCCGACGCACTGCCGGACGGACGGCAGTTTCACGACATCGACGAGTACAAAAAGCTGCTACTGGAGGACAAAGACCAACTGGCCCGCGCCCTGACGGAGAAGCTGCTCGCCTACTCCACCGGCGCGGCCCCCACGCCAATGGACAAGCCGGAAATCGAAGCCATCGTCCGCAACGCCGGCAAACGGAATTACGGGTTTAAATCACTGGTCCACGAAGTGGTGCAGAGCCAGGTGTTTCAGAGCAAGTAAAAGTCACCCGCACTTCATTGCCCGACGCGCAACCGAGACTGGCAGCCATGACGGCGCAGGTGGCGCTCCAAGTCCGCCAGCTTCACAACGCAGCCAGCTCAAAGGTTTCACGAACGCTCTGGGGCGACTCCACTTTGCGCGCCTTTTCCCGGAGGTATTCCAGCGACAACTGAAAGGCATCCTGCAGGTTCTCCTTGGCTTCTGCCAAGGTCTCGCCCTGAGTCTGCACGCCGGGCATTTCCTCCAGCCAGGCCACGTACCCTCCCTCGGCTGCCGGCTCATAAACAGCGGTGAATTTCATGGTGAAAAACTAGCGTTCTCACGGGTGTAAAGTAAGCCGCGACCCGGCGGGTTGGCGGGGCTTGCAGTGCGACAGAGGACCGACGACCGACAAACCAACTCCACGCAGCCCTCCCGGAGGTGACCTGCGTGCAGACGTGATGAACGACCTTCTGCGCAAGCAGCCCGCCCCCTCACCCTAACCCTCTCCCCCGATGGGGGAGAGGGAAACGTCGGTCGAGCCGTTGGGCGGTGACCGCATGGTTGCGCAACCACGGCAAAAAACCTTCGTGCTTTTGGGCGCTCGTGTGGGATATTAACTCCCGTCATGTCACCCGTCGGCGTCATGCCTGTAGACAATCTCGACTTAGCCTGGGAGCGTCCGGAGACGGTGGCGACTTTGCGCGTGAAGCTGGCGGCACCCGGCTCGCCCGAATGGCTCCAAACCGCTGCCCGGCTGATGCGCGAGGCGCGGGTGGAGCAGGTCTGGCAGTTTCTGACGCTCCAACAGGTGGCCGATCATTTTCCCCGTCTCTCCCCCTGCTGGGCCGTCGCCGTCCCGTCTGGGAGCACCTCCTTCGCGCCGCCCATGAACTGGGAAGACTCTAACGCCTGCACGCCATGACCATCCCCCGCCGCACCTTCATCCGCGCCACCGGCATTTCCCTCGCCCTTCCGTGGCTCGAAGCGTTCGCCGAGGACGCCAAGCCGAACCGCCCGTCAGCCAGTGCCAAGCAACCCCCTCGCCGCATCGTCTGCGTCTGTGCGCCGCTGGGTTTGCACCCCGACAACTTCTTCCCCGAACAGCCCGGACGGGACTACGCGCTCTCGCCCTACCTGGAGATTCTCAAGGAATTCCGCAGCGAGTTCACCGTCATCTCCGGGCTGGCGCACGCGGGCATGGGTTCGAGCTTTGCGCACCAGGCCTCGGCGAGCTTCCTTACCGGCGTGCCCGGTGCCGGCCGGCCCGGCTTCCGCAACGCCATCTCCCTCGACCAGTTCGCGGCCGATCACATCGGCAGCCAGACGCGTTTCCCCAGCCTGGCCTTGTCCGGTGAAGGCTCGGGCGGCCTCTCGTGGACGCGCACCGGCGCGCTCATCCCGGCGGACAATTCGCCCTCCAAGGTCTTCGCCCGCCTCTTCCTCGAAGGCCGCGCCGACGAAGTCCAAGGCCAGATGCGCCGCCTCGAAGACGGGCGCAGCATCCTCGATGACGTCCGCGACCAGGCGAAGTCCCTGCGGTCCGGCCTCGGCAGCGAGGACCGCGACAAGCTCGACGAATACCTCACCAGCGTGCGCGAACTGGAGCAGCGCATGGTGAAGGACGAAAGCTGGGCAAAGACGCCCAAGCCCAAGGTGGCCGTCGAGCCGCCCAAGGACATCCCCAACGCCGCCGACCTAATCGGCCGCACCCGCCTGCTCTTCGACCTCTCCCATCTCGCTCTCCAGACCGATTCCACCCGGCTCATCACGATCATGCTGGCCGGCTCCACGTTCGCCCCGCCCATCAAGGGCGTGACCCTCGGCCATCACGACCTCTCGCACCACGGCAAGGACCCCGGCAAGCTCGGGCAGCTCAAGATCGTGGAGGAGGAAACCATGAAAACCGTGCGCGACCTGCTCGCAAAGTTGCAGCAATCGAAGGAAGACGGCGCCACCCTGCTGGACCGCACGACCGTCTTTCTGGGCAGCAACCTCGGCGACGGCAGCAGTCACTCCACATCAAACCTGCCGGTGCTCCTCGCTGGCGGCGGATTCAAGCACGGCCAGCACCTGCACTTCGATCCGAAGAACCCGCCACCCCTCTGCAACCTCTACGTGAACCTCCTCCAACGCCTCGGCATCGAAGCCGACAAATTCGGCACCAGCACCGGCACGCTGACGGGCTTGGAATTTGGGCGGGCTTGAAGGCCGCGATCCCGTAGCCGAAACCTTTAGGTTGCGGCAAACAGGCTAGGGTTAATAGCCGACGGGAAGGCCCCGGAGTTGCCGTCGCGCACTACGCGGCTCAAGGGGCTTTGGCCACGGCCTTGGCCAGTTTCTCCCGGAGGAAGGCTGAGCACTTGGGCACTTGCGCTTCGCTGAGGCCGTGGAGGAAGAGCGGGCCCCGGAATCCGTACCGGTGCAACAGGGTGACGTAGCGGTCGTAGTCGAGCTTGCCTTCCCCGGCGGCCTTGTGGCCGGCGTCGCCGTCGTGGTCCAGGTCCTTGCCGTGGGCCATGACGATGTCCTTGCCCACGAGGGCGAACGCTTCGTCGAGGATCTCGCTCATGCGGGGCAGCTCGCCCTGATGAAAGAGGTTGGCGGCATCCATGGTGACTTTCAGGTGCGGGGAGCCGATCTCGTCCAGCAGCCGGCGGGCTTTCAGGGCGGAATCCACGACGTTGTTGACCTCCGGCTCGAAGGCCACGACCACGCCGGCTTGCCGCGCGATCTCGACCGCCGCGCGCATGGACGCGACCATGTCCTTCCACGCGTCGGGCAGGCCGTTGTCAGGGTGACCGCGCCACATGTTGGCGCGGTCCCGGGTGCCGCTGCACAGGTGGATGCGGGGCACTTTTAGTTCCTGGCACAGTCCGGCCAGTGCGCCAAGTCGGCGCAGTCCGGCGGCCCGGACTTCTGGGTCAGGATGACACATGTTGTAGGTGCCTTGCAGGGAGGCCACGGTGATGCCCCGGGCGGTCGTCTCCCGGCGGATGCGAGCGGCGAAATCAGCGGGGATGGCATCGGGCATCATAGGGCCGCCAACACAGTCGAGGCTCAACTGGATATGAGTCAGTCCGGCGGCTTTCGCCGCATCCAGCCGGCTTTCCAACGGCGGACGGACGAAGGTGGAGAGTAAAATGCCGATTTGGAGGTACGCAGGCTGGGGCGCAGACGGGACTGCATCCGGGGTGGCGGCGTTCAACAGGTCGGGGGCGCAGTTGCTGCCCAGGACGAGGGTACCGGTGACCTGCAAGAACTGGCGGCGGGGCAAACCGGAGTTGCGTTGGGGAGAGGTTGGAGGCATGGGCTGGGTTCGTGTGCTGGCCGCAATGCTTTTCACAGTTGCGGCCAAACTGCCAGCGCATTGCGCTGCGTTGACCTCGCCCGGGATTAATGCGACACGGACGCAGCGGACAACATCCCCGTGGGCCATTGCTCCTGCGGTTCCCAGCCGAGCACCTGCTTGGTCAGGGCAAGGTCGAAGTGCGTCACCTTCACCGGGCGGCTGAAAGCGTTGAGGGCCACAAAGCGAATGGTGAGCGGGGCTTTCACGGCGGCATGGAAGAACGTCCCGGCGTCGCCGGGGCTGAGGTAAACGTCCCTAGCCCAATCATACGACGCGAACTCCTGCTCCTGCCCCGGACGCGGACACCAGCCGAGCCGCGCGGCGATCACGCTCAGGCCGTGCGTCTCGGCGTAACCCTGGCCGATGGATTCGGCGAAGACCTTCGCAGCAGCATACCAATAACGCGGTGTCAGTGGCTGCTCGGGACGGATCGGGATTTCGCCGCGCTCGCGCTGCCACCAGTTCACCTGTCCGCTGCTGGCGAGCACGAGCCGTTTCACGCCGGCGAGGCGCGTGGCTTCCATGACGTGATGCAGGCCGATGATGTTGTTCGGCAGCAAGTCCGTCAGAAAGTCTGCGTCGTCAGGGGTCGCGGCGAGGTGGATGACGGCGTGAGCGCCCGCGACGGCGCGGCGCACGGCATCGGCATCGGTGAGATTGCCGACATGGGAATCCGCGACGCCCGCCGTGGGCACGCGGTCGAAGGCGCGCACGCGTTCGCCGCGCGCCACGAGGGCCTGCACGACGGCCTGGCCGACGCGGCCGGCGGAACCAGTGACGAGGATGAGATCGGAAGCTGACATGGAGGAATTAAGAGGAAGATTACGATTACGATTGCGAGGCGGGGACCGGGCGGGGTGCTAGTAACGCAACTGCAGGTTCAGGCCGATGGCGTGGAGGTCGAAGAGATTGTGGGATTCGTAGCGATAGGTCGGCTGCAGGCTGAACCGCTCGTTGATGCCCCATTTGAAATCCACGCCCACGCTCTGGAAGTTTTTTTCACCGATAAGGCCCTTGATGAGCTGCGTGGCGTTTTCCTCACCGCGCGCGTAGCTGAGGCTCACGGATGAAAGCGGCGTGAAATCCCACGTCGTGCCCACGAGCCCGGCGAAGCCCGTGTTTGCGGACGCGCCCTTCGGCGAGTCGTGGGTCACGTACATCCGCGCGTAGGAGGACCACTGCGGGTGCCACTGCCAGCGGATGCCCGGCACGACTTGCAGCACGGGTTCATCGGCAAAGCGCAGGTGGCTCACGCTCAGGTCGGCGGAGATGCGTTCGTTAAAGTGGTATT
>RFSE01000055.1 GCA_009924135.1 Pseudomonadota bacterium | reverse complement strand
ATCAAGCGGTTCGAACGCCGCCTCGGTTAACGGGCAATGTCCGAGTTCCATAGGCGAACGAATATCAGTGGCGTGGAGCGGGTTCAGGCCGCAGAACAGGACAAGATTCTGTGAACTGCGAACCGCACTTTTGCAGCCGGGCGTTCGGCGGCGTGAGTGCCGCGCTTCAGCGGCAGCCTTTCCATGACTCCCATCCTCCACCACTCCAGCACTCCGTTGTTTGGCTGCCGCGTTCATTTGGTTTGAAACAGTTCGCTCTGCACCAGTTCGTGGATCAGGGACCGCACGCCGTAGTGGTGGGACGCCGCGCGGGCCAGCAGTTGCTCGACTTGCGGACGGTCGCCAAAGCGCACCGGCGCCCCGGTGGCATAGACGATGAGTTGCGTGGCGAGATTGCGGGCGATTTGCGGCTCGTCGGCCAGCAGGAGACGCTTCAGGTCGCGGATGTCAGTGAACTTGCGGCCATCGGGCAGTTCACCGCTGGCATCCACGTTCGGTCCCGCGTGGAACTCGAAGGCCTGGCCGTTCTTGCCGTAGCCCGGTTCACGCCGGCCTTCGCCGAGCGCGCGATACTTCTCCCGCCAGCCGCCAAGCACATCGAAGTTCTCCAGCGCGAAGCCCGCCGGATCGATTTTTGCGTGGCACGCGTTGCAGGTTTCGAGCGTGCGGTGTTTGTCGAGCTGCTCGCGGATCGTGACCGCGCCGCGCGTGTCCGGCTCTACGGCCGGCACGCTCGGGGGCGGCGGCGGCGGGGGCTTGCCCAGCATCCGTTCCATCACCCACGCGCCGCGTAACACGGGGGAAGTGGTCGTGCCGTTGGCCGTGACCTTGAGCACGCTGGCCTGGGTCAGCAGGCCGCCGCGCGGCGAGTCCTTCGGTAATGAGACGCGGCGCAACGCCACGCCGTTGACGGGCGGCAGGCCGTAGTGCTTGGCCAGCCGTTCGTTCACCATCACAAAGTCCGCCGCCACCAAAGTTCGCGCGGGCAGGTCGGCCCGCAGCAGTTCGGCAAAGAACAGGCGCGTCTCTTCGACCGCTGATTCCACGAGCAGGTCATCGAGATAATAATCGGGATACAACGCGGCATCGGGAGACGTGGCTTCGGCGCGGCGCAGGTCCAGCCAGTAGTTCAGGAAGGCATCGGTGAACCGGCGGGACTTCGGGTCCTCCAGCAAGCGTGCTGTTTGCGCGCGCAGCACCTCCGGCCGATGCAACTCCCCGCGTGCTGCGACGGCCCGCAGTTCCGCGTCGGGCACGGAGTTCCACAGGAAGAACGACAGGCGGGCGGCCAGCGCCGCGTCGTCCAGCCGGCCGGGCTTTTCCTCCAGCGTGAGAAAGGCCGGCGAGCACAGTACGGCGGTGTAGCCGGCGAGCTGGGCGTCGGCAAAGCCGAACCCGGCTTTGGCGGCGCGGGTGATGACTTCGAGAAAGCGCTGCACGTCCGGCTCCGCGACCGGCCCGCGATAGACATGCCGCAGGAAGGCCCGCAGCAGGCGCTCGGCGTCCTCCCGGGGCTTCGCCGAAACCACCTCGACTCCGGTCTTGGCGGCACGCAGGGGCAGGTCGCCAAACAGCAGCCTGTGACCGGCGGTGGGCCAGTCCGCAAAGAGCGGGCCTTCGGCTTCCATCCAACGGAACGCCACGCCCGGCTGGCCGTCCTTCTCGGCGAGCGGGTTGTGATAATTCGGCGGGCGGGAACGGAACAGCCGTGCGGCATCAAACTGGATGGTCTCGCCCGCAAGCAGGTACACATCCAACTCGCGGGTGCCCGGTTCCGGCGTGAAATCGAAGCTGCCCAGTTTGCGCAACTGTCTTGGCGGCGTGACCGAGTAGATGCTCACCGGTTCGTCGCGGTGGCCGGCGGAGAGGTGTTCGCGACTCGGCTTCCACCACTTGGCCGCGCTCTCCGGTCCGGCCCAGAAGGTGAAGCCGTTGAAGCGCAGCTTGTACCGGCCCGTCATCGGGGCCTTGAAACTGTCGAACTTCGGTTCGATCGGTTCATACGCGCTGGCCACGACGCCGAACGCCTCGCGTTCGCGCACGGCGGCGTTGGTCTTGCCGACGCTGAAGGGGGCCTTCTGCTCCAGCACCGGAAGATCGGCGGCGAAGTCGAGCAGCGGAAAGGTGGCGCGTTCGGGACTGCGATTGAACACGCTGAAGACCATCTTGCGCTGCAGGTTCTTCTGGTCCCGCGCGTAGTGCCGGACGACGGGGGCTGCCGGCTTGGTGAGCGAGGCGGCCACCACCTGCCGGAGTGCAAAGTCCGCCGCGCCGAGATAGCGGCCCATCTGCACGTGCGACACGTCGAGGGCATCGCCCACCTTGTTGAAGCGATGCGATTCGCCGTCCTCGGGCAGCAGGTCCTTGAGCTGGAGCCACGGGGCGCTCAGGAGATCGCGCAGGGCGTTTTCGTACTCGAAGCGGTTGAGCCGCCGCCAGGTTGAGCGGCCTTCCGCAGCGGCCCGGGCCTGGTCGTGCGCGATCAACGGCCCGGCCACGGCCTCAAGGAATTTCCCGGTCACCGCCGGGTCCGGCTGCGGCTTTTTCTTGGGCGGCATCTCACCGTCGCGCACGCGGTCGTGCAGGGTCACCCACTTGGCGGCGGTCTTGGCGTCGGCCAGGTCAAACTGCAACGCCGTCAGGTCCAGGCCGCCCTTCTTCGTCTCCGCGTCGTGGCATTCGTGGCAGTGACGCTGGAGGTAGTCACGGGCGGTGGCTGGCAGCTCGGCGGCTGGCGTCCCGTTTACGGGCGCATAGACACCGGCGACGGTCGCAACAGCCGTGCTGACGCCGCGCAGGAACCGGATTGGCAAACTCATGCGAAGTATTGGACGCCCGGCACGCCGGGGAGGTTAACCCGGCCGGGCCGATGCTTTCCTTGATCGCCTGACAACCGAACTGTTTCAACTGTAATTGTCCAGGAAACCGCAATTAAACCACGGATGGACACGGATAAACCTGAACTCCGAAGTTGAGCCTGCACGTCCGGTGAAGGGCGTGCGCGGAGCGCGGCGTTCACGCCGCAGAAGGCCTGGCTGGATTAGTGCGCCTCGAAGCTCTCGGAACCTCGTACGTTGCTGCGGCATGAATGCCGCGCTCCGCGCCGTCGGCACCCGGTCCACTTCGGAGTTCGGCCAAGCCCGATTCCCTGTCCGGCACCCGTGAAACCCGGAAAAATTCGGAATTGGTCTTTTGCGGCGGTTGCTTATGCTCGCCTCGTGATCGCCACCGCTGTTCAGCTCAAAGAGTTTCTCCCGCGCCTCAAGGCTGCGGAATGGATCGCTCTGGACACCGAGGCGGACAGCTTGCACGCCTACCCCGCCAAGCTCTGCCTGCTCCAGTTCAGCATCCCCGGCGCGGACGAGCTGGTGGACCCGCTCGCCAAGATCGACCTGGACCCGCTCTGGGACACGCTGCGCCACCGCGAACTGCTGCTGCACGGCAGCGATTACGATCTGCGGCTGTTGCGCGAGCATCACAACTTCGTGCCGCACGCCATCTTCGACACCATGATCGCCGCGCGGTTGCTGGGCATCATGAAGTTCGGCCTGCAGGATCTCGTGGGGCAGGCGCTCGGGGTGAAACTCGAGAAGGGTCCGCAAAAGGCCGACTGGGCGCAGCGCCCGCTCACTCCCCGGATGGCTGACTATGCCCGCAATGACACCCGCTATCTCCATCCGCTGGTTTCGAACCTACGCGAACAGCTCGTCGCCAAAGGCCGGGTCACGTGGCTGGAGGAAAGCTGCGCCGCGCTGGTGGCCGAGTGTGCCATCCTGCCCCCGCCGGAGCCGGATCGCGAATGGCGGTTGAAAGGTTCAGCCCGCCTGACGCGGGAGGAGCTGGCCGTGCTGCGGGAGCTGTGGCACTGGCGGGAACAGGAAGCCACCCGCTGCAACCGGCCGCCGTTCTTCCTCCTGAGCCACGATACGTTGCTCGACCTGGCCATCGCCGCCGTGGATGACGCGCCGCTGGACCCGTTGCTGCCCCGCCGTTTTGCTCCGCATCGCCGGGAAGGCGTTCTGAAAGCCGTATCCCGCGGTCTGGCCGTGCCCCTCGCCGAATGCCCGGACAAACTGCGCGGCGTGTCCTATCATCCCACGGACGCGGAGCACGCGCGGTTTGACCGTTTCAAGTCACTCCGTGACCGGAAGGCGACGGAACTGGGCATCGACCCGACGCTCATCGCGAGCAAGCAGACCTTGGAATGGCTGTCGCGCAACGGCAGCAAGCCGGAGGAACTGCTGCTCAAGTGGCAGCGCGGCCTGATGGGGCTGTGACGCGGGGCCGGGAGTCAGGAGTCAGAATTCAGAAGTCAGAACACCGAAACAGCGGACCGAGCGTGTGCTTGTGCCCCACTTCTGTCTTCTGACTTCCGACTTTTGAATTCTGACTCCTGACTCCTGAATTCCCCTGTCAGTTCTTCTTGGAGCCCGATTTCCCGGCCGGAGCGCTGGAGAGGTTGTCCAGTTCCGCCATCATCTTGGCGGAGCACTCGGGGCAGATGCCGTGGGTGAGGTCCGCCCCGGTGCTTTTTTTCAAGTAACCTTCCACGCTGTTCCAATAGCCGGAATCGTCGCGGATTTTTTTGCACCAGCCGCAGATGGGGAGCAGCCCGCTCAGGGTTTTTACCTCGGCGAGCGCGGCCTGGAGTTCGGTGATGAGGCGTTCACGTTCAGCCTCCACGGCCTTGCGTTTGGTGACATCCCGGAAGATGGCGCGCGAGGCGACGGGTTTGCCATCCACCATGCGGCAACTGGCGTTCCCTTCCACATGGATCTTTTCTCCGCGCTTGGTGCGGAAGGCGGCCTGTAAATTACTGAGGGCCTCGCCCTGCATCACGCGCTGGAACTGGGCGCGGTATTCCGCCAGACAATCCGGGTGGCAGACGTCAAAGATGTTCAAGCCGGCGAGCTCGCTCATCCGGTAGCCGAGGGTGTTCAACCAGGCGCGGTTCACGAAGAGGATGCGACCGTCCGGGGCGACGCTTTGGATTAGGTCGGTGGCATTTTCGAACATGTCCCGCAGCTGCTCCTCCCGCGCCGCAAGTTCCTCCTCCATGGCCTTGCGCTCGGTGATGTCATGGACGTAGCCGAGCAGGCCGATGACCTTCCCGCTTGTGTCACGCAGCGGCACCTTGACGGTATTGAGCACCACCGGCTGGCCGTTAGCAGTGCCAAGTTCTTCCGGGATGGTCTTGGAGCATCCAGTTTCCATGACTTCCCGATCATCGGCCCGGAAACCGCGAATCCCCTTGGCCGGATTGCCCAGGACGATTTCCGTAACGGCCCCCATTTCCAGATCGTCGCGGCCGATGAAATCATCGGGCGACAGATGGAAGGCTTCCGCGAGACTGCGGTTCACCAGCCGGAACTTGAACTGGGTGTCCTTGATGAAAATCCAGTCGGGCGTGGAGTCGATGACGGTCCGCAGGCGCGTCTCGCTTTCCCGCAGCGCTGCTTCCATGCTGCGGCGCTCGTTCACTTCGGTGTGCAGCAAATTGTTGGCGAGGGCCAGCTCGGCGGTGCGTTGCTGCACGCGGTTTTCCAGTTCCTCGTGCGCCTGCCGGAGGGCCTCCTCGGCGGTCTTGCGCGTCCGGATGTCCTGGATGATCGAGATGAAATAGTGCGGCGTGCCGTCTGCTTTCCGGATGAGTGAACCGGAGAGGTGGACCCAGATAATCGAACCGTCCTTGTGGAAGTACCGCTTGTCCAACCCGTAGTGCTGGATTTGGCCGGCGAGCAGGCGTTGGACACAATCGAGGTCTGGGCCCAGATCGTCCGGATGCGTGATGTCCTGAAACGTTTTGCGCATCAACTCCGTGCGTGGGTAGCCGACGAGATTACAGACCCAGTCGTTCACCAACAGCCAGCGTCCGTCCAAATCGACGTGCGCCACGCCCACGGCTGCCTGCTCGAAGGTGCCCCGGAAGCGCTGCTCGCTCTCCGCCAGGGTCTCCTCGGCCTCGAGCCGCTCGAAGGCGCCTGCGGCGTGGTCGGCGAGTGCCTGCAGCATGGCCAGATTAGCCGGGGTGTAGGCGTGCGGCATGTAGCTTTGCAGGGACAGGATGCCGAGCACATTTTCCCCGGCGCGCAGCGGGACGAACATGAGCGAGGAGGATTTGCGGTTCCGGTCGCCGAACGCCTCGAAGGTGATCCCGATGTCCTTCTGGCCATTCCGCAGCACCAGTTGGGCGCCTTGGATGAGCACGCGCTGGAACATCAGGCTCGGCGCTTCCGCCTCATAGGTAACCGGCAGCTCGGTTCGCGAACCGTTCAATGTGTCCACCGTGAGCACACGGTAAACCCGCCGCCGGTCGGGCGACAGGAGGTGCAGCAGCGCGGCGTCGAAAGGCAGCAGCTGGTCGGCGGCCTTCAGGATGACCGCCGCCGCTGCGGGTCGTGTGCCGGCCACGCTCAACTGGCGGCCCAGATCGGCCTGCGTGGCGGTGATCCGGTCCGCGCGCTTGCGTTCCGTGATGTCCAGATTCACGCCCGTCAGCCGGTGCGGCTGGCCCGAGAGGTTGCGAAAAACTTGAAACCGGCCGAAGAGCCAGTGCGTGCTGCCATCCGGCCAGACGACGCGCCACTCACCCTCGACGGGTTCCCGCGTTCCAAAGGCCCGTAGCACCAGCGACTTCACCTGGGCACGGTCGTCGGCATGCACCAAGTCTTCCCAGGCCGCCAGCGTGCCGCCGAAGGTGCCCAGCGGCAGGCCGTGCATCGCCTCCAGTTCGGGCGACCAGATGTTTACCCCGGTGGAGAGGTTCAGTTCAAAGGTTCCAACGCGTGCCGCTTGTTGTGCCAGCCGGAGCCGTTCCTCGCTGGTTTCCAACTGGGCCGTGCGCTCCTGCACCCGCTCCTCCAGCTCGGAGGTGAGCTGGCGCACCCGGGCCTGGGCCTCGCGGCGGCGTGTGATGTCATGGGCGATGCCGAGGAAGCCGGTGATTTTCCCGGCCTCGTCCCGCATCGCCGTGATGGAAAGCTGTACGGGAAAGCGCGTGCCATCCTGGCGGACGTAAGTCCATTCCTGTTCGTAGGCCCGGCCCGTGCGGGCTTTTGCCACGAACGTCTCGAAGCCGGCGGGCACCGTACGCCCCAGCTCTTCGGTGAGTTCCGCCGCGCGACGGATGACTTCGTCGCGGTCGTGTATGAATTCCGGAGTGAACTTTCCGACCACTTCCTCCGCGCGATAGCCGAGCATCTGCTCGGCGGCCCGGTTGAACGTGCGGATGATGCCGTCCGGGCTGGTGGAGATGATGGAATAATTGGCGCATTCCAAAATGCCACGTTGAAAGGCGCCGGTTTCCTGCTGCCGGCGATTCACCAGCCGGAGTTCGAGCTGCCGCACCACCTGGCGGCCGAGACGGGCCAGTGCATCAGCCTGTTCGGAAGTCAGATGACGTGGAACCCGGTCGATCACGCACAGGGTGCCCAGCTTGAACCCATCGGGCGTGATCAACGGCATGCCCGCGTAAAAACGGATGTCCGGCGCGCCGGTGACCAGGGCGTTGTCGCGGAACCGCGCGTCCTCCACCGCATTGGGCACTTCCATCAGTTCCGAACCCAGGATGGCGTAGCCACAGAATGCCAGTTCGCGCGGGGTCTCGGTTACGTCGGTCCCAACCTTGGACTTGAACCACTGGCGGCTGGCGTCCAGCAGGGTGATCAACGCGACGGGCGTTTTACAGATCAGGGACGCCAGGCGGGTGAAGTCGTCGAATTCGTCCTCCGCCCCGGTATCGAGGATGTCGTAACGTGCCAGGGCCTTCAACCGCTCAGCCTCGTCACTCGGTAAGGGAGCGGCGCTCATGTAACGGGCCGCACACTACTTGACCACCGGCTTCATGGTCAACGGGTCGCGCAGGGGCTGGTCCACGAGGCGACCGCCCCCGAGGGATTCGAGCTTCACCGGGTGGTCCGGGTGACCCTTGAGGATTTCCTCCTTCGTGCCGACCACGAGGATGACGACCTTCTCCGGCGTGAGGTATTTCTTCGCGACCCGTTGCACGTCCGCCTTGGTCACGGAGTCGATCTTGGAGCGGTAGTTTTTCCAGTAGTCCGGGTCCTTCGCAAACCGGCCGGTGAACTCATCGCCGGCGAGCGTCCCGGCCACCTGCCGCTTCGTCATGAAGGTCTGCGGGAAGGTCTCGATGAACTGCTTCTTGGTCGTGTTCAACTCCTCGTCCGACACGGTTTCGGCCGCCACCTTCTTCATCTCCTCCAGCACGATGCTCGTGGCATAGGCGACGGTGCGGGACTTGGACTGAAACGCTGCGAGGAAGCTCATCGGGTGATAGATGCCGCCGGGGAAGCCGCTGCCGGCCGAGTAGGCCAGGCCCTCGTCCGAGCGGACGCGGTTCATGATGCGCGAGGTGAAGCCGCCGCCGCCGAGGATGTCGTTCATCACCTGCGTGGCCGGGAAATCCGGGTCATCGCGCTGGATGCCGGGCAGCAGGATGGTCACGCGGCCCTGGTTCACTTCCTTGTTCACGAGGTAAACGCCGGGGGCGGCAAACTTCTTCTCGGAAGGCACGGGCGGCGGGACTTCGCCGGTGAAGGGCCAGGCCGCAAACAGCTTCTCCAGCCGGGCCACCATGGCGTCCTTGTCGAAGTCACCATTGACCGCGATGACGAAGTTCTTCGGGTGAAACCAGCGCTGGTGGAACGCCTCGATATCCGCCCGGGTGATGGAATCAAGCGAGGCCTGGGTGCTGTGGCGGTTGTAGTAAAAGCCCTCGCCATAAGCGAGATAGCGGCGCTCGCGCTGTTCGATCTCCGCCGCGTCGTCATTGCGCTGCTTCATCGCCTGCAAGGTCTGCTGCTTGCGCAGGGTCAGCTTGTCGTCCTGGAAGCGCGGCGCGGTCAGCACCTCGCGGAGGATGGCGAAGCCCTCGTCGAGATCCTTGGAGAGGAGGTTGAGATTGATCGTGCCCTGGGTTTCCTTCGCGTCGGAATTCAGGCTGGCGGCGAGAAAGGCCAGGCGCTCCTCCAGATCCTCGGCGGTCTTGGACTTGGTGCCGCCGCGGGCGAGCAGGTAGCCCGTGATGCCGGCGAGGCCTTCCTTCCCGACAGGGTCAAGGTAGTCCCCGGTGCGGACGAGCACGGAGATGTTCACGAGCGGCAGTTCACGGTCCGTGACCACGTAGGCCACCGGCCCGGCCTTGAGGGGGACGCGGAACTGTTTGGCGTCAGGGGGCGAATAGTTGAGCGCGGGGTACTTGAGCTTTTCCGGCCGGTCGGGGATGTCGGCGGCGAAGGCGGGCAGGGCGAGCGCGAGGGCAAGCAGCGGAAAGGTGGCGAATCGGGTTTGCATGGTGAATCAGGAAAGCAGGAAGGCAGGAACGGAACTAACGGAGCGATGGCCGCTCTTATTAGCACCCGGCTTCAGCCGGGTGTCGGCGGGCAGCGAGGGCAAAACCGTTTCAACGGTTTTGACCCGGCGAAGGGCGGGTACGGTGAAGGAGAAGCCGTTGAAACGGCTTTTGGCATTACACGTGCAAACACCGGGCTGAAGCCCGGGGCTAATGAGAGGGACGGCGGCGTGAACGAAAAGTCTCGGTGACACGAACGCTTTCTCCCTCACCCCATCCCTCTCCCGCTGGGAGAGGGGGCCATCTGCGGCTTCGCTGGGTAAAGGGTCGCTCCACTTTGCAGAGACGGCGGCGAGCTTTCCCCCTCTCCCGGCGGGAGAGGGCCGGGGTGAGGGAGAAAGGCCGGGAAGTATAGAATTATTGTTGGTAAAGGACGCGCTGCGGAAAGCGGTGACAGGTCCCCGCACGCCATATGCCACGCGTCGTTCACACGCCGCCGTATTGCTTCCGATCGGGCTCATTTCTTCTCCAGCTCCGCGATGCGCTCAGCGGTCTTCTTCTTGAGGATGTTCATGAACTGCTGGCTCTTCGGGTCGGCCTTGGCAGACCGCTCTTCGAGTTGCTTCAGGCTGGCTTTGAGGGTTTCGACGTTCTTCTCCTCCTGAATCTGGCCGATGAACTTCCGCACCACGGGCAACTGTTGCGGCGAGAGGCCGACCAGATCGGGGTCCTCGCTCCCGCTCTTGCCGGCCTTGCGGACGATGGAGGCGACGTTGCGGTTCTCGGTCGTGAGGTAGGTGTTGGCCACGCGTTTCACATCGGCGGCGGTGACGGCCTGGAGCTTCGGGCCGGCCTCGTTGATCTCCTGCCAATGACCCAGGCCGTCGTAACGCAGGATCGCCTGCATGATGGCGTGGTTGTTGGCGAGCTTGCGGTATTCGGCGGCGGCGAAGTTGTTCTTCACCTTCTGCAACTCCTCGGGCGGCACTTCGGTGGTCTTGATCTTTTCCAGTTCCGCCAGCAGGCCGGCTTCGAGGTCAGCGGGCGTTTTGCCGTCGGTCACTTCACCGCCGACATTGAACAGGCTCGCCCAACGCATCGCGTGCTGCTGCGCGTAGGCTTCGGTGGCGACCTTGGAGCCGACGACCAACCCCTTGTAGAGCCGGCCGGTGCGGGTGGATAGCAACTGGGCAAGAACCTGCAGCGGGTAGGTGTCCTTGTGCCCAAACGCCGGCGTGTGCCACATGATGTCCACCTGCGGGTTGGTGTCGGCTTCGCCGTTCATGCGTTTCTCGGCGGGCTGCTTGATTTCCAGGGTGACTACGTCCGGGGCGGCTTCCTTGCCGCGCGGGATGCGGCCGAAGTACCGCTCGGCGAGGGCCGTGGCGGCGTCGGGATCGAAGTCGCCCACGAGCACGGTGGTGAGGTTCTGGGGTGCGTAGTAGAGCGCGTAGAATTCATCCGCTTGTTTCTTCGAGATGGCCGGAATGTCCGAGGGCCAGCCGACCACGGGCCAGGAATACGGATGCGACTCCCAGAACATCGCCCAGAACGACTCCTCGATCCGGCCGGTGGGCGTGGACTCCGTGCGCATGCGGCGCTCCTCGAAGACGACATCTCGCTCGGCGTAGAACTCGCGGAAGACCGGGGCGAGCAACCGCCCGCTCTCCATCCACATCCACAGCTCGAGCTTGTTCGCCGGGACCGTGATGAAATAGACCGTCACGTCCTGACTGGTGTAGGCGTTCATCTGCGAACCGCCGTTGGCCGTGTAAACGCGGTCGAACTCGTTCTTCACGAGAATTTCCCGCTGGGCGTCCACGAGCTTTTTGAACTGGGCCTGCAACTCCTTGTAACGCGGCGTCCAGGTGTCCGGATTGAGCAGGTCGGCGATCTCCCCGCGCCGCCAGAGGGTGCGCATGTGGCCTTCCTCCTGCCGCATCAGGTCGCGCACGCGCTCCTGCTCGTTGATGATCTCCAGGTCTTTCTTGTAGTCCTTGGTGCCGAGCGTGGGTGTGCCCTTGAACATCATGTGCTCGAAGAGGTGCGCGATGCCGGTGATGCCGGGCCGCTCGTTGGCGCTGCCCACATGCGCGACCCACCCGCCGGCGACGGTCGGTTCGTCGTGGCGCGGCAGCAGGAGCAGGCGCATGCCGTTGGAGAGCGTTTTTTCGATGACGGGCACCTGCTGGGCACGCGCGGGCAGGGCGAGCGCGGCGACGATCAGGCAAAGCGGGAGAAACTTGAGTGTCATGCGTGGCAGCGGTTGAACGTGGGGGAAAGAAAGCCTGAAAGCGGTGGCGGAGTCAATTGCGGTGCATTGCTGGGAAAGAGACAACGCCCAACTTTCAACGTTCAACTTCCAAAGGAGGCGTTCGAACGCCTCGTTGAAAGTTGAACGTTGAAAGTTTCCAACTTGGGCGCTTGGCACGCCGCTCGCGGCAGCATCCATCTCAGCCCGGCCGCACCAGCATCTCTTCCACGACGCAGCGGAAGGGCAGGTTGATCGCCAGCAGGGCGCAGTCCGCGATGTCCTCGGGCTTCATCATCCGTGCGCGCGCGGCGGCGTCCGGGATGACGGGGCGTTTGCCGAGCAGTTCGGTGTCAATGTCCCCGGGGAAGATCGAGCAGGCGCGGATGCCGTTGACGCGTTCCTCGGCGTTGATGCATTGCGTGAGGCCGGCCTGGCCGAACTTGGAGAGCACGTAGCTGGGGCCGCTCTTGGGGCTGGCCTTGAGCCCGGCCTCGGAGACGATGTTCACGATGGTGCCGGACTTGCGGGCCCGCATCTGGGGCAGGAAGGCCTGCGCGCAGTAGTAGGACCCGTGGAGATTTGCATCGATGACGGAGTGGTAGTCCGCCAGGGAAAGCTCGGCGAGCGACCGGCGCGGGATGTTCGTGCCGGCGGCGTTCACGAGCACTTCCACGGTCTTGAACTTCGCCAGGACGATCTTCGCCATGGCCGCGACCTGCTCGACATCGCCGATGTCGCAGGGGACGACGAGGAACTGCTTCGCGTGCTTCTTGGCCAGCTTGACGGTGTTCTTCAAGGCCTCCTCGCGGCGGCCGAGAATGGCGACCTTCCAGCCCTGCGCGGCGAGTTTCAAGGCGGTGGCCTGGCCGACTCCACTGCCGGCCCCGGTGATGACTGCGGTTTTGATTGGCATACGGGCGACAGGTTGAAGCCTCTGTCACCGCGTGCAAGCCGGAAGGTGAATCAATTCACGTACAACGCCTGCTGGAGCTGGGCGACCAGCACGTGCGTGTTCGGGTAGCGGTTCTCCGGGTCGCGCTCCATGCACTTGAGGATGATGCGCTCGACGGCGATGGGGATGTCCTCGTTGAACTGGCGCGGCGGCGGCACGGTGTGCTTCTCGTCGAGCTGCTTGCGCAGGACCGCTTCGGCGGTTTCACCGCTAAACGGCTTGCGGAAGGTGAGCAGTTCGTAGGCGGTCACGCCAAAGGAAAAGATGTCCGCCCGCTCATCCAGCGGCTCGTGCCGGATTTGTTCGGGGGCCATGTAGGCCGGTGTGCCGGCGTTGCTGGGCATCTTTTTCGGCTTCTTGGGCCGGGGCTGGGCGAGATCGAAGTCCACCAGCCGGATGTCCCCGCTGTTGGTCACCAGCACGTTCTCCGGCTTGAAATCGAGGTGGATGTAGCCCTTTTCATGCAGGTGCTCCAGCGCCACGGCCATGTCGATGAGGATGTTCCCGACAAACTCGCCGAGGATCGGATCGCTCTTGGTGATGCGGTGCTTGAGGTTGGAGCCTTCCACCCGCTCCAGCAACGTGTAGTCCACGCCGTCGATCTTCCCATGCCCGTGATAACCAATGATGAACTGATGCCCGTGAATCTCCTCCAGGACTTTGCAGCCGTGGAGAAACTGCTTCCGCGACTCCTTGTCCACCGTGCCATTGCCCAGCAGCCGGCGCAGGGCGAAGGTTTTGCCATCCTGATCCGTCGCCGTCCAAATTTCCGCCGTGCCGCCCCGGTTGATCAGTTCATGCAGGGAAAAATCGCCGAACAGGTGCGGGGCGTTGGGGTCGTGGACCGTCGGTTTCTTCTTACGACGAAAAATACCCAGTGGTGACATGGTTAAAAATGGGAGCGAGACACACGCATCACTCATGCACAGAGACGCGTCGCCTGGCCAGCACGTTACATTACGAGGGTTGAAGTCGGGTTTTATTCCGCCCTGCGGCCAACGGGAGGATTAATATCCGCTTGGCGGCGCTTTCGCAACACCGCTTAATCCCCGCGTGCGCGCCGCCGGAATCCTACTCGCCTACCTGCTTGGCGTCCTGCTGGCGGCTGCATTGGTGGCCCCGGGGGTCTATTTCGTGGCGCAATGGGCTGCCGGGGAGGCTGCGTTCCTGAAAGGCCTGGCCGCCCAGCCCTTCCATCGCTACCTCAACCGCTGCCTGCTCGTGTTGGCAGTCGGCGGCCTGTGGCCGCTGGCCCGGGGGCTGGGATTTGGGGGTTGGCGTTCCCTCGGGCTGGCGTGGCCGGCGGGCAGCCAGAGGAGGCTCGGCTGGGGGTTGGTCGTGGGCTTTGGTTCGTTGCTGGCGGCGGCCGGAACCATGAACCTGGCGGGAGTACGAACGTTCAACTTCAACCTCCCGCCCGGGACGGTGCTGACTTTGGTGGTCAACGCCACGCTGTCCGGCATCGTCGTCGCGGTGGTGGAGGAACTGTTCTTTCGCGGCCTGATCTTCAACGCCCTGCGGCGGGCGTGGTCCCTCTTGACGGCCTTGGCGGTCAGCAGCCTCTTTTACGCGGGCGTGCACTTTCTGGCCCGCGTCCAGCACACCGGGCCGGTCGAATGGTCCTCCGGCCTCGCCCTGCTCCCCGCCATGCTGGGTGGACTGGCCGCTCCCGAAAACCTCGTGGCCCTCGTGTCACTCACCCTCGGTGGTGCGGTGCTCGCGCTGGCTTATCACCGCACTGGTACGCTGTGGTTTTCCATCGGCCTGCACGCGGGCTGGATATTCTGGTTGAAAGTCTTCAAGACCGTGACCCTCCCCGGCCCGACGCCGGGCGGCGAGTTTTGGGGCACGGACAAGCTGGTGGACGGCTGGCTCACCGCGCTGGTCATGACTGTTTTACTGGCCGGAGTTGCGCGCTGGCCGCTCGCCGGGCAAACTCCCGGAGTCACCCATGAACGCCCTCCTGGCCCCGGCACGTGACTGGCTCGACGCCGGTCTGGCCTTCTTCTACCCGTCCGTTTGCCAGCTCTGCAACGAACGGCGCGCGACGCCCGCCCAGGGCTACGTCTGCGCGGTCTGCTGGCAGAACGTGCGCTTCATCGTCCCGCCCCGCTGCGAACGCTGCGGCCTGCCTTTTCCCGGTGACATCACCACCACGTTCGAGTGCGCCAACTGCCGCGACCTCGAACTGCATTTCCGCTGGGCCCGTGCGTCCGTCGTGGCCAACGACTTCCTGCGCGACGTCATCCACCGCTACAAATACAGCCGCGCGCTGTGGTTCGAGCCGTTTCTCACCGACCTCCTCGTGCGTGTCGCCGAGCCGGTGCTGCGCGAGGAGAAAATCACCGGCATCGTCCCCGTGCCGCTGCACCCGGTGAAGCAGCGCGAGCGCGAGTTCAACCAGGCCGACCGCCTCGCCCAGCCGCTCGCGCAGGCGCTGGGGGTGCCCGTGCTCAACCAGCTCGTCCAACGCATCCACCCCACGCGCACGCAAACCCAGCTCGACAAGGAGGAACGGGCCGACAACGTCCGCCGCGCCTTCGCCCCCGTGCGCCCCAAGACCCTCCGGGGCGAGCGCCTCGTCGTCCTCGACGACATCCTAACCACCGGCGCGACCACCAGCACCGTCGCCCGCGTCCTCCGCGAAAACGGCGCCGGCGACGTCCTAGTCTGGACCCTGGCGCGGGGGTTGTGAACTGAAAAATTTTCAGGAAAGGGAAGACAGGATGAATAAGATAAACAGGATGAACCTCCCGCCCACATCAGCGGGGCCCTACAACCTGGAATCCTGTGCATCCTGTCTTTGCGTAGTTATTTCGACAGGATTAACAAGATGAACCGGATGTTGGAAAAGTGAAATCCGAAGCGGTTTCACTGCTTGCTTTGAATCCTGTGCATCCTGTCTCGTTCAGCCTTGGCGCGGTGCCGCAGGGTGAAGACAGGATTAATAGGATCGACAGGATGAACCTCCGGCTGCCTGCAACAGCGGAAGCCTACAATCTGAAATCCTGTGCATTCTGTGCATCCTGTCCGTTCCTTTTTGGCCGATATGTCCGCGACTTGCGTTTGAATTCCAAACGCTCCGCACCGAAGTTCAGCAATAAGCCAGTCTCAATACCCGTGGCCGTGAGATAATTGACCAGCTGCACCTCGTTGGCGGGCGCAAGCGCTTGGTTCGCCTTGAGCTCCAACATCACCCTGTCCTCAACCAGCAGGTCTGCGGAAAAATCCCCGACCGGAATGCCCGCGTAGTGAACCTTGATGGGTTTCTCGGCTTCGACCTTTAATCCGGCCATTCTCAATTCATGGTCCAACGCCTTCTGATAAACCGATTCAAGAAAACCCGGTCCCAGCGTGGAGTGGACCTTCATCGCACAGCCCGATGATTGTTTGTGTCAATTCTTGGTCTTCCATAATTTCGACAGGATTAACAAGATATGCAGGATGTAAAAAAGGAACTGCCCACGATTGCACCATCAGATCCCCATCCTGTTAATCCTGTCTTCGCGTATTTTTTCGACAGGATGAACAGGATGGGCAGGATGAAACCCTGGATAAGCCCGTGCGCCGGTTTTCCGATCCTGGACATCCGGTAAATCCTGTCCGCAAAACCCGCGTTTGAATGCTGCTTGCACCAAAACACCGTTTAAATACCCTCTCCCCCCGTAACCATGAGAGTGCACTGGATTGCCCCCACTAAAGCAGACACGGTTTCCGTGTGCTTGAATTCCAATCCACCCGTCTCCGCAATTGCCCCGGCACGCGAACTCGACACCGCGCGCGAACGGATGCGCGACTGGCAGAAACGAATAGGCACATGAAAAAGACCAATTTCGACCGCTATCTGGATGAACAGCTGCAGGACCCGGCCTTTGCCGCCCGTTTCCAGCAGGCGGGGGAGGCGTGGGGCGTGGCCTTGCAACCCGCCGCGCTGCGCGAGCAGGCCGGGCTTACCCAGCGCGAGCTGGCGCGCAAACTCAAGACCTCCCAGCAGCAGATCAGCCGCCTGGAATCCCCCGGCTGCAAAGGCCATTCCCTGAGCATGCTGCGCCGCAGACCATTGCCTGCTGCCACGCAGAACTGCGTCACCGAATACAACCACCAACGCGGTGGTCTCGGCAAAGCCCACCAGCTTTTTGGGGAACAGTTGCCGAAGCTGCTGGCAGAACTTAATGACGTGCTCGCTGCATGACGAAGAAGCCCGTAAAAGCCAAAGCACTCGCCGCCGCCGTCGCCGGCGATTACGCCAGCCTGTTGTCCGACCTCAAGCAGCGCATCCGTGCCGCACAGGTGCGCGCTGCGATGCTGGGTAATGCGAGCACCTTGCTGCTTTACTGGGAAATCGGCGGCGTGCTCGTCCAGCGCCAGAAGGACGAAGGCTGGGGAGCAGGCATCTTGTCAAAGTTGGCAGCGGACCTTCACAACGACTTGCCGGAAGAGAAGGGATTTTCCGTTCGGAACCTCAAGCTCATGACGCAGTTTTTTCGCGAGTATCCGAATCTGGGGTCAATTGGGCAACCGGCGGTTGCCCAATTAGGAAAAGGGGCAATTGAGCCACTGCGCGTGGCCCAATTGAGGCGGATCAAAAACGCCGGATCAAAAGGGCAACTGGCGGTTGCCCAATTAGCCGGAGAACCCAAGGAACCGCCAATTTGGCAACAGGCGGTGACCAAATTGCCGTGGGCTCACAACATCATCCTCATCCAGAAGATCAAACATCTGCCCACCCGCCTCTGGTATGCCTTGCAAGCCTTCGAGCACGGATGGAGCCGCGATGTCCTCTCCCTCCAAATCCAAAGCCGCGCCCATGAGCGCCAGGGCAGGGCCGTCACGAATTTCCAGCGCACCCTCCCGCCGCCGCAGTCCGATCTCGCCGCCCAGTTGCTCAAGGACCCCTACGTCTTCGATTTCCTGACCCTCGAAAAGCCCTTCCACGAACGCGAACTCGAAACCGGCCTCCTGCGCCACCTCCAGGATTTTCTCGTCGAACTCGGCACCGGCTTCGCCTTCGTGGGCCGGCAGGTTCACCTGGCAGTCGGCGATGATGATTTTTACATCGACCTCCTGTTCTATCACCTGAAGCTCCGCTGTTTCATGGTCATCGACCTGAAACTCGGCCGGTTCAAAGCCGAGTATGCCGGCAAGATGAATTTTTATCTGAACGCCGTGGATGACCGCATGAAGCACGCGTCCGACCAGCGATCCATCGGCCTCATCCTGTGCGAGGACAAAGACAAGATCGTCGCCGAGTACGCCCTGCGCGGCATGGACAAATCCATCGGCGTCTCCGCCTGGCAGCTCACCCGTGCCCTGCCGAAGCAGCTCCAGAGCGCGCTGCCGAGCATCGCCCAAATCGAGGCTGAACTCTCCGGCAAGCCCGCGACCCAGCGCCCCCAACCAGCCGCACCCGCTAAAGGAAGGAAGCGCAAAGCGTGAGTGCGTCACGCACAGCCACAGACCCAACGAGCCGTAACATGCCAACGCGGGAGACGCTCCGTATCAGGCATTCTGAGACACGTCGAGCCCAGCAAACCAGGGGGTGAATGTGAAGTCTCGCTCATTTGTATCACCGCTACGCCTGCTTCCAACAGAAGCGCGTCGCCAAATACAGCCATGAGCGCGCCGCGACCTATGGCGTGCATGTCGGCGGCAGAGTTGACAGGGGCTTCTTCATCGCCCGCCGAAACCAGGCTCCGCGCAAGGCTCGCGAGGAAATCCTCACCAACACGCGTAGGGACTGGATGAATCTTCGCGGAATTGGCCAGTGAGCCATTTGCGTTATGACGCCTCCGCCGTCCTATATTGATCTCAATCGAACATTCTCGCCCCTGCCACTAGAAGCGGCAACGGAAGAATCCGCACTCCAAAGCTACGCTAGTCGCACTGGTTGGCTTGGACGGCGCAACGAGCTGAGTTGGAATGACGTTCTAAAGTATCCCCTTGTCGTCCTGCTTGGTGAGCCGGGCAGCGGCAAGACGTACGAACTTCAGAATCAAGCGACGTTATCTTCGCCTGGGTTTTCGCGATTTTACCTTCGTTTGGATGAGATGGCTGCCTGGGGGAAGCAGCTTGGCCTGCACGGTGATGATGCAGAGCGATTTGAAAAATGGCGGGAATCCAGGGAAAGGGGGATATTTTCCTCGACTCTGTAGATGAAGCAAAGATCCGACAGGTAACAGATTTTTATCTAGCCCTTGACCGTTTCCTCGAACTAGTCGGCCGTCGTGCGCTACTCAGAGCGACAATCGTTATCAGCTCTCGGATCACTGAGTGGATTCCTACGACCGATGGTCATGAGGTTAGTGTCCGATTCCCGCGCCCAAGTTCCGGTACAAAGTCATCCGACTGGTTTGGTCTGCGATCCGGGTTATCTCCAAAGACTGAACCAGAACTTCGGATTTGTAACCGCAGATTTCGCGGATGACACGGATGGGCAGGGTGTTCCAGCGCTGCGGTGGGGAACTCATCTAGCAGGTAGCCAGCTTGCGTAACCGGTTCTTTACCCGCGCCATCCGCGTCATCTGCGGTTTTACCATCGGAATTCGGGCCGAAACAACTGGTTGCCGAGGGCGGAGGCATTCGACACCTCACCCCATCCCTCTCCCCGTTCGAGGCGGAGAGGGAGGAGACCCGGGCATTAGGTCTTCCTGCACCGGTGCGTAATCTGCCGCACCAGGCTGTTCACGGAATTCGCGGTGGGCGAAACCTTTCAGCTTCCCCCCGGGTCTGTACTGGAGCATGAAACTAAACTTGCTGCGTTCCCTCGGTGTCGCTGGTCTCGCCCTCGTCGCGGTCGTGGCTCTCACCGGCTGCATCTCCAGCAAGGAGACGGTTTACCGGGAGGTCGAGCGGGTGAAGGTGGAGTTCGAGAATGACACGGCGGCCCGGGTGTTTTACGATGCGTTCACCAGGTCGCCGGAGTCGCATCAGCGCAACGAGAAGACCACGACCTTCACCATCCCGGTGATCATCCACACGCAGCGCACGGAGAAGGACTCGGAGAATGCCGCTTTCAACGCGGCGGTGCGCCGGTGCGACACCAACGGGGACGGCAAAATCACCGAGCAGGAGGCCCGGATTTATGCGGCCCAGCAGAAGTAGGAGCAGACTTTGCCAATTCCCGGCTGGATTTCCGGCCTGACCGTCGCCAAGCTCTCCCCATGAAGTTGATTCTCTCAACCCACAACGTTACGCTCACTCAAGCCATCGAGGACCATATCCTCGCCAAGATCGACAAGCTCGAACACTTCGACCGCTGGACGATCGACGCCCGTGTCACCATCGAGCACGACGACACCCGCGATCCCGCCAAGGCCTTCGGCTGCTCCATGCGCATCGGCGTGCGCGGCCCCGACCTCTTCGCCGAGGACCACGAGGCCGACCTGTACGCGGCCATTGATGCCGTCGCCAAGAAGATCGAGATGCAGATCCGCAAACGGCACAGCAAGTCCAAGGCGAAGACCCACAGCGTCGCCGCCCGCAGCAAAGAGAGCCGGCGCGGTACCTGATGGCCCGGCCCGCGATCGTCGCCCTGCGCGCCCGCATCGTCTTGCCGGTTTCCGAACCGGCGATTGAGGATGGCGGGCTTCTCATTTCCCGGGGTCGCATCGCCGCGATCGGGAGCTGGCGCGACCTTCGCCGGAAGGCTCCCGCCCAGGTTCAGGACCTGGGCGAGGTGGTGTTAATGCCCGGACTGGTCAACGCGCATTGCCATCTCGATTACACCGACATGGCGGGCGCGATCCCGCCGCCGAAGCACTTTCTCGACTGGATTCAGGCGATCATCGCGCTCAAGGCGGGATGGAGTTACACCGATTACGCGGCGTCCTGGCTGCGTGGGGCGGACCAGCTCCTGCACTCCGGCTGCACCACCGTCGCGGACATCGAGGCCGTGCCCGAGCTGCTGCCCGAGGTATGGACGGCCACGCCGTTGCGCGTGCGCTCGTTTCTCGAACTCATCTCGGTCCGCCGCCGCCAGCGGCCGGCCACGCTCGTGCGGCAGGCGGGGCGGAAAATCCATGACCTCCACGCGGGCCGGTGCAGTGCCGCGCTCTCGCCGCACGCGCTGTACACGACGAACCCCGAGCTGTTGAAGATCGCGCGCCGCGCCGCGCATCGCGCCCGCTGGCCGCTCACGATGCACGTGGCGGAATCGGTCCCCGAGTTCGAGATGTACAGCCAGGGCCGCGGGGTGATGTACGACTGGCTCCGCAAGAACGGGCGGGACATGAGCGATTGCGGTGGTCGCTCGCCCGTCCAGCAACTGGCCGAGCTGAAGCTCCTCGATGCCCGCTTTCTCGCCGTCCACGTCAATCATCTCGCCCGGGGCGACGCGTCGTTGCTGGCCCGTTCCGGGGCGCACGTCGCGCACTGCCCGCGCAGCCATGCGTACTTCCGGCACGCGCCTTTTCCCTTCGCGGAACTGCACGACGCCGGGGTGAACCTGTGCCTGGGCACTGACAGCCTGGCGAGCATCGGCAAGGAAAACCGCCGCAAGCCGGTGCTGGATCTCTTTGCCGAGCTGCGCGCCTTCGCGGACCAGCACCCCGGTCTTGCCCCGGAGGAATTCCTCGACCTCGTCACCCGCAACGGTGCCGCCGCGCTTGGTCTGGGCGGCAAGGTGGGCCAGCTCAGCCGCAGCGCGCACGCGGACCTGGTTGTCCTGCGCGCCGCTCCCACGCTGGCCGAAGCGGCGGAGTCCGTCGTTCACAACGTGCCGGAAGTGGCCGGGGTGATGATCGGCGGCAAGTGGGCCATCGAACCCGCCACGCAGCCATGAGCCAGCCGCGTGTCGCTCTCATCACCGGAGCCTCCGGGGGATTGGGCCGGGCGTTGGTGGGTGAACTGCTTGCCCAAGGCTGGTGCGTCGCGGCGGGTTATCATCGTGAGAACGCCCACGCCGAACAACCGATGCTCCTGCCCGTGCCCCTGGACGTGACCTCACGCGAAGGTGTCGCGTCGTCGGTGGCCGCCGTGCTCGCGCGCTGGCATCGGGTGGACTTGCTCATCAACAACGCCGGCCTCACTGCCGACAACCTGTCCTGGCTGCTCACCGACGACGACTGGCAGCGCGTGCTGGACGTGCATCTCAAGGGCGCGTTCCTCTGTTCGCAGGCGGTGTTGCGTCCCATGCTCAAACAGCGCGACGGCCACATCTTGAACATCGCGTCCTTCAGCGCCCGCAGTGGCAACCGGGGCCAGGCCAACTACGCCGCCGCCAAGGCCGGCCTGCTTGGCCTCACCACGTCGCTGGCGAAGGAAGTCGGCTCCCGCAACGTGCGCGTGAACGCGCTGCTGCCCGGTGTGCTGCCCACCCCGATGACCGCCGGCCTGACGCCGCAACAGCTCGAAGCCTTTGCCGCTGCCAACACCCTGGGCCGCCTCAACGATCTTGCGGAAGTCGCGCGCTTTGCCGTTTTCCTCGCCGGCACGCAAAACATCTCCGGCCAGTTCTTCCAGCTCGACAGCCGGATTGCCCGGTGGAGTTGAGGGGGTCGCGCAAAGGCCGGGTGGCGGCAGGCATCTTGCCTGCCGTAGAGCCGGGCGTCCCGCCCGGCGGACGGAACGCCACCTGCGCAAACGCACGCCGCGAAATTTCCCCAAGCCGTTCGACCTTCGCAGCATTTTTCCGGGCGGCAAGATGCCCGCCCTCTACGGCAGGCAGGATGCCCGCCGCCACGCACGCAAAACATCTCCGGGCAGTTCTTCCAGCTCGACAGCCGGATTGCCCGGTGGAGTTGAGGGGGGTGCGCAAAGGCCGGGTGGCGGCAGGCATCCTGCCTGCCGTAGAGCCGGGCGTCCCGCCCGGCGGACGGAACGCCCCCTGCGCAAACACACGCCGCGAAATTTCCCCAAGCCGTTCGACCTTCGCAGCATTTTTCCGGGCGGCAAGATGCCCGCCCTCTACGGCAGGCAGGATGCCCGCCGCCACGGGGCTTCCCATCCCCAAAGCGAGTAACCCGGTCAGGGCTTTGCCGGCCGCTCCTGGTTGAGTTCCAGATGCAGGTCCAGCCGCACGGCGGTGCCGGCGGGGTCCAGCGTCGGGGTGACGCTGATTTGGGTGCCCAGATGGACGCCAGCGCTGTTTTCCTGGCCGATGCTCAACTTCGCGGCCTGACCGTTGGCCGTCAAAATGCGCGGCGTGGCGATTGTTTCCACGCCTTCGAGTTGGCCCGCCTTGGCCAGCAGTTCCTTCCATTGCTCGGGGGTGAGGCTGCCTGTCCCGGACTGGTTGGTCTGGGCTGTGCGCAAACCCTGCAAGCCGAGGGCGTCCAGCGCGGCGTCCGGCAGCTCGATCAACCGGGTCGTCAGCGTCACCGCGCCCGGCGTCTCCGGACTTGCCTCCGGGACCATCAACCCAATGACGCGCCGGCCCGGCTTCGCGCTTTCCCAACCGCCCACCGCCAGCGCGTGGCCCAGCCCGACGGTGGCGGAAACCTCGGCGCTGACGCTGTGAATCTCGGTCCTTGGGGCTGGCGTCGGGGTGGCTCCGGCGGGTCCGGGTGCGGGAGCCACCGGTGCGGGCCGCAATGCCGCCGCCTTCTGCTCCGCGCGCAATCGGGTCACTTCGTTACGCAACCGGGCCAGCTCCAATTCGGCGGCGGAGTCGATCACCGGCTGGCGGGCGTTGCGAGTGACGCCTTCGGCCTTGAGGTCCTTTAGTTCCTGCCGGATGCGTTCCAGTTCGCGGTTGGAATCCGCCAGTTGCTCCCGTGTGGCACGCAGTTTGCCCACGGATTGCACACCGAAGAACACGGCGATGATCAAGGCCGCGATCAAGAGGAGTTGGACAGGATGCCGGCGCACGACGGGACTTTAGCCCGGAACCCGTTGGAGGCGAAAGCCCGATATCGCGCAGGCCATTCAACGCGTCGCTCATAGAGCGCCGCTACAACGGCCGCATCGCCTTGGCCAGAACAGACCGGAGGTCCGATGGCGCCATGGAGTGCGGTGGCTCGTCACCGCACTCCATAAATGTCGCGGACCATCACCCGGTTGCCGTCCTTTCCGACGGACATCACTAGCCACCGGCTCGTTGCATTTCATTATGCCGGCTGGCCTGCACCTTGCCGCCGGCTGCCCGGCTACGCCGGTTTGAGGGAGGCCATGTCGATGCAGAACCGGTACTTCACGTCGGATTTGACCAGGCGCGCATAGGCTTCGTTGACCTGTTGAATCGGGATGATTTCGACATCGGATGTGATCTGGTGGGCCCCGCAGAAATCGAGCATCTCCTGCGTCTCGGCAATGCCGCCGATGAGGGAGCCGGAGAGGCTGCGGCGGCCGAAGATCAGCGAGAAGGCCGAGAGGGAAAGGGGCTTGTCCGGCGCGCCCACCAGCGTGAGGTTGCCGTCGTGCTTGAGCAGGTTCAGGTAGGCGTTGATGTCGTGCTCGGCGGCGACGCAGTCGAGGATGAAGTCGAAGGTGCCGGCGTGTTGCCGCAGCTCGTCGGCATTGCGCGAGATGACGACCTCGTCCGCGCCGAGGCGCAGCGCATCCGCCCGTTTGCTGGTCGAGGTGGTGATGGCCACCACGTGCGCGCCGAAGGCATCGGCCAGTTTCACCCCCATGTGGCCCAGCCCGCCGAGGCCGACGATGCCGACCTTCTTGCCGGGGCCGACGCCGGCGCGTTTCAGCGGGGAGTAAGTGGTGATCCCGGCGCACAGGAGCGGCGCAGTCCCGGCGAGGTCGAGGTTGGGCGGGATGCGCAGGACAAAATGCTCATCGACCACAATGCTGTCGGAATAGCCGCCGTAGGTGACGGGGGCGGCACCGTGTTTGTCTGGAGAGTTGTAGGTGAAGGTTCCGTTCGGGCAGAGCTGCTCCAAATTGACGCGACAGCAGGGGCACGTGCGGTCGGAGTCCACGAGGCAGCCGACGCCGACGAGGTCGCCCGTCTTGTGCTTCGTCACGGCGGCACCCACCCGGGTCACGCGGCCGACGATTTCGTGGCCGGGCACGCAGGGGTAAGCCGTCTGCATCACGCTGCTCCACTCGTTGCGGACCGTGTGCAGGTCCGAGTGGCAGATGCCGCAGAACAGGATGTCGATTTGCACGTCGCGGTCGGTCGGGTCACGGCGCGGGATGACGGTGGAGGCCAGGGGCGAGGTCGCGCTGGCGGCGGAGTAGGCTTTGGATTGGTACATGGTGGGAGAGAGTTTGAAGTTGGGTTAAGGAGGTCGTTGTTATTGGTCAGAGCCGTGTTTCATCCGCTCGCCCGGTCTGGACGGCGAGCGCTGCTTGAAGACCGATATGGGTCACCATGGAGCCCGCACAGGCGTCCTGCCAGTGCTTTTCACCCGATGGGCAGCTTCCGGCAATCGTGGGTTAGGTCGCTTCAATCGTCCCTGGGCCTGCGGCATGCGATGGCTGCCGACGGTGACCAACGGCGGGGATGGGGGTTGGTGGGTGGAGCTGCCGGGTCGTCGCAGTTTGTTGATTTCGCCCAAGGAGCGGCTTGATTTGGGGTCAAAAGGGTCAATACTCCCATCGTTGATGGTCGTCTCGACATTGAACCGCCCAATGCTTACTTACCATGTCCCGCCGCAGATCTTGTTCCAGAAGCTGGACCGGGATGCGGTGCTCCTGAACCTGCCGTCCGAACGCTATTTTGGCCTGGACCCGGTGGGGGCCCGGCTCTGGCAGGTCCTCGCGGAAACCCATTGCCTGGAGACGGCCATCCAGACGCTGCTCCGGGAATACGCGGTGGACGAGGCGCAACTGCGGCTCGATGTCCAGGAGCTGGTGGAGAGCCTCATCGCCAAAGGACTGCTGGTGGCCCGCGCCGAATCTTCCGATGCCGTCGCGAAATAAGCCCGGCGGCAGGAGAGTGGCAGGCACAGCCGGGCGGAAGTTCCACCGGACGGCCACCATTGCCCAAGAACCGCGCATTGGGACCATGAACCGAACTAAAGGTAGGGCGTGGTGTCCTCACCGCGCCGCCGAAGTCTGGTGGCGTCCGGGTGGCCGACGGCGTGCTGGGGACAGATGCGCCCTACCAATCCAGATTCATGCCGGGGAGCAATCCCATCTTTGTCCGTCCCAAATCTTTTGGGGTTCACGGAGAAGACCGCTGTCGCCGGCCGCCCTGGCTCGAAAGGTCGCACCATGAGTGGGATTTCCGGGGTCTTTCATCTGGATGGCTCACCGGTTGCGGTGGAGCCGGTGGCCCAGATGGTGTCTGCCCAGGCATTGCTGGGGCCGCACGGGAGCAAGGTCTGGTGCCAGGGCCCGGCGGCCTTGGGGCATAATTTGTTCCGCACCACCCTCGAGTCCGAGCAGGAAAGCCAGCCGTGCTCGATGGACGGCCAGGTGTGGATCTCCGCCGATGTTTTTCTGGTGGGGCGCGAGGAACTGGTGGCGGCCTTGCGGGCGGCGGGACGGGAGGCGAGCCTCACGCGGCCGGATGCAGAACTGATTTTACACGCCTATGCGGTTTGGGGCCCGGCCTGCGTTGAGCATTTGCTCGGGTATTTCGCCTTCATCCTGTGGGACGCCCAGCAACAGCGGGTGCTGGCCGCCCGCGATCATTTTGGCAACCGCACGCTTTACTACGCCCACCGGGGTCCGCAGTTGGTGCTGAGCGGTTCGGTGGATGCCGTGGCCGGCCATCCCGCGGTCGGGAGGGAGCTTTCGGAGTTTCACGTTGGCAGTTTTCTGGCCCTCGGCTCGGCCACCCTGCTGGATCGCTCCGGCACGGCTTACACGGGCATCCGCAAGCTGCGTCCGGCAGAAACTCTCGTGGCTGAGCACGGGGAAGTGCGGGTGCGGCGCTATTGGGAATGTCCGGTGGAGGTGCCGCTGCTCAAGTACCGGAACGAGGAGGAGGTGCTGGAGCGGTATCGGGCCCTGTTCGCCCGGGTGATCCAAGACCGGCTGCGGTCGCGCCGCCTGGTCCTCTCGGTCAGCGGCGGCATGGACTCGACCGCCGTGACCGCCATGGTCGCCCACGTGATCCGCCAGCGCGGCAGCGGCCCGGCCTTGGTTGCCCTTACGCAAGACCACCAGCAAATCAACCCCACCGAGGAAGCCCGCTTTGCAGCCCTGCTGTGTCGGCAGTATGACATTCCGCTCACCCTCATGCCCATGGACGAGGTCCCGTGGCTGACGCCGGGCTACCGGCCCGTCACGCTCATGCAGTACCCGCTGGCCAACCAGCAGCAGGAGTTTGTCCGGCGGCTGGGGCACCTGGCTCCGGTGGGGATGTTTGGCACCAGCGGGGATTGGCAGCGTACGGCGGACTTGAACCAGGCCTTGCGCGGGGGTAATCCACTGGGAGCCTTGACCGGCTTCGCCACCGCCTGGCGACGTGATGGCAACCGTCCTGACCTGAACTTCGGCATCCAGCGCCTGCTCAACCTGTTCTCCCGCCAAAAGGACCATTACACGCCGCATTTCCCCCACTGGCTGGACCCCGGCCTGCTGCAACGCCACGATTATGCCACCGCGTTTGCCGACCGGGATGCCGCCCGGCTGGAAAGTCCGGACCGCCGCAACCACCGGCACCCGCAGTTGCAGGTCTGGTGCAGCCGCAAGGACAACGGCACGGTGCTGCACGGCAACGCGCCGGATGCGCCAATGGAAGGGTTGGACCCCTTGGGCGACAAAAGGATATTGGAGTTCCTCCTGTCCCTGCCGCAGATGCCCTGGCTGGCGAACAAGCACCTCCAACGCGCCGCCATGCGGGGACTGCTGCCCGAGGAAATCTGCCGGCGACCGCGCACGGCGGTGCGTTCCCATCACGCCCCATTCCAGCGCAATCCCGCTAACGCGTGGGTGGATGCCTGGGCAGCTCTGCCGGAGGCGGGGCGGTTCTTCCATCGCGAGGCGATTCCGAGGCTGATCGGTACCTCCGTGCCTCCCCACGAGGCCATTTGCCACCTGCGCCCGTTACTGTTTCACCTTTGGTTGACGGGTGTCCGGGAGTGCCGCGCTGCCTGATTGAGCCCGGTAATGCTGCAGCAAGCGCGGCTCGTGAGCGCGCATGACTAGCCCGTCCAGCCGGACGACCCAGCAGCCGGCGGCAACGTTTTTAAGCTTTGGGCAATTCTAGGCTCATCAACGCGGGGGAAGACTCGCAAGCTTCCGGTAGTGAATAAGTGTCTGATACACAAGCACATGAAAATCGAATCTTTGGAACAACCGGTCAAGAAATTGCCCTACGCCAAGCCTGTGCTTCAGGAATTGGGTGACCTCAAGGCTATGACCTTGGCCAGTGGGAGCAACGTCAGCGGCGATGGATCGAGCACGCCTGGCTGAGTCGTTGCGTGCGGGACTCCTTGGAGCCTGCGCAGGCCTCTTGGTTTGCCTTCCGATAGTTCTTGTCAACCGCTGGCAAGACCCTCATTATTCCTCCGTTTAGTGGTACGTGAAAGAAATGAACAAATGAACATTGAATCTTTGGAACAGCCGGTTGAAAAGTTGCCCTACGCCAAGCCCGCGCTTCAGGAGCTGGGTGATCTCAAAACCCATACTTTGGGCACGGGGACAAACAATGTCGATGCAGACATGACGAGTAGTGGCACTTGATAAAGCAACTTGGTGACGGTGCGGATTGATGTGGCCTACTAGCCATTGGAAAATCCTCGCTTAGGTCGGTTTTTGTTCGTGTCAAGTTTTAATGAGCCTGACCATTCAAACTTTGGAACAGCCGATTGAAAAGTTGCCCTACGCCAAGCCTGTGGTGCAGGAGTTGGGTGACCTCAAGACGCATACTTTGGCCAGTCCTGTTGTCAGCGATGGTGTCGATCCTTCCAGCCCCAGCAACTGAGCCTCTCCTCGCTGCGGTCCGTGAAATCCCGGTCAGTCGTCTGTAGGGCGCAGCGTGATACTGCTCCGGAGGGTTTACACCTGAATAGCCATGGGTGAAACCCACGGGCGGGGAGAAAACCGCGCCCATGACCCCGGCAAGGGGTTGAATTTTTGATCTCGGGCTCGGAGCGGTTCAAACCCTTGCGGGGTTGCTGAGTCCGGCGGCTACGGACCGTGGGTTTCGCCCACGGCTATTCACATGGCAGCCTTTCGGGCTGATTCCCGACGACGAATCCCCTGCCAGAAACCGGGCTGGGTCTTTCAATCCGGCAGGCATTTACCATCCTTGACAATCCGCTGGCGGGCATTAACTCTCACGGGTGTGGATAAATGTCTGGTCGCCAAGCACATGAAAACGGAAACTTCGGAAGAGCCGGTAGTGAAATTGCCTTATGCCAAGCCTGCTCTTCAGGATTTGGGTGAACTTAAGGTGCATACCTTGTCCACTGGCGGAGGTACTACCGGTGTCGATGGTGCCAGCGGGCCGCCAGAGTAGGTCACCTCAACTCGGCACACTGGCGGAGGTACCGGTGTCGATGGTTCCAGCGGCGAGGGCTAGCCCACTGTCGCCGCTCCGCGACTCAACTTCTGAAACCCAAGGCCGGTCAACCGTCTAAATCAGTGCAGTGGACGGCTGCCGTTCTGATGTCATGACACGTCACCAGTTCGTCTTACATGGCCTTACCTTGGCATGCGACCGGGTGCTCCCGGGCTTGCCCCCGTCAGTCGAATCCGGTCTCCCGGAAGCGACGATTCATCTTTGCCCAGCGGCTCCCTGGCAGGGGGCCAACCCGCCGCCCGTCGCGGAGTTGATCAGCCGGGTGAGGTTCGCCGACGGCGCCTTGGTCCGCAGCTTGGAGCGGGTGACGGCCGGGACCCAAGTATGGCTGGTCCTGCGATTTCAGTGGGATCTGGTGCTGGCTTTCACTGAGGATGGGCGGGCAGTTTACGTCTTTGGTGCTTTGGCGGAGGATTTAAGCTATGTGGCCAGCTTTGCGATGGGTCCGTTGGTCAGTTTTCTCCGGTGGCTGCGCGGCTGGCCCTCCCTGCACGCGTCCGCCGTGGAGATTGGCGGGCGGGTGCTGGCCCTCGCAGGTCCCTCCGGGGCCGGCAAGTCCACCACTACGGCCGCCCTGGCCCTGGCCGGGCACCCGCAATTCACCGATGACCTGCTGGGCTGGCGCAGCACGGAGGAGTGGCTCCTGGCCTGTCCCGGCCCGGTGGGGGTAAAACTTTGCCCCGATTCCCTGGCGGCCATGGGGTTCAATCCCGAGCACCTGCCCACCGTGCAAACGAATCTGAACAAGCGCCGGCTGCAACTCCCCGTGGCGGCCCACCACACGGAACTACCGCTCGGCGCAGTCTATCTGCTCAGCCAGGGGATGGAGGCCCCGCCGGGAGCCATCCGCGAGTTGCACGGTCTGGCGGCATTCACGGCGCTGAAGGCCAACTGCCGCGATGACTCCGTGCTGACTCCCGTGATGCGGCAGCGCCAGTTCGAAGCCCTGGCAGAGCTGGCCCGGCGCATCCCCGTGCTCCAAGTCAAGGCGCACGCCGGACTGGACCGGCTGCCGGAACTGGCCGCCACCCTCGCGGAAGATTTTAGACGGCGGCAGGTGGCTTGAGCGGTTTCCCGGCCGGGGCAAACAGCCGCCGCCGAGCCCAGAGGAACGGTGCGGCCGGATAATACAGCAAGAACCAGCGTTCCGGCAGCGGGAATTGCTTCCAGTTCTCAGCGGAAAGCAGCCGTGGTTGCACCAATGCGAGTCGTCCCCGTGCGCTTTCCTGGAGCCGGAACTGGTAAGCGGTGTCGCGCAGCGTCGCGCTGATCCCCGGCTTGCCTGAGGGCTCCCGGCCCATGCGCGCCAACGCGTCGTCCACCAAGCCCGGCAAGGCCCGCGCAGTTGCCAACCTGGCGGCCAGTTCTGGTGGGAGGGCGACATTCAGCAGGCGGGCGGCCAGGGCGGCTCCTTGCAGCAACGGACGCGTCAGGTGGGCGTGCTGTGCTGCCGGCCACCATGCGGCCTTCGACACTTGGTCATCGCGCAGGAGCAACGCGCCGTCCAGCAGCCAACTGAGCATTGCCCAGCCATGCTTCGCTCCGTGGGTGAACAGGTGGAGCGGTCGCACCGCTTCTGGCAGGGTCAGCAGCGTTTCGCCGGCCACGGAGACCGGTACGCGCGCCGGCCATAAAGCTTCAAACGAGGCGTCGGGCAACCCCTCCAGCTGCCATTGCAGCTCCACGGCGATGCGCCGCCCGGGATGCCAAAGACCGACTTCATGATGCAGGTCCAGAAACTTGCGCCACTGAAAGGGAGTCAGCTCGAAATCCGGCTGCGCCCGTTGGTAACCCGTCTCCCTGAGCACGGCGTCCGCCCGCGCGACGTCGGCCGGGGCCAGCAGCAGATCGAGATCACCGGCATGGCGCACGCCCGGTTCGTCATAAAGCTGGACGCCCAGCACCGGGCCTTTGAAAGCGAGGCTGCGGATACCCTGCTGCGCAAGCAATTGGGTGACCCGGATCAACTCCCCGGCGCGTGCCATGGCCCGCTGGGCATTGGTCAGGCCCAGCGTTCGCAACTGCGCCGCCACCGGCGCGGGCAAGGCGGCGCGGACCGCCGATGGCAGGTGTCGTTGCAGATAGGCTTCCACCCGGTGGCGCTGCACCCAGCCCAGCCAGGCGTTCCAGTCCACGGGTTGCGTGAGCCGCGCCAGATCGGCCTCCGTCGCCGTACCGAGGGCCGCGCGGAGCTGCGAGCACAGCAAGCGCAGCTCGGCTGGCCAAGCGTCAGGCAGGGGTTGCGGAAGGTTCGGTGTCACCGTCAGTCAGCGCACCTTTAGCCCAAGAAATGCGGGAATGCGAGTGGCAAAGTCAGGCGGGGGAAGCTGTTAGCCGTCAGCCGTCAGCTAATTGCTAATAGCTGATGGCTGATGGCTGATGGCTGGAGACGGCCCGCCGCATGTCACCGGGTCTTTTCGATCAGCACCACAGGGCGCAGGATGCCACCGAGGGCGAGGTCGGTCATGCGGGTGTGGTCCACGCGCAGGGCAAGGACGTTCTCGCCCGGTTGTACAACGGCGGTCACGTCCACTTCGAAAGGTGTGCGGGACTTGGCCAGACCTTCGCGCGCGGGCTTGGCCGGC